>CAKZZO010000108.1 GCA_937885175.1 uncultured Treponema sp. | reverse complement strand
GCGAACCAGACGCGCTTTTCCGTAAGCGGACTCATTTTTCGTTTTTGCTGGGACTTTTTTACCCGTGCCCTTTTTGTCTTACTTGCGAATGGATTATAATGCGTTTGCCCTGGGCTCCCAGCGCTACCGCATTGCAAAAAAATCATGTTTGTACCATAATAAAAACATGAATATCCTTTGCGTTTGTCTGAGTTCAACCATACAGCGTACGCTTTGTTTTGACTCCTTTGCTCTGGGAGACGTAAACCGCACAAAAATTTGGCGCGAAGATGCCAGCGGAAAGGCTCTCAATGCTTCCCGCGTCCTCAATCAGTTGGAGTCGGGTTCCTCAATCGCCCTTTGCCCCGTAGGCAACAAAAACTCGGATCACTTTATGGATTTGGTTTCGCATGATGACGCGCTGCATGTACATCCCATATACATTGAAGGCAAAACCCGCACCTGTTGGACGCTCCTTGACGACAGCCATGCAAGCACCACAGAAGTCATTGCGGACGAGCCTGTTGACCCCTATCATCTTGCGGGTGCAGAAGCAGAAATTGAACTGCTGGAAGCCGTAAAGGAATACATGCAGATAGGAGACGCACTGCTTTTTGCAGGGAGTCGTCCTGCCCAATGGTCAGCAAATATCTGTGCCCGTATCTGCGAAGTCGCACTCAAAGCCGGCAAGATTGTCCTTGCAGACTTTTGGGGAAAAGATTTGCTTACCACGCTCCAGACTTGTACTCCGCAGATTATAAAAATCAACAATGAGGAATACTGCGCCACTTTTGCGCAAAAATCACTTTCAGAAGAAGAACTGATTGCGTCAGTCACGCAAAAAAGCAAGGAACTGCACAACATCATTATCGTAACCCGTGGTACGGAGGATACGATTGCCGCAGATGACGGTACTTTGTTCCGCCAGCCGATAGAAAAACTGCATCCCGTCAACACGACAGCCTGCGGTGACAGTTTTGCCGCCGGATTTTTGAACGAATACCTGAAAGCCAAAGAGTTTTCGGTAGCCCTTAAAGCAGCCGCCTGGTGTGCCGCCCGCAATGCCCAAAGCATTGTTCCCGGAGCAATTCGTTAGCCACGGCTACAATTTTTTTTGACGCTAGGTCAGATTTTTGGTATACTAGTATAAGAAACAGTCTAAGGGGAAATGTGAAAATGTACGAATCGGGAGAAGATTATCTTGAAGCAATTCTTCGCCTGCAGGAAGAAAATGGTTTTGTCCGTTCCGTTGATGTAGCCCACAAACTAAACGTCTCTCGTCCCAGTGTAAGCCGCGCCATGGGCATTCTGGAAAAAGACGGCTACATAGAATTCGTTTTGGGCAACACAATTAAACTTACGGATTCTGGCTTGGAAAAAGCACAGGACATTTACGGCCGCCACAAGTTGCTGACAAAATTCCTCCAGCTTATCACTAATCTGCCGGAAGAACAGTGTGAGGAAAATGCCTGCCGCGTGGAGCACGACATTGACGTGGACGTGGTAGAAGGCATTCGCTCTTGGGTAGAAAAAAATACAGAAGAAAAATAAACAACAGGAGATTACATCGTATGAAAAAAACAATCGCACTGGCACTTGCTTCTTTGCTCACTTTTTTTGCGGCAACAGCACAAGAAACATACACAGTAAAGGTTTCTTCGCCCAATGGCGCACCCAGCCTCGCTTTGGCAACTCTGGCAGAAAAAAATCCCCAGGACTACACCTATGTGGCCGCAGAAACCATTGCGGCGGAATTTGCCAACAAAAAGGCAGACTTTATCATTGCCCCCATCAATGCAGGCGCAAAACTCTACAAAATGGGAAAGTCCACTTACAAACTGGCTGCGGTAGTCACTTGGGGAAATCTCTATTTTGCTTCCCAAAAGAAAAATTTCAGGCTCAAAGACATCAAAAAGAACGACATCACCCTTTTTGGCGAAAACACTATCAACGCTTCTGTCGCCCTTTCTGTGCTGGAAAAAAATAAAATCAAGCCAAAGACCCTGCAGTATTTGGGAAGTGCGGCCAACACTCAGAGTCTCCTGCTTTCAGACGCAAAGGCAATCGTACTTACGGCAGAACCTGCACTGACGGCCGCCCGCATGAAAAATCAGAACATTACGGCATACGCCCTCAATGACTTGTACAAAAAGGCAAGTGGTTTTGACGGTTTTGCCCAGGCAGGTCTTTTTGTCCGTGCAGAAACCATTGAACAGCATCCCGAAGCAGTCGAGGCTTTTTTGGCTCAGGCAAAGGAATCTTGTGCAAAGTGTACAAGCGACCTTCACGCTGTGGCAAAAGCCGCCGTTGCCCTGCAGATTCTTCCCAACACAAAGATTGCAGAAGCCGCCATTCCAAACTGTGCAATTCGTTTTATGAGTGCAGCAGAGGCAAAAAAACAAGTAGAAACAACTGCTCAGATTGACTTGCAGCAGTACGGCGGCTCCATTCCAGCGGATGATTTTTACTATGGAGAAAAATAAGGCGGAATCTCCTGCTTCAATGCATCGGACAAAAGACACACTTATGTTTTGCCTGGGCATCATTTTTATCGGCTGTCTGATGCAAATAGCGGGAAAGGCAAAGGGAGATGCTCTTGTCTTTCCCAGTGTGATTGAGATTCTAAAAGCCTTTTTCCGCCTGATTGGAAGCGTCCACACCTATAGGCTCATTTTTACCACCATCATTCATCTTTTTATCGCACTTTTTATTTCTACCCTGGCGGGTATTGCTATCGGCATGGTGGAAGGCTTGTGTGATGTCGCCCGTCATTTTTTTAAGCCGCTTATGATTTTGCTCCGCTCCATTCCCATGATTGTACTTGTGGTGATTATCATGGTGCTGACCAAATACAGTCGCGTTCCCTACATTGCCGCCACACTGATTCTGGTGCCCCTGATTGCAGAAGCCACCTGCGAAGGCTGCCGACAAATTGACCCGGAACTGATTGACGTATACAAAATCAACAGCAATGTTTCGCTGCGCATTCTCTTTACGGTCTACATTCCCCTCATGGCAGGCTACCTAAAGCAGGCCTATATCAACGCAGTGGGCATGGGCATGAAAGTGGTGATTTCCACGGAATATCTGGTGCAGACCCGCGACTCATTGGGCAAGGCCATACACACCAGCGGCTATTTTAACGAATACGAAGATATTTATGCCTATGCGCTCATTATGATTTTGCTGATTATTCTGGTGACGGAAGTGCCGCTTTGGGTGATGCGGCAAAGACAAAAATCTGCTATACTTCCCCTATGAAAAAAAACATACGAAAACTCATTGTCATCCTCTGCCTGCTTGTGGCAGTCCTTTTGGTTTTAGTCACTTTTGTTCCAAACCTGTTGGGCTTTAGCGAAAAAGCCAGTCATATGCCCTATACTCAGTTTTATCAGTTGCTGCAGGACGGCCAAGTTGAAAAGGCAAAATTTGACGGCGACAAGATATATTTCCGCCCAAAAGCACATGCCGTAGACGCAGGCTCCTACACCGACGTAACGGAAAATCCCTATTCGCCCACCCTCTACGAGACAATGCTGCTAAAAGGCGTGCAGGTGGAAGTAGCACAGTCTGGTGGCGAGATTTTTGCCATGATGCTCGATATGTTCTTTTATGTTGTTTTCTTTGGCGCAATTATTATCGTCTTCCGCAAATTTATCAGTCCCAATACCTTTAAGGTGGTGCGCCACACAGGTGTTTCCTTTGCGGACATTGTGGGCATGGAAGAACTGAAAAAATACATGCTCAGCGTTACGGAGATTATGCGGCATCCCGCAGATTTTGCCAAAAAAGGAGTGCGCGCACCCAAAGGCGTTCTTTTGGAAGGCGCACCCGGAAACGGAAAGACCTTGTTTGCCCGTGCTCTTGCCACCGAAGCAAAAGTGAATTTTATTCCCGCCAAGGCAACGGATTTTGAAAGCATGTTTATGGCCATTGGTCCGATGAAAGTAAAACTCTTGTTTAGAAAGGCGAGGAGGCGCTCCCCCTGCATTGTCTTTATTGATGAATTTGACGGCATCGGTACTCGGCGCAACTACAGCGGCTCTGCATTGGAAACAGAAAACACCCGCATCGTCACTGCCCTTTTGAATGAACTGGACGGCTTTCAGCCCAACAGCGGTATTCTGGTGGTGGCGGCAACCAATTCTATCGCCGCGCTGGACGAAGCCCTTATCCGCCCCGGACGATTTGACTTGCGGGTAAAAGTGCCCTATCCCTCTTATGAAGACCGCATAAAACTGGTGCAGATGTACATGCAGAAGAAGCCCCATGCGGCAGATATTTCCGCGGAGCGGCTGGCAGAACATTTTGAGGGTGCGAGCGCGGCACAGATTGAGGCTGCCTTGAACGAGGCGAGTTTACGTGCAGCTCAGGCAGGAAGAAGTGAATTTATTGAAGAAGATGTGCAGTAAGAACTTGTTTTTTCATTCTTTTGTGTTACAATACAATAAGGCTTGAGGCCAAAATTGGAGGTTTTTCTGTATGAAGAGAGCAAAGATTGTGGCGATTGTGGCAATTGCATCGTTTATGGTGGCATCAACAGCCTATGCTGACCAAGAAATAACGCTGACATGGGGCAGCGACGAGACTCTTACGGTTTCTGTTCCAGATGATTTGGCATCGGTCGTAAACGACCATAAATCAGAAATTGAAAGTGCGCTGCAAAAAAATGGAGTAACTTCCGCAACAGCGGAAGGTTACGTCAATGAAGCAAAGAAAGCATATACTGACTTTCTCAGCAATAGCAGCATCAAGACTACTACGCCCTACGGAACGGTAATTAATGGACTGAACGACATGACGGATGTTCTGACCGACGTCATTCCCAATGTCCAGCTTCAGCAGAATGTATGGGCAGACGCATGGATTGGTCATATCCTGCCCAAGCCGAATTTTGGTTTTGGTATCAATGCCGGCGTTTCTAAACTAAAATTGGATGCGCTCAAGACAACAGGTGAGGCACTGGGAATTGATATGGGTGGCGTACCCAGTACCATGGTCTTTCCTGTGGCAACCGTAGACCTGCGTGTGGGAGGATTTTTTCTGCCCTTTGACGTAGGCTTTACCATTTCTGGACTTGACACTTCAAAACTCGGTGCCCTGGACAAGGCAATAAGTCCTGCCTACTTTGATTTCTTTACGATTGGCGGTGACATTCGCTATGCTGTTCTAAAAGGCGAAGCAATTCTGCCAAAAGTGTCTGTGGGCTTGGGAGTCTACCACATGTCTGGCCACATTGGTGCGGAAAAAGACGGCTCTGCAGCAGAAATGGACTTTAGCGCAACAACCCTTTCGCTGAGTGCGCAGGTTTCAAAGAAATTGGTTTTCTTTGTCCCCTTTGCAGGTGCCCGCGTTATGTTCACCAGTTCAAGCGTCAACTGGAATGCAAAGGCAAATTGGGCAAAAATCCTAAAGACAAACAGCAATATCCAGAACGCAATAGACTACGGTATTCTTCCCCAGACTTTCAGTGGCGGCAGCGACAAGGGACTCTTTGAGCATGTGCGCCCGGTGATTTACGGCGGTTTTGCATTTGATTTGGCAGTTATCGACATTACTCTCAGCGGAAGCTACGACTTTGTGTCTTCAATTCCGTCAGGAGCATTAAGCATCCGTTTTGCCTTGCACTAATAAAGGGGGGGGGCTTTTGGACATGACTTTTGCTTTTGATACCCATATGCATTTGATTCCGCTTCAGCATGCGTGTCTTTCTTCATATGTTGAGCTGGCAAAGAATCGTGGCAGTGCGGAAGTCTTTGCGCTTGCGTCTGCCAAGGACTACATTGCAAAAGGTGTGTTAAGTGGCGAAGGTGATGTCTTCAACCTGCTCAATGCCATGGAACGTATGCCGGCGGACGAAATTGCCCTGTATGAAGATGATTTGCGGGGCGAATACGCTGACGGCAAGCTGATTCCTGTTTTGAATGGCACAGGCATCCACATCAACGGAAACGGCAAAAACCTCACGTATGACTATCTTGTGCTTTGTCCGCAGATAATGGATTTTAATGCAGACATTCCTCTTTCCATCCGTTACAGAAAAGCCCCAAAGCATGATATCTTTAAGCAGGCCATGCAGATTCTGGACGAAATTGGCGAATACAAAAAAAATCACCCGGAAAGCCGCATCATTCTGCGCCCCTTCATTGGCATAAATCCGCTGAACTACGAGCCAGACTTTATCCGCAACTTGCTGGAAACCTGTTTTGGCAAAAAAAGCGGCTGGAATCCCAACAGAGACAAGATTCTTGACGACTGGAAGCAGGTTGGCAAATGGCGCATGGGGCTGGAACGCTTTGACGAAAACCATCTGCCCTACAAAAATGCCTTTGCAGGCGTAAAGGTCTATCCGCCCATGGGCTTTGACCCCTATCCCGATGATGAAAAATTGCGGGAAAAGTCAGAAATCCTCTTTAGCTTCTGCGAGGAGCATGGGGTTCCCATTGTGAGCCATTGTGATGATCAGGGCTTCCGCACGGTTTCGCTGGAAGATTCATTCAAGTATACCAGTCCTGAACGCTGGGAAAAGGTGCTGGAAAAACATCCCAATCTTTACATTGACTTTGCGCATTTTGGACAGCAGTATTACAAGGGTATTGAACTTGCAAAGAATAAAAGCCTTTCCCAAAAAATCATTGACCGCGTAACAGGCTCCGTGGAAACATGGCGTGAACGCATTCTTAATCTGATGGTGACCTATCCCCATGTCTATAGTGATTTTTCTTTTGGTGGCGTAAAGTCAAACATCTGGAAAGAGGTGACGGACATTCTGGACAATGCTTCCGAAGAAAACCGCATCCGCTATATGCACCGCTTTATGTTTGGCACGGACTGGCCACTCTGCCTTACCAAAATTGACGGAGCCTTGGAATACTGGCGGGGTTTTGCAGACAGTGGCCTGAGCAACGACTTCTGTAATTTGATGATAAGTGAAAATCCCAGTAATTTCTTATTCCGTTAAATAGAGAAATATGCTATACTTTTGCAAATTAGTGAATGCAAGGAGAAAATAATGGACATTCGTTATTCAACAGGCAAAGAGCCATTTAAGCGCATGACTACAGAAGAAATCCGCAAGGAATTTCTGGTAGAGAATATTTTTGTAAAGAATGATGTGACGGCTGTGTACAGCCATATTGACCGCATCGTTACGCTGGGTGCCATGCCCATTGATAAGAAAATCAAATTGGACAAGAATATTGATGCAATGAAAGATTTCGGCGTGGACTATTTCCTGCAGCGTCGCGAACTGGGCATGATTAACATTGGTGGCGACGGTATTGTGGTGGCTGACGGTGTTACCTTTGAAGTAAACCACTACGACGCACTGTATCTGGGTGCAGGCACCAAGGAAGTTACGCTGGAAAGCAAGGACAAGAAGAATCCTGCAAAGTTCTACATGAACTCAACTCCTGCCCACTGCACCTATCCCAGTCGTATCATCACCTACGAGCAGGCAAACCATCTGCACATGGGTTCTGCGGCAGAATCAAATGACCGCACGATTAACCAGTACATCCATCCCTCTGTTTTGGAGACCTGTCAGCTTTCTATGGGCATGACTCATCTGGAAACAGGTTCAGTCTGGAACACAATGCCGGCTCATACACACGAGCGCCGCATGGAAGTCTACTTCTATTTTGACTTCCCAGAGGATCAGGTAGTCTTCCACATTATGGGTGAACCTCAGGAAACTCGCCATATCGTCATGCACAATGATGAGGCTGTCATCAACCCCAGCTGGTCAATTCACTCTGGCTGTGGTACAAGCAACTACACTTTCATCTGGAGCATGGGTGGCGAAAACCGTACCTATACCGATCAGGACTGGATTAAGACTCCGGATTTGCGCTAGGCACTATGGAAAAGAAAAAAATACTAATCATGGTTTGTAGTCCGAAAAACGAGCGCAGCGGAACACTGGTTCCCACAAGTGCATTCGTTGACGGAATGATGGCATCGGGGAACTATGAAAGCGAATATCTCTACATTGACCGCATGAACATTAAGCCCTGTCGTGGTTGTCTCTCTTGTTGGGGGCGGCCCGATGGCTCTTGTTTCATTAAGGACGATGATGTTCCCGCTATACGGCATAAGTTGGAGACTGCTGACATTGTTATTTGGAGTTTTCCGCTTTATTTGTTCAGCGTACCTGGTCAGATGAAATGTCTGATGGACAGAATCGTGGGCATGGTGCATCCCTACATGGGACAGCAGCTTGATGAACCGGATGCGATGAACAAGCCAATGCATGGCCTCAAAAATCAGAAGGAAGGGCAGAAAATTCTCCTGCTTTCTAGCTGTGCATGGTGTGACATTGATGTAGTGTATGAGCCGATTGTAAAGCAGTTTGACATCATTTTGGGAAAAGGCGGCTATCAACTTGTTGCCTGTCCGCAAATGAGGTCTCTGCATCATCGAGGAGGAGCACGTCGGCTTAAAATGCTGCACGATAAATACTACAATGGCGGCGTTGAAATGGCGGAAAAAGGCTGCCTTTCTGAGGAAACGATTGCCCTGTTACAGAAGCCGATTTTCAGCGATGACGTGTATAAAAAACTCGTGGTTGAATTTGTGACCCATATGTTTGACCGCGATGATAATTTTTAACAGGAACAAGCATGTATTACTTCCTGATTTCTGATCACGGGGGGGGCGGGCGAGCAGTCCGTCTCTTCCCCAAAATCGAAAAAATTCTCAAGGAGCGTGAGCTTCAATACACCTACTGGAAGTCATCTTCAAATCACCGCGCCGTAGAAATTGTGCAGGAAGTGTGCAACTCAGGCGATAGCGATGCGCGTTTTATTGTAATGGGTGGTGACGGCACGGTAAATGCGGTCTTAAACGGCATCCCCGATTTTACGAAACTCAAACTGGGTTTGATTCCCACAGGAAGCGGAAATGACTTTGCCCGTGGGCTTGGCATAACCAAAAATTACAAAAAAGCCCTTGCCAAAATTCTTGCCTCAGACGGAGATCATAAAATCGACTTGGGGCAAGTGACTAAGGCAGACGGTTCAAGGCATATCTTTGGCATCAGTTGTGGCTTTGGCATGGATGCGATAATTGGGCGCAAGGCTGATGAGGCTTCCTACAAAAAATTCTTTAACCGCCTGCGTATGGGAAAAATGATTTACGTTGTAGCCGCCTTGGACACTCTTGCCCATCTAAAGTGTACCGATGCACGGATTCGCATTGACGGCGGAGAAACTCGCTACCTGAAAAAAGTATTCTACCTTGCCTTTATGAACTGTCGGACAGAAGGCGGCGGTATTCCCATGGCACCTGCGGCCACCAATGCTGACGGAAAACTTTCTTTGGGCATGGGCGTAGGCATCAAACGATGGCAGGGATTTTTATTCTTTCCTTTCATCTTGCTCGGCTTGCAGAATAAATTAAAAGCCTTTAGCGAGATTACCTGCAATACGATTGAAGTGTCCAGCGATGAGCCGCAAATCTGCCATTACGATGGAGAGGCATTGGGCGAAAACTCCAGCCTAAAGGTGGAAGTCCTGCCGCAAAGACTGACTGTTCTTGTGTGACTATTTTCCTACGCAGAAATGAGAGAAAATTGACTCCAGCACGTCATCAGGGGTAACATCGCCTGTGACGGTTCCCAGTGCATCCAGTGCATCTTCCAAATCCTGCACGACGGCATCCAGCGTGTAGTCTTTGGTGAGTGCAAGGGCATGGGTAACGCTTTCCAGCGCGGCCTCTACGCACTTTTTTTGGCGTTCGCTTCCCAGTCCTGTCTGTGTGCGTCCGCTTTCTTTGCCCGCAAGCAGCAGTGTTTTTACGGCCGTGCACAAGGCTGCAATGCCTGCTCCCGTTTTGGCAGAGATGGGGCAGGTGACAGAAGCAAGTTTTTTATCTTCCTCATCGGCAGCTTTCTTTTGTTCACTGGAGGCAGATTCTGTGGCATCGCATTTGTTCCACACGAGAATCAGCGGCTTGCTTACCTTTTGCAAAAAAAATTTGTCATCTTGGGTAAGACCTAGTCTGCTGTCTACAAGATACAGAATGACATCGGCATCCTGAGTCAAGTCTTTGGTCAGTTCCACGCCCTTGGCTTCGATAACGTCTTCTGTTTCCCGTAAGCCCGCCGTGTCAAAAAGCCGTGCCGGAATGCCGTCAAAGTTTATCCAGCTTTCAATCCAGTCGCGGGTGGTGCCTGCAATATCACTTACGATGGCGCGGTCTTCTTTGAGCAGGGCATTAAAGAGGCTGGACTTTCCGGCATTTGTCCTTCCACACAAAACAACCCGCGCTCCGTCCTGATAAATCTTTTCGCTTTTCCATGATGATGCCAAATCTGCCAGTTGTGTCCGCGCCTTTTCCAAATTGGCTGGATTAAAGGTTTCGCTGATTGTTTCTTCATCTTCCGGATATTCGATTTCCACCTCAATGGAAGCGAGGGTGTCTACAATCAGTTTCTTTACGCTGTCAATGCTTTCGTAAAGGTGACCTGCCAATCGTCCAGCCGCCCGTGAACGAGAAAGGTCAGTTTTTGCGTCAATGATTTCCCGAACGGCTTCCGCTTTGGTTAAGTCAGTCTTGCCGTTTATGTAGGCACGGAAAGTGTATTCGCCATGCTCCGCTGCACGGAAGCCGTTTGCCAGCAGCAGATTGTAGATTGCAGTCACCACGGAAACGCCGCCATGGCAGCTGATTTCCACCATATCTTCGCCAGTAAAGGAGCGAGGCGCATGGTAGACAGAAAGCATTACTTCGTCAATGCGGCGTTCTTCCAGGGATTGGCCTGCGGGCATCTCTGGCGCACAAATCCAGCCGTAGACAAGGGAATGTGCCTGGGCAGAAAGCAGAGCCTTTGGGCGGGAAAAGAGGGCGGCGATTTTTTCAATACAGCCTTTGCCACTGGTGCGCACAATTCCCAGGGCAGCGGGAGCAAGGGCAGTGGCAATTGCCGCAATGGGTTCTTCGGGAGTGTAGCCTGTGTTATCCATACATCACGTTCCGCTTTCGCTGTAAGCCTGCCACAGTTTTTTGATTTCACCCAGTGAGGGAAATCCTGATTTTTTTGTCTCAGACTGAGCCTGTTCCTGAATGGAATCCAGCGCGGAAACAGCACTTTCGTCAGCAAGGGGAGGCAAATCTTTTGGAGAGGAAGTGGGTTCTTCCGTCTTGATGCCGCCGCTCAAGGCAGGCTTTCTGAATTCGGGAGATGCTTCACTTGCAACGCCCGTGTATTTTGAGTCGCCTACGTCAGGCAGAATGTCATCATAGCGACCAATATTGTTCCAGTACATGTAGCCTCGGTCAACGGAATCGCGCACGCCAAAAATCTGCTGCTGCACATAGTTTGAGTTGTAGTACTGACGGTCGTAACTTACGCCAATGTAGAAGGCCTGGGCCCAGGGACGCACGATAATCCTGTTTCGGCCAATCACCGTATTGCGGTAGGTTCCGTAGAAATAAATGCGGTAGGGCCTCTCCGAATAGGGCTTGTAGTTCAGGAAAGACTGCTCAAAATGACTGGGATAGAACATGGGGCAGATGATGTCTACGTATTCTGCCAAAAGTTCCACATCCTGACCCGTTCTCGTGCCTGAGCGATACCAGCCGTTTGCACCATAAATGTCGATGCCAATGGGAGCGTCAATGTTTTTGCGTGCATAGGACAAGAATGAAACCAAGGCACTTTCCTTGTCCATGCCGTCACTTCGCCAGCGATACTGTGCCGAACCCATATTCTTGCCGTCTGTGGGAAAGCGGATGTAGTCAAACTGAATTTCGTCAAATCCGCGGGAAATCAGTTCCTGTGCAATGCGGACATCATATTCCCATACTTCTGGACAGTAGGGGTCAACCCAGTTTTCATCGTAATAGGTCAGTTTCTTTGTCGTTTCGCCAGTAGATTCATCGGTCACTTCCTCATATCCTTTGGTTCCAATCCAGGGAGCATTTGTCGAACGGTTCCAGACGGCATACTTTCCCTTGCCGTACTGAGACAGATGCTTGTCCTTAAAGACGACGATGCGTGCTACCAGATAGATGTTATCTTTTTTAAACTCGCTGACAAAATGCTCCAAATCAACGCTGTAGCGGCTTACAAACCCTTTTTCCGTGACGAGGGAATCTTTGGTGTTGTAGCGGAGCAGGCCGTAGTCATCCTTCATGTCGATGACAAGGGTATTGAGTTTGTTATTCAGGATAATTTTCTTGTATTTGGCAATGCCTTCATCCGTTGTTACGTGATTTGCAGGACAGTAAATTGCCTTGCGTCCCAGAGCCTTTTCTGCATATTTTGACGTGCAGAGTTCTGGTTTGAGCATCCACAATTCATTGAGGGATAGGCCGTTGCCAGAACCTTGGGGAATCCATGCGGCATAGAGGGTATCGCTGGGGGCGAGGACAGTAAAGTATGACTGCCAGTTTTTAAAAGCCTGAGGAACTGTGCCGCTCTGCATGTTCTGAGCAGTAGGAACAAGGGCTGCCACTTCGCCAGGGCGGGTATACAAAAGTTGTGCGCCATCCCAGAAGAGGCCGTCAATGGTGTCTACCGGTTCTGTGCCGGTATACAAAAGATTTGCCCGTTTGTCATTCCAGTTAAAGCGGTAGATATTGGGAAGGTAGGACTGAGATACAAAGACTTCCGTTACCGGAAAGCCATCCGCACCGGTAAAGACCACTGGCAGAATATCGGCAATTTCATCGGGATAACTCTGGGTTTGCATAGTCTTAAAGCCCGCAGAAACATCATTCCAGCGCGGTTTTGCCCGCTCAGGCAGATAGTATGAAAAGCCAAAAATCGGGTGAGACATGAATACAACAAGTTCTGTCTCCGGGGGAACGGCGGGAATTTTTGTGCCGTCTGCGGCTACACTTGCGGCTTTTCCTGTTCCAGCCCTGGTCATACTTGCAACGGCAACTGCCTTAATGCCCGCCGTGCTGTCGCTCATGGAGCCAATGGAACGCCATGTTTTTCCCGCATCGTAGGTGATGAATACATTGTCTTTTGTTGCGGTAACAAGGATATTTGAGTCGGTAGGATGCACTGATAAGTCTTTCAGCTGATGAATCTGCTTGTGGAATCCTGTATTAGTACCGTCGTATTCTTTAATCGTTAAGAAAGGCAGCCCTTCGTTGCGGAATTCAAAAGTAACTAAATCCGTGGAAGTAAGGATGCCTTTAGAAGTCATCATAAACCAGCGTTCGCCCAGAGAGCCATCTTCCTTGCGCTCAGAACTACGGATGATTTTGGACACTTTTCCCCCTGTCCACAAAGGAATGGCCGTACGTACTGAAGAAATCTTGTACAGACCACTTTCTGCGCCCACCAACATGAAATTTGAAGCGTCTGTTTCACTTCCCGATGACAAGCCGCCTACCGTGGATGGTGTTACCGAAGCGGTGGGAGTCTGCAGGAGGGCATATGACGGTTTTGTTGAGCGAGCCGATGCCTGACAGGATACGAGCAAAAGGGCAAAGACGATATTTACATACAGTTTACGCATATCACTTTTATCGGCAAAAAAATGAGGTGGTTTAACGAGAAATAAAAAAGAGTTTGCGATTACAGGCGGTAGCGTGAGCGGGTAATTTGTTTTTTTATAGAAGAATCCTCACCTGCCCAGAGAATGTGTGTGTTTTCAATGTCAATCAGTTCTGCGTGTACGTAGTAGGAGCGGATGGTAACCGTGTCTGAACTGTCGATGATTGTCTTTACGGAACCTATCATCATAAAGTCTGCGCCCAGTTCATTGCGCAGTTGCTTAGCCGTTTCCAGACTTGCAAAATCCTGCTGACTCAAACGCTCGGCTCGCAAGGCAAGACGCTCATCAGCATCCGAAACAAATTCCAGTTTTTCGCTGTTCAGAAGTGCGTTTTGAATCTGCTTGGCAATAATTTTGGTGTCTATGTGCTCATCGCTTTGGTTTCGGATTCGTCCCACGATGACGACGGGAAGCCTGCCATGCTCTTGGCTAAAGGCGGCTACAGAGGGATTGGCGGCACAGTCGCGTACCAGATGGTCTGCCACCAGCCGCACGTCAATGTCATTCCAGTAGCCGCTCAAATCCACCTGTTCTTCTGCACTGATTCTGTCTACAGAGCCGCCGTCTTTTTTTGTAGACATGCAGGAAAAAGCGAGCAGGGCAGAGCATAGGCACAAGATGCAGGCAGTATGTTTGAGCGGCAAGAGCATGATAAATCCTTTTTGCCTTAGCCGATGATTTTCTTTACGGCATCGATGATTTTTGCATCTTTTGCATCACGCAGGAAATATTCCTTAAAGTGTTCGCCTGCAAAAGAGCCTTTTACCAAGTCAGCATCATATGTTACGAGACCTTCCAGAATCTCTGTAAAATCCTTGTAGGTTACTTTCTTCACTTCGTCCAGAATCTTTTTGTTGCGCTGCTCAGGAAGGGCACGCTCACGGGGATAGCCCTGACCCGCAGGCTCACAGAAAAGTTTTTCAAAGATATATTCCAGATTCAGGTCGCCGCCCCAACCAAAGCCTTTTGCAAAGGGAATGGCAATGGCGTTTCCGTCGTTAATCTGTGCAAAGGTGTAGGCATCCAGCGGATCTTCCACGTGACCACAGATTACGCCAGGAAAACTGTTGAGGGCAAGCATTGCACCTTCGCCCGTACCACAGCCGGTAATCACATAGTCAGCCGCACCAGAATTGAGCAGGGTTGCCGCCAAAATTCCGTTCTGCACATAGGTGAGCTGAGCCTTGTCGTCTGCCCCATACATGCCGTAGTTCACTACTTCAAAACCTTTAGGCTCAACGACCTTTTTGAGTGCGTTAAGGATGACTGCATTTTTTGCAGCCTGGCTGTTTTCATTAATCAATGCGATTCTCATATATTTCTCCTAAAAAATAATGTACGATATTATAGACCGTCGTCCTCGCTGGCATTCAGCACATACGTCTGGGTCATCTTGTCCAAAAACAGGGGTATGCATGCAAGAATTTTTGCATCGCCGGGGGAGGTCATGGTTTTTATCAGTTCGACAAAATTGACCTTGCCCAACTGCATGTTTCGCTTTGCAGTCTGAATGTATGTTACGCCAGTTACTGAAAAATTCGCCGCATAATTGATAAGACCGTTGTTGAGAAAACGGAGCTGATCATATCCTAATGTTGTTAAAAAACTTTCTGACAATATATGTGCGAATACAGCCCTGGCTTTTGCATCATAGTTTGAAAGCTCAGTTAAAAATGTGTTTTTGTGTAAGTCAAACTCAGGACTGGACAAGTGTGCTGCTGAAACGCCCAGCGTACAGATTCCTGAAAATGCCGCGCCAAACACAGATAGGTTGAATTCCGCCATATTTTTAGTATATCAAATAACAGAGCAAAAGGCTATCTTTTTTTCATTAAGGTAGCAGATAAAATTGCCGATTATGTGGTATACTAGTTTAAAATACCTTAGGGGGAAGAAATATGAAGAAAATCTTACTGGCACTTTCATTAGCTGCCGCAGCATTCAGCCTGTATGCCTTTGATACAGCCGCTCCTATTGCTGTTAAGACTGGAATCCGCGAATATACAAGAACCGGATACATCATTACAGAAAAATTTGGTGATTACTATCGTTCTCCAGCAGCAAAGTATGTGCATGTCTTTGACGTAAATGGTAAGGAAATTGAATCAACGGAACTGACCAACAAGGATATTCTGGTGGACAAAGTGGTGTATGAATACAATACAGCAGGTCAACTGGTGACCACAACCTGTACCGATGCCGAAGGTAAAGTCAACTGGAAAATCATCACAACTTACGATGCAAACGGAAACAAGACCGATGAGTCCCAGTACAATGCTTCTGATATTCTGGTGAACAAGTCAATCTGGAAATACAACGGCAAGCAGGCGGAGGAAGCATACTACGACACTGACGGTTCCCTGCTCAGCAAGACCATTACCAAGTTTGATGATTCTGGCCGTGAGGTTGAAGTGTGCCAGTATGCTTCAGAAGGCTATCTGGAAGAAAAGAGAACCCTTGCTTACAATGATGCCAACAAACTTTCTGAAATAACATTTTCTGGAGCGGCAGGAACAGTGACCAGAAAAATCGTATATCGCTTTGATGCGAACTATGCGATTACCGAAGAACAGACTTATGACGCTTCAAATAAACTGGTGACCCGTGTGATTTTCAAGTATGATGACAACGGAAACATTACGCGCACCACAACCTACAATGTGGCTGAAAAATTCGGTACGACCGTAAACGAACTGATTGACATTAATGAATACACATTCAGCAACACGGTGACCGTGCTTCCGACGGCTCGCTCTACAACGACTTCTTCATCACGCCCCGCCGCTGCTCCCGCAACAACTGCGGCTCCTGCACCGAGGACAAATACACCGTCTACAATCGACGCAAAATAGGGGCGTTTTGCCAGGGAAAAAAACGCCGTGGTTTTTTCCATGGCGTTTTTTTGTGTCTGACAGGATTTTCAGCTATTACTTGAACTGCTTGTCCAGCCAGTCAAAGGTGAGTTTCTGCTGTTCTGCAGGATAAGAGTGGGTAAGGCCAGCATTCATTGTGGTAACCAGTTTGTCGTCCGCACCGTTTGCCTTCCAGATTTTGCGCATTTTTGCGTAGGCATTGTTAGTGCCTTCCACTGGGTTTACGCCGTCGCGGTCACCAGAAACAAAATACATGGGTTTGGGAGCCGCAAGACCTGCAACATCCGGATAGTCCAGATACTTTGCAATCGTGGGGTGCAGCATACTGAATGCACTGTTACCTTTAAGCTGACCGTCATCAATTACCATGTGGTCTTTCATCGTGCCAATCCAGCAGACAGAAATAGCCGCTGTAATGTCATCGCTTAGAGCCGCAAGCTGCCAGGCACGGAAACCGCCCATGCTGAATCCGATACATGCCACTTTTGCCGCGTCAACTTCGGGGAGGCTTGCAAGGAATTTTGCCGCACGGCAGTCTTCCTGTGCGATGATTCCTGCAAAACTGGTACCCATGTTGAAGAGGTTTGAGGCAAGACTCTGCTGTGAGCCAGTGGAGAATCCTTTTACGGAGCGGTCGCCCCAGCCAAGCGCATCAAAGCTCAAAACAACATAGCCACGCTTTGCCAGTTCATCACCAGGGAAGAGTTCGCTAAAGTAGGTCTTTGCCCAGTCCTGAGTGAGTTTGAGACGCTCCTTGTCCAAGTCAGTCTTGCCAAAGGGCTTTACCATCTTTTCCTTGCCGATTCTGAAATTTGAGCCATGGTCATGCAGCATGAGGGCTGCGGGGAATTTCTGGTTTTTCTTTCCCTTGGGAACCAAAAGATATGCCAGTACACGGCTGTCTCTGCTGATATTGAACACAACTTTTTGTGCTGTGTAGCCGTCACGCTTTTCTGAATCGATAACAACCATATCAAAAGGCGTGTTGTCTTCTTCCTGAATCATCAGCTCGCGTGCTTTTGCCAGACCGGCCTTTTTCCATGCAGCGGGATCAGAGCCGTCTTTCCATCCAAGCGAGAAATTCATGCGAGCCTTGAGCGATTCGTAGAAGGTAGGCAAGCAACGGTCAGCAGCATTGATTTCTTGCGTTACATACTTTTCGTCTCCTTTTGCAAAAGAGAGCGAGACAGAAAGTGCAGCAAGAAGCATTGCCGCAACAATTCGATACTTTTTCATATTTCCTGATTTCCTCCAAAAAAGAAATATATGCTCTTTTTATTGTATCACATAATTTCACAAAGGCAATAAAAAAAGGTCGGCTTGAACCGACCTTCTTGCACTAGTAGTTTTCTGCGTGAATCTCAAAGTAACTCTGGGGATGCTCACAGACCGGGCAGACATTCGGTGCTTTTTTGCCAATAACGATGTGTCCACAGTTGCGGCACTGCCAGATGGTATCTCCATCGCGGCTGAACACGAGTTCTTTTTCTACGTTGTCCAAAAGCTTGCGGTAGCGTTCTTCGTGCTTCTTTTCGATTGCACCGACCATTTCAAAGAGTTTTGCAATGCGGGTAAAGCCTTCTTCCTTTGCCGTCTTTGCAAAGCAGTCGTACATATCAGTCCATTCGTAGTTTTCGCCGTCGGCAGCGTCTTTTAGGTTTACCGTAGTGGTGGGAACTTCGCCGCCATGCAGCAGTTTGAACCAAATTTCCGCATGCTCTTTTTCATTAGCAGCCGTCTCCAGGAAAATCGCCGCAATCTGCTCGAAGCCTTCTTTTTTTGCCTTGCTTGCGTAGTAGGTGTATTTGTTGCGTGCCTGTGATTCGCCCGCAAACGCCGTCTGCAGATTTTTTTCAGTCTGCGTACCTTTCAATTCTGGTGTTGCCATATTGTACCTCTTAACTGAAAATTATACGGGTAAAGTTGGCAAAAAGCAAGCGAACTGATAGGAATCTTAGGCGAATTAGCAGTGGGTAACAAAAGCGACTCGACAAAATTTGTTCTGGCTCGACAAAATTTGTTCTGGCTCGACAAAATTTGTTCCGGCTCGACAAAATTTTGTCGAGTGGCTCGACAAAATTTTGTCGAGTTGCTATACTTTTTGTCGAGAGGTATGCCTATGGGAATTCCTGTTACGATAGAAGAACTTATTTCTCCGCAGATTCTTGAATCCACGCGCATTGAATACAAACGTGATTTTAATCCATCGCCGATTATCCGTACGATTTGCGCCTTCGCAAACGACATAGACAATGTGGGCGGCGGGTATATCGTCATCGGTGTTGAAGAACAGAATGGGTCTCCGCTGTTTCCGATTGCGGGAGTAGCCAAAGCAAGCATTGACGGCACACTCAAAAAACTCCGTGAATATTGTCATTTTATTGAGCCGCTGTATGAGCCAGTCGTAGAGCCGATTTTATATCATGATAGAACCGATGGTGCAGATAAATATCTGATTGTCATTTGGGTGAGCGGTGGCTATGGGAGACCATACCGTGCGCCCAAAGAGGTGACCGCAAATCAAAGTTACAAATATTATTATGTGCGCAAATTCTCTAGCACCGTAATTGCCTCGCGTGATGAGGAAAAAGAACTCTTTTATGTTTCGTCAAACATTCCTTTTGATGACCGCGAATGTATAACCGCAAGTATCGCCGACTTGGATGTGGGATTGCTCCGAAATCACCTTAAAGAAATCGGAAGTGATTTGTATCAGTATGCACTCCAACAAGATGCGCTTACGATTGCTGAGGACATGAAACTCGTTTCTGGCCCTGCTGAAAACCGAAAACCGCTTAATGTGGCGATTCTGATGTTCAGCGAGCGACCTGAAAATTATTTTAGATATGCGCGGATTGAAGTGGTGGACATTCCTGACCCCACGGGTACGGACATGACGGAGAAAGTTTTTACAGGGCCAATTCAACGCCAACTGCGCGATGCGCTTTCATATCTAAAAAACTATGTGCTGGAAGAAGCCGTCATAAAAGAAGATGACAAGGCAGAAGCCGTCAGGATTGTAAATTATCCGTTTGCGGCGGTTGAAGAAATTCTTGCGAACGCCGTTTATCATCGTTCCTATCAGATAAACGAGCCGATAACCGTGCGCATTACGCCTGCGTCAATCGAAATCACGAGTTTTCCCGGCTTTGACCGCAGCATTACCGATGAAGACATTGCCGCATATGAAATTCGCGCCCATGCCTACCGCAACCGCAGAATCGGAGACTTTCTCAAAGAACTGCGGCTTATTGAGGGCAGAAACACTGGCTTTCCCAACGCATTCAGGGCACTCCGCGAAAACGGCTCTGCGCTTCCCCGGTTCGTGATGGACGAAGGACGCGATTATCTTTCGGTCATCATTCCCGTGCACCCGTACTTTGCCCCCAAAGATGAGACTTCGCCCAAACAAAAAGCCTACGAAACGGAAATAAAATCCGTCCTCGCCGAAAAACCGCTCACCCTTACCGAACTTGCCCTTACGCTCGGCTACAAAGGCATCTCCAAACGCCTGAGCGACACCGTAAAAGCCATGGAGAAAGCCAGAAAAATTACCCTAGTTGTCGATGAAACGACGCATGCAGTGAAGTACAGAGGATAATGAAGATGCAGGACGGATTTCTACCCCTACAGGCCGTTGATTGCGGTGTCGAGCCAGGTGTAGCGGGTATTACACCAGTCAAGCATATAATCCACTTCACTCTGATAGGTGGTGCGTATTTCGAAGCCTGCGGGATTCGGCCAAACATATGTACCTAAAATTTGCCATTTCATAAAATTATATTCTGCAGAAACAGAAATGCTATTGGCGAGAGTCTGTACTGTGCCTGTATTGGTGGAAATTGTTGAAAGTAATTCAGATTTCTTCTCATTCCAACGGGATTTGACATTTGCGATAAATACAGGATCTTTAACCATACGAGAAAGCCATTTTGCATCTTTTATATACCATCCTTCTGGATTATCGCAACCGTTGTAGTCTATGTTTCCACAAGAAATGTCATAATCCCAGTTTGGACCCATGTGCAATGTACGATCTGCGGGATTGTAATATAGATAAACTGAAGTAAAAAAAATTGCGTCATTATTCTTTGCAAACTCATTGACAATAAACCAGTCTATCATTGAATCTTCATCAATGAATTTTCGCCAACCGTATTCAAGGTTGGTAAAATCATCACCATATAAGGCATCTTCCGCTGTTTGTACAATTGTTCGTACGTGTTCTTGCATTTCTTCTGTGACTTCATCGGGATCTTTGAGTGTAAAGGGAGATCCGTCATATGATGTCGTAAAATAAAAGTCTGCATCTGCTCTTGCATCAATCTCTAGAATAAAACCTCCGTCATACAAATCAATAGCACCATCATTGTTTTGATCAGTGTATTTGCCATTAGCAATTTTCTTTTCCGTGCAATTGCTTATGTCCTGCGCTTCGATTCGTCCGTCATCGAGTGAAATTTTCTCGCAGAAAATATAATTTCCCAGATATTCACCGTTTATTATGACATCAACAGAGATAAATGAAGGATTCCATACCGCATTATACACTTTCGTCCCAAGTATTGATGCGAATTTATTGCGGAGTAGCGATTTGTCAGAATAATTTGCAATTATGCACCATTTTTTTGATTCGGGGAGACCGAAAAGCGACTGTTTTGAATCAAATTTGATGTTATAGCCTTTTTTGGGCATTCCCCATGAACTATTTCCCCGTCCTTTTAATCCTTCTTTTTCTTTGACGAATTCATATGAAAAATTTCCATATGTTTCGGAGATGATTTTCATTGAACCTTGTACATAGGTTTCTTTAGTAATAAGGCCAATTGATGTGTTTAAGTCAATCTGCACCACCGGTAGCCCCGTATACGCCACGCTCACTACCTTGCTCAGTGTTGCCACTGTGTTTACGTCATCGCCTTCAGTTGAGGAGAGAAGTGTCGTCGCAACGCAGTAGTAATAGTAAATGCCCTTTTCTGTAAATGCGGGAAGTTCTAGCGTTGCTACTGTTGCGTTTGCAATTGCAATGCCCGTTGCGGTTGTGCCGTCTGCACTTTTGTACCACTTGTAGCTGACTGAATATCCGCTTGTTTCCGCCTTGCATGAAAGTTTTACGGTCTGTCCATAGGGGGCAATGTTCATGCTGGCGGGTTCTTCCGTAAAATAGGGTGCGGGAACAACATCTTTAAGATAGACTGCTTCAAGCCATGCGGTTTCTGTTTGTATCGATGCGCTTTTATTTCCTCCGTCACCGTTGTCGAAAATCGTGTTTGTAATCACGCAGTAGTAGCCGATTTTTCCTACTTCCGAGACATTCACGGTGTAGCGTGCCTCGCTTGCGCCTGCAATTTCCTTTCCTTCATTTTCACCGTCCGTAAGGGAATACCACTGGTAAGAAAGTAGTCCTCCGTCTGGAGCGTATGCACCCACCGTAAAGATGCGTGTGGCGGGAATGATTGCTTCCGTGTTGACGGGTTGCGCAGTGATAGTCGGTGCATTTGCGTGTACTACACTGTTTGAAACGGTGACGCCATTTGTCCGAGTCTCTGCTGTCTTTTTGCCTCCGTCTCCATTGTCGGAAATCGTATTTGTAATCACGCAGAAGTAATAGCCGAGTGTTGTTCTTGCGGCAAGGGCTTCGTACTGTATTTCTGTTGCCCCGTCAATAGCAGCAGGCTGACTTTCACTTGTTTCGGAGCGGTACCACTGGTAGGAAAGCGTACCGCCATCGCTTGTGTATGCAATGACTGAAAGCGAAAAATTTTCCCCAAAATATGCCGTTACGTTTACCGGTTGGGAGACAATTATCGGGGCAAGCGCATTGACGCTGGCGCTTACCGTATAGGTAATTCGTGGAGATGTGACGGATCGGGTACTGGAGCCGAGTTGGTTGGTAATCACACAGTAATAGTAGGATGTGCCGGTCGCATTCGTGACAGGAGTGTATGAGGCTTTTGTCGCATCCTTTACCGCCGCACCCGGTTCGATTTTTGAGGATGAGACATACCATTGATATGAGAGCGTTCCTTTGTCTCCGACTTCCACAGTTACAGAGACTTCTTTAGGAATGTTTACAATAGTGGAGACATCACTTGTAATTGCAGTGATTTTGGGAATCTGTGCATCGGGGTCATCGTCATCAGATGATGCGCAGGCAGTGACTGCAAATAGCATGAGCCATACAGAAAAAAACAATGTAAATTGTCGAAAGTGTCGCATGATATATCCTCACAAAAAAAAGAACTACACAATTGTACCCCCCCCCTTGAATTTTAGTCAATAGCAAAATGAGAATATTATATTGCATTGTATGAATCCGCGACATTCGGACAAATTTGGCAAAAAGCAAGGAAATTACATGTGGATTTTCCCAAAGAAAGTCATAATGCACAGGGCATAAAAAATGGCACTCACCATAGGAGGATGGAGAGTGCCATAAAAGTCCGCCTGTCAGCGTAACAGGTGGACTTTGTAAGGTTGCATTGTCGGGTACAAAAGCCGACAAACTGGCAGTGCTAGAAACTAGTTGGTTACTCCAGTTTTCGTGCTTGTGCGGACAGACGTTCCGTCTTTTGCAGCCTTTGTGACGTAGTAGTAAACGGCCTTGCCTACATCGGTAGTAGATGATTCAACGCTATTATCTACATATTCTGCTTTGAAATTGGTTGTAGAACCGCTGATAAGCGTAGGTTTGAGCGTTTCCAGTGTTTCAGTTGAAACATTCGTGATAATGCTTGTGCTTGCAGTGTTTCTTGTTGTTGTTACAACGACCTTGCTGAGTGTGAAGGTGTAGTCATCGATAGCATCAAGAACTTTACTTCCGTCAGCAGATGCTGTAATGAGAGAATCGGTATAAGTGATTGTGTTCTTTGTATACTTCTGTGTTGTGGAATCATAGTCGCCGACTACGGTTAATGTACCGGCAGAGTATGAAACATTTGCTGTGTTTACAGTTATAGATTTGTATACAACTGCGTCTTTCTTGTCTGTTTCAGAAGCAACAACCTTAAAGATATAAAGGCCGGCAGCCTGATTTTCAAGGTTGTTGTAGTACGTACCTGTGGCGGAATTGTAGTTAGCAAGCGTGATTTCTTTCCATGCGCTGTCAGAAACGATGCTGAGCGTGTCTTTTTCATCAAGCGTAGCATAGTACAGTTTGAGGGTCTGAGCAAAGACAGGTGTTGTGCTGCCTTTTGCTGTGACAATCTTAATAGATGTTTTTGCATTGTCTGTTCCATCAACGTATGTAGTTAATGAAATAGAAGGTGTGGCCGTAGCAGTTTCGCTATACGCATTGAGGTTCACAGACAAGGAACCAGAGGCATAACTTGTTCCGTCTGTTGCGGCAATGTAGTAGGTGTAGGCTACTTTGTTATTGTCGATAGTGTCGTCAATGTAGTAGTAAACTGTTCCGCTCTTATCTGCAGAAGTCACCGTTCCGCTTACCGCAGTGTAATTATTGTCAGCATCCTTGCGATACACCTTGTAATACGTAGTCGGTGTATTTTCTCCAGTAAGGGTGACGGTGCCCGGCTCCCAATAGATGCGGGCAGTTGTCGCGTTTGTGTATGCGGCATTGGGATTTGAACCAACGTTTGCTCCCAGCGCAGCAACTTTGATTGTCGCTGTTGAGGTGAATGTTTCAGCCTCATAGCCTTCATAGTAGGGAATAGCCTTTACGGTGACCGTCTTTGCCCCATTCGTGAGGTTTGAGACTTTTACCGTTGCGAGGGCATTGTTCTCATAGCTCGCGCCCTCAACGGTTTTTGACGGATTGTCTGCGGCACTGGTGAGTGTCGGTGCATCTGTATTTTTCAAGTATACTTCGTACTTTGCATAAGATTTTACCGGGAAAGAGACCGTGGCATATCCAGAGGTAACGAGCGGGTTGACGGTGATTTTGTCGTTTGCCAAAACGGTTGCGTTTGAATCAAACTCGTTCTCGTAGGTGTTCGCATTAAGCGCAGAGAATTTGGTGCCATTTGCTGCGGCCGTGTCTTTTGTAGAAACTGATACGGTTGCCTCGCTTGCTTTAAACGTTTTGTTTGCACTACTTTGGGGCTTTGCAACAAGACGATATCTGTAAGAAACGCTCTTACCGGCAACGATTGCATCCTCAATGGTATCTGCATAGTAGAGGTTTGTAGTACTAAGAGATTCCGGAACTTCCTGATTGTCACCGATTTTTACATACAAATCATAGTTTTGGGCATCTTTTACTGCATTCCATGTAACGATGTTTACGCCAGGGTAAGCCTTCACGGTAACTGATGGCGCATCCAACTGAGCGACTGTGGTATACGTGTATTCATCTGCGTCTTTACAAGATGATACAACCAGAATTCCTGCAAGTACGAAACCTGCAACAAGTGATGAAAGAATTTTTTTCATTCCTTCCTCCTGAAAATGAATTTGTTTAGACTTTCTATCTAAAACATAAAGAAAGTATATCATTACTCTATCACTAAGTCTAGATTATTCATACTTTTTAGGAAAAATGTATATTATCTTCATATACTCTTTTCTGCCGTTTTCGGTGAATATATGTTATGGACGCAATAGGAGTGCAAAAAAGACTGGCAGAAAATATTCGAAGAATCCGCAAGGAAAAAGGACTGACTCAGTTTGCATTGGCGGAAAAGGCCAACGTCTCGGAAGCGACTGTAAAAAGCGTGGAGTTGTGTCTTAATTGGCCGAGTGAAAAAACGCTTGCCCAACTTGCAAATGGACTGGAAATCGACATTGCAAAGTTATTTCTTCCTCAGGGCAACTCTCTTGAAGCAAAGGTTGAGAATCAGAAGGCAATCAAACGGATTATAGCGGAAAACTTGCGTTTATATGTCGATAGTGTTTTGCAGGACATTACTTCATAATCAGGTATACTTGCGTTTTATATCCTTATTTTGCATACTAGTTCTGACGGAGCGATTATGGCACAGACTCTCATTTCAATTCAGCATTGCCGTGTGCAGGATTTGCGGCAGGTCTATATTCCTGAAGTCACCTGGCAGATGAAGGCTGGGGAAGCCTGGCTGGTTATTGGTGCGAACAGTAGCGGAAAGGATATGTTCCTGCGCGCGATTGCTGGCGAAAAAGACTTTGTTGCGAATGAGATTGTCGGGTCAAGCCCGACAATGACACATCGGGTTAATGGCTCGGTGGAAAACCATTTTGTCGGTTCAACGGAAATTGTATCGCTGGAGCGGGCGGCGGCTTTAATTGAAGAAGAACGTGAACTGGATGAAACAGACTACATGAACCGCATTGACGAGGGGCGTACAGGCCGTCGCTTTATTGCTGAAGTGCTGGGAGGTCCCGATGCAAAACATCGTAATCTGCCCTTGCCGGCAATTGCAAGCCGTCTGGAGACGATGCCGGAAGTGAAGCTGTGCGGTGTGGAAGGCATTTTGGAGCGGGGATTAAAGTACATGTCTACAGGAGAAATCCGGCGGACGCTTTTATGTCGTGCTCTGCTTTCCAAAAAAAGACTGCTTATCCTAAGCGATCCCTTTGCGGGACTGGATGTGCAGAGCCGCAGTATCTTGCGGGAGTTTTTTCAGACGATTGTGGGAAGGCAGCTCAAGGCATCGGCTACGGACGAGACGACACGCATCATTCTGGCGATGGAGCGCTATACGGAAATTCCTGAGACGGTTACCCATGTGCTGGAATTTGCGGGCGTTGCTCAAGGCTCTGTCCCGGGTACAGAGCAGGGCGGAGTGATTTCATTCTGTGGCACAAAGGCTGATTACGAAACATTGCTTGCCGAGCGAGAGACAGAAAGGCAAAAGACTCGTTCTGCGGAAAAAACTGCCCTTGCGGATGCATTCAATCAGATTAGCAGGGATACGGCCGTACTGCAAAACGAAGTTCACGTTGCCGGCGAAAAAACACTGATTCAGCTGAACAAGGTGAACGTGGGATGGGATGGCCGCATGGTTCTGCGGGATATGGATTGGTCGGTTCTGCCGGGACAGCATTGGCTTATCCGTGGTCCCAATGGAAGCGGAAAGACGACGCTTTTGGAAGTGATTACTGGCGACAACAAGCAGGTCTACGCCAATGACGTATGGCTCTTTGGGCACAAGCGGGGCACTGGCGAAACAATTTGGGACATCAAGAAAAACCTGGGCATCGTGAGTTATCGACTGCATGTGGAATACCGTATGGTTGGCGGAACGGATTTGCTGCGCGTGATTATTTCTGGCTTCCATGATTCAATCGGACTGTATGAGCCGCCCACGGATGTGGAGATTGCGGCGGCAAAAAAATGGCTGGCTTTGGCAGGCTTTGCGGGGCGTGAGAATGAGTCTTTCAGTTCACTCAGTTATGGTGAGCAAAGGGCTGTTCTGATTATCCGTGCGGCAGTAAAACAGCCTAAGGTGCTTATTTTGGACGAACCCTGCCACGGACTGGACGAAGGCTATCGGCAGAAGATTTTAGACTTACTTGAAAGTATTGCGGAGACAAAAACAACAACGCTTCTCCATGTCACCCATGACCCTAGCGAAGCGTTGCCGTGTGAAAAACATATACTGGAACTCCATCCAAATGAAGTTCCGATGTACACATGTATAAATATTTAGCGAGCGAGGTGCAAAAGTTTTCCGATGGGGTCGAAGTCCAGGAAAGCGATGTCAAGTAAATACAGAAGGCTAAAACCGATTACTGCAATAATAACAAGGATTCCCAATCCAAACAAAAGCTGGATGAAAACGGGAAGCCTGTCAAATGCTGCTTGACGTGCCGCTGCCTTTGCATCGCGAGCTGCTGCTTTTTCAATAGATGACATCTGTGCTGTATCTGCCATATGAATCTCCTTTATCTAACGTGTATAACTATTGTAAACGCAGATGTTTGAATCGTCAAGCAAAAAAGATACATCCGCTACGGTAAAAAAAATCAAAATCCCCTAAACCAGATAGACATAGGGTTCGTCATAGTAGGAAAATTTGTTGTCGTGGGTGAGGAGTGTCATGCCGTCTGCCTTTGCCTGGGCAAGCAGGATGCGGTCAAAGGGGTCTTCCTGTCCTTTGAAGCCTTCTTTTTCGAGGAGCGTTTCCAGCGTGCATACATGGCGGTCGTCAATGGGAAGCCTGGTAAATCCCATGGCCTCGCAGTAATGCATGAATTCCGTGCCACTCCGAGTGATTGCTTTAGGGTGCTTCCGATGTTTTACGGCGACTTCCCACATTGAGGCTATGCTGTAATAGAAGTCATTTTGCCTGTTGCTGAGAACATCAATCGCTTTTTGCGAGAGATTATAAGGCTTAAACAATGTCCAAAGAATAATGTGAGTATCAAGTAAAAATTCCATGTTAAACTAAATCCCCCCATACTTCTTTAAGTTCTTCATCGCTCCATGCGCAGGGATCCCAGTTCTCATCATCTATTGAAGGAACATCCATTTCGCCTGCAAACATGCCAAGTTTTTCTATAATGCTCTGCTTGGGAACGAGGGAGATGCGGACGACCGGTTTGCCCGAACGGGCCACTATGACTTCTTCTTCTTCGTGGTTTTCCAGCATTGCGATTATTTTTGAGAAATTTGTTTTTGCTTCAAGTACATTCATTTTACACATAAAAAATACCCCTTAGTCAAGTTAGTCTTAGTCTTCTTGACTAAGTATAGCATACTTTGTTTAAAAGTCAAGCAGGGTAGGCGGTTTTGCACATTTTTGCTATACTAAAAGTCGAGGTAAACCATGCTTTTTTCTCCTGTTGAAATTCAAGAAACCGTAAATATGTTTATGCGTCACAAACTGGACGTGCGCTGCATTACAATGGGTATTTCGCTTTTAGATTGTGCGGATTCAGACGCAAAGAAGGCAAATCAAAAGATTTACGATAAGATTATGAAAAAAGCGGGAAATCTTGTTAAAGTCGGTCAGGATATTGAAAAAGAACTGGGTGTGCCGATTATCAACAAACGCGTTTCCGTTACGCCCATAGCCCTTGTGGCCGGAGCGAGTGATGCAAAGTCATACGTGGAATACTGCAAGACGCTGGACAGATGTGCCGAAGAACTGGGAATCAACTTTATCGGTGGTTTTAGTGCGCTGGTGCAGAAAGGCATTACTCCGGCGGATAGGATTTTAATCAATTCTATTCCAGAGGCGCTTGCAACGACGAATTATGTATGCTCCAGTGTAAATGTGGGTTCAACAAAAAACGGCATCAATATGGATGCGGTAAAACTCATGGGTGAGACGATTAAGGCGACCAGTGAGGCGAGTGCGCATTGTGCCATTAACGGCTGCTCAAAACTCGTAGTCTTCTGCAATGCACCTGAGGATAATCCCTTTATGGCGGGTGCTTTCCATGGGCCGGGAGAAGCGGATTGCGTTATCAATGTGGGCGTTTCAGGTCCTGGCGTTATTCTGGCGGCGGCTCGCGACTACAAGGGACGGCCGATAAATGAACTTGCCGAAGGCATCAAAAAGATGGCCTTTAAAATCACCCGTCTGGGGCAACTGGTGGGTGCAGAGGCTGCTTCTCGGCTTGGCGTAGACTTTGGCATTTTGGATTTGTCTCTGGCACCCACTCCTGCTGTGGGCGACAGCGTTGCGCGTATTTTGGAAGAAATCGGTTTGGAAGGGGCAGGGTGTCCGGGAACAACGGCGGCTCTTGCCATGCTGACTGATATGGTAAAAAAAGGCGGTGTGATGGCTTCTACAAGCGTGGGTGGGCTTTCTGGTGCATTTATTCCTGTTTCGGAAGACGAAGGCATGATTAACGCCGTCAAGCAGGGGTCAATTTGTCTTGAAAAACTGGAAGCGATGACAACGGTCTGCTCCGTAGGACTGGATATGATAGCGATTCCAGGGGATACACCGGCTACGACAATCAGCGGCATTATGGCAGACGAATTTGCAATCGGCATGGTGAACAACAAGACAACGGCGGTGCGCCTGATTCCGGCTCCGGGTAAAAAAGCAGGTGACTGGATTGAATTTGGCGGTCTTCTGGGAGGCTGTCCTGTCATGCCGGTAAGCAAATTCAGCTGTGCGGACTTTATCAACCGCGGTGGTCGTATTCCTGCACCCATACATTCATTCAGAAACTGACAGTGCGGTGCAGATTGCAGTGGCAGACCTGGGGCGGCTAAAAAGCGGCAAATGGCTGAGGAATGTGACAAAGTGAAAATTCTTCCCTGTTCCGCTGACAGTTCTGCTTTGCTCTCCTTTGTGCTGCCTTACGAAAAATTGTGTGTTGCTTTGGTGAGCCATATACTGCAGGGAAAATCTCATTTTTTTCAGGTGCAGACTGATGACGCTGTGGTGAGGGATGTTTTTTCTTTTTCTGATAGCGGACAGATTTTTCATTGTTTCCCTGATGCTTATGGCCAGCGGCGTGGTGAATTGCTCCGAATACTGACCGATTTTTTCCGCAGTCAGCAGGAACATGAGTTTTTTAATGTTATTGGGGAAGAAAAGGGAACGGATTTAATCAAGCAGGCGGTTCTTGCTGCAAGAAGACAGAAAATTCAGCATGAGCAAAAATATCTTCTGCTTGAACAGAAGTCCTCTGGGGATAAGTACAATTTCAACAGGCTTCCTACTATGCGCGATGAGTATGAGAAACTGGCAATTCTCCGCTGTTCGCCAGACATGATTGACCTGCTCCTTCCCCTGCAAATTGCCTATGAAAAGGAAGAAGTGCTTTGGCAAAATGAGCCGCTAGACGAACATGTTACTCGGCTTTCCTTTCATCGGGCCTTGCGGACTCAGCAGGTTTTTGCGCTTTCAAAAAATGGCAGGTTTATTGCAAAAGGCGGTACAAATGCGCAGGGAAAAAAATACGTGCAGTTGGGTGGCATGTATACTCTGCCCTCTGAGCGGGGAAAGGGCTATGGCTCGGAAGTCCTGCGCCACATCAGTGCAGAAATGAAGGCACAGGGAAAAAAGATGGTGCTCTTTGCCAAGGTGGAAAATGCACCGGCCCTGCATCTCTACAAGAAATGTGGATTTGCCAAAATCGGACGCTTTGAAATTGCCTATTTTTAGGCGGGAGAGTGGCAGATGATTCTTTTTGCAAGCGGACGCACGGATATTCCAGCCTTTTATGCCGACTGGTTTATGAATCGGCTGCGGGCGGGTTTTGTGGATGTGAGGAATCCTTATTATGGTCAGCAGGTAACGCGCTACAAACTGACTCCCGACCTGGTGGATTGCTTTGTCTTCTGCACCAAAAATCCTGCGCCAATCTTACCCTATCTGGAAGAACTGCGCTCTTTTGGCTTTGGACTCTATTTTTTTGTGACGATTACTCCCTACGGAAAAGACATCGAACCCCATGTTCCCCAAAAGAATGAAGTGATGAAATCTACCATTGAACTTAGCAAGGTCTTGGGAATGGAAAAAGTCTGCTGGCGTTATGACCCCATTTTTGTTGACCAGACTTATTCTGTTTCCGCCCATATCCGTGAGTTCAGAAAGATGGCAGAAAATTTGCGGGAGGCAACTGACCGTTGCATCATCAGTTTTGTTGACCTGTATGAAAAGACAAAAAAGAATTTTCCTGACGTGGAAGAAGTGAGCCTGAGTGACCAACGGTTTTTGGCTCAGGCTTTTAGCCGTGTGGGGGAAGAAACGGGCATCCGTATTGAAACGTGCGCGGAAAAAGCCGACCTTTCAGCATATGGCGTAGAAGCGGGTGCCTGCGTGTCACCACAGGCGATTGAACGGGCAACGGGATTTTCACTTATAAGGCCGCTTCCCCGTCAGAATTTGCGCCAGCATTGCGGATGTATTGCCACTCACGACATTGGTGCTTACAACAGCTGCCCGCACTTGTGCCGCTACTGTTATGCAAATTACGATGCTGCTCTCGTCCGCAGGAATTTTGCACGGCACAATCCACGTTCTTCTTTCTTGCTGGGCGACAGGCTTCCTGACGACCAAGTGCATGAGGCAAGGCAGACCAGTCTCCGAGACAGGCAATTGGGCTTGTGGTGACAGTCTTTGCACATACATTTCATTTGTCCAGCCGATATGCAAGCACGATATCTATAATGCGTTTGCCCTGCATATGGGGATAGATTAAATGCTGTGTCCGTGATATACTATAAAAATGGTACGCAAAAATATTTTTTCAGCAGTGGCTGGTGCCTATAATTCTGTTAGTTTGATTCTTCGAATTTTTATCGGCATTGTTATCGGTGCAATTTTAGGTCTTCTTCTTCCTGGTGCTTCATGGATTAGCAGTTTTGGCAGTTTGTTCGTAGGAGCGCTTAAAGGGGTTGCTCCTGTACTTGTATTTGCCCTTGTGTCAAGTTCGCTTGTAAAAGGCAGTGCAAGACTTGACCGCCGCTTTGGTCTTGTTATTCTTCTGTATATGCTTTCAACGCTCTTCGCATCATTTATTGCAGTTGCCGCAAGTTTTCTTTTTCCCCAGACGATTGTACTGGCATCTCCAGAGGATGTGTCTGCCGCTCCTGCGGGAATCGGTCAGGTGATGCACAATCTGCTGATTAACGCTGTTGCAAATCCAGTTGAATCTATTATCAGTGCAAATTACATCGGCATTTTGTTTTGGGGAGTTATTTTTGGTCTGGCGATGAAAAAATTCGCAAGCGAAGCGACAAAGTCTTTCTTTACTGAAATTTCGCAGGGTATTTCGCTGATTGTCCGTTGGATTATCAATCTTGCGCCTTTTGGCATTATGGGGCTTGTCTTTACGACAGTTGCCTCAAACGGTCTTTCAATTTTTACCAGTTACGGCAAACTACTTGTCGTGCTGGTCGGCTCTATGCTGGTCATGTCGCTGCTGGTTTCCCCGATGATGGTGGCAGTTGCCTTGCATCGTAATCCTTATCCGCTTGTGTGGCGGTGTCTGCGTCAAAGCGGTCTTACGGCCTTCTTTACCCGTAGTTCTGCGGCAAATATTCCGGTAAATATGGAATTGTGCGAAGATCTTGGTTTGGACGAAGATATGTATTCTGTATCCATTCCACTGGGTGCTACAATTAACATGGACGGAGCGGCAATTACGATTGCGGTGATGACATTGGCGACCGCACATACAATGGGTATTTCTGTTGACCTTCCTACGGCACTGATTCTCTGTGTGCTGGCTACGCTGGGTGCATGCGGTGCATCTGGCGTGGCGGGTGGCTCGCTGCTCCTGATACCCATGGCCTGCTCCCTCTTTGGCATTTCAAATGATGTTGCCATGCAGGTTGTCGGTGTTGGCTTTATCATTGGCGTTATTCAGGACAGCATGGAAACGGCATTAAATTCTTCAAGTGATGTGCTCTTTACCGCCACGGCGGAATTCTATCAGTGGAGAAAAACTGGACGCCCCCTGCCAGAAAAATTCTAAATGCCCCTGCTCTCAGTAAAAAATCTTTCTTTCTTCTATCCTGAAGCGGGAATACATGCGCTTGAAGATGTTTCTTTTTTACTAGAAGACGGTGAATATGCGGTCATTCTGGGTGCAAACGGTTCGGGAAAAAGTACGCTGGCGCGAATCATCGCAGGTTTTTTGGACGCTAAAGACGGTGAAGTGCAACTGGCGGAAGGGGTACGGACGGGAATCGTTTTTCAATATCCCAAAGATCAGATTGTCTCCGGCATCGTTTCGCGGGATACAGCCTTTGGTCCGGAAAACCTCAAGCTTTCCCCTGCGGAAGTGGAACAGCGTGTAATCGAAAGCCTGTCTGTTTCAGGTCTGCTTGACCGCGCGGACAGTCGAACCAATGCCCTTTCTTTGGGACAGACGCAAAAACTGGCAATCAGCGGTATTCTTGCGCTGCACCCTGACTTGCTCGTACTTGACGAAGCCACATCCATGCTTGACCCCGAATCCAGAAAGGATATTCTGGACTTTTTGGATGCCTGCCACAAAAACGGACAGTCTATTCTCCACATTACCCATGACTACGAGGAAGCCTGCCGTGCCCAACACGTGATTGCCATGCAAAATGGCGAGTTGATTTTTGACGGCTCTCAGGAAAAATTTAAGGCAAATACGGCTCTTGTGCGGCATCTTTTTGGCGAGTCAGTAGCACCTGCTCCTCGTGCACCGGAAGATTTTGCTGGTGCAGATGTTGCGTTAGCCTTTCGCGACATTACCTTTGCCTATGAAGATGACCATTCTGTTCTAGAGGGATTGCATCTTGATATTTACAAAGGCTCGCTTACGGCAATTACCGGGGTAAGTGGCTCAGGAAAATCAACGCTTTTGGAAATTGCGGCTGGATTGCTCCAGCCCAGCGGAGGAAGCGTGTATGCAGACGGTTATCCATCCCTTGCCCTGCAAGACAGTCAGGCGGCACTGTTTGAACCCTATGCCGCAGATGATGTAGCCTTTGGCCCCAAAAATCAAGGTCTGCACGGTAAAGAATTGAAAAAACGGGTGCGGGAAGCCATGGAATTGGTAGGTATGCCCTATGACCAGTTTGCAAATCGCTCCACACAAAGGCTGAGTGGCGGCGAAAAGCGAAAACTTTCTATTGCGGGCATTATCGCCATGGATAGCCCCGTACTTCTCTTTGATGAGCCAACTTCCGGCATAGATCCTATCAGCCGCAGGCAACTTCTTCTCTTGCTGCAAAAACTTGCCCGCAGCGGAAAAACGATTTTGTTCAGTACTCATCGCATGGAAGAGGCGGCCTTTGCAGACCGTACCATTCACATGGAAAAAGGTGTAATCGTTTCTGACTCAGCCCAAAAGCCGCTTCTTGCTGATGTCAGCATATCCCTTGCGCAAAAACAATCTCTTGACGGTGCAAAAATGCTTTCCAAATTGCGAAAGACCGCTGCCTTTGCCGTGGCTCCTGCAAAAGTCAGAGGATTGGTTCAAAAATTACCTCCTGTCTGGAAATACCTTGCCTTTCTGGCAGTTTTTGTGGTTTCCCTTGCCATGCACTCAATCTGTCTTGCGGCGGGTATGGCTGTAGTCTCCGTGGCATACGCAGTGCTGGCAAAATATCCTGTACGCAGATTATGCTATTCCTTTCTCAAAGTGCTTCCATGGATGTTGCTCTACTGTCTGATTCAGTTGATTTTTATTCCCGCAAAGGAAGGAGAACCCCATTTTACTGAGTGGAAATGGTTTATGGTCACGCCCTTTAAGATTCAGCTTTGTGTGATTGCCCTTATCCGTGTGTTTGCTGCCCTCTCTGCCATTCAGGTTTTCATCTATTCCACGGGTGAAAAAGAAATTCTGGAAGGATTTGCTACGCTGCTCAAACCTCTGTCTGCGCTACACATTCCGGTGAGGTCTCTTGTGGTAGTGACTGAAATTATCTTCCGCTTTATTCCGATTTTAATTGAAGAAGCGTCCTCAATTATCAAGACGCAATTGGAGCGGGGAGGTTTGGGAACGGCAAAAGGTTTTTTTGCCAAAATCAGAATTTTGTTCCCGCTCTTTATTCCCTTGATTATTCAAACGCTCCGTCGAGCTGAAGTACTTGCTGATGCTTTGACGGCACGCTATTTTTAACAGGATGTAATGGGAGGAATCCATGCAGAATGATTTTACTTTTTGTCCTGCCTGTGGCGGAAAGCATATTCAAAACGTAAAGATGCGCAAATGGCTCTGTGCTGACTGCGGCTTTGACCTCTACAACAATGTGGCTACGGCAGTTGGGCTGATTATCTGTGATGATAAGGGGCGCGTATTGTTTGAAAAACGGGGAAAAGAGCCGCGCAAAGGATTTTTGGCCCTTCCCGGCGGATTTGTTGATCCCGATGAGACAGCAGAAGAAGCGGTATATCGTGAATGTAAGGAAGAAACCGGCGTATCGCCCACGAAAATCACTTATCTGTGCAGTTTTCCCAATACGTATGAATATAAGAATATTGTTTACAAAACCTGTGATTTGTTTTTTGAGGCAGAACTTCCCGCTGGGGAGGCATTGACGGCACAAGAAGGCGAAGTGACTGCCTTTGAGTGGCGACAGGTGCGCAATGAGCAGGATCTTGGGGAACTACCTTTGGCATTTAAGAGTGCATGGCAGGCACTGCTTACCTGGCTGACGATTAAGGAACAAGGCAGTAATTTTGCAATCAAAAAACTTTTGGGAGGACGAATATGAAGATGATGACCGTAGGACTTTGCCTGGCAGGACTTCTCTGCTATGCGGCAATTCTTCTTTCCATTCCGATGCGGACAAAAAAACTGCGTCAGAATGCAGGCAGGCAATATCTTGCCCTCAAACAGACTTCCTCTGCAAAGTGGATTGCGATTGTTGTATTTGCCGCAGCGATTATCTGCGTTCTGCCTTTGCGGGACATGGGATTGTTTGTGAATGCGGTGCTGATTGGAACTGCACTGATTGCTACGGAAATTGCGGCACGGGAAGGGGCAAACCGTGGAATGGCTGGTGTTTACAAGGATGCCATTGTGTTGGGAGCTCAGACAGTGTATTTTGTGAATATCGAAGCCCTCCCCACTCTGGCTTACGAGAATGACCCGGAAAACACAGGAAATTACAAGACGACGCTGAGCATTGTGCAGCGCGACGGTAATGAAGCAACTCTGATTTTTGCTGATGAAGAAGACCGGGCAAATGCCGTGCAGACGATTTTGGATTTGGTGCCAAGGTTGCGCCCACGGTAAAAAAAAGAGGGAGGGCATCAGCAATGCCGCTCCCCCGTTATGATAATCAACCCCCGGCTTGGCCATGGCGAGGTTGGAAAAAACAAAAAAGATGCCCTTGCGGACATCCCTTTTGTTCAGGCGTCTAGCGGAATCGAACCGCTGCATAATGGTTTTGCAGACCACTCCCTTACCGCTTGGGTAAGACGCCATGTAGGTAAAAGAATAGCAAAAATTCTCATTTTTGTCTATACTTCCCGCAAGCAATTTTAGGGCAAACGCATTGTAATCCATTCACTAGTAAGACAAAAAGGGCACAGGCGAATGAGTTCCAACAAAAACAGACTACCGCCT
>CAKZZO010000107.1 GCA_937885175.1 uncultured Treponema sp. | reverse complement strand
ACTCTTTTACCTGTGCCCTTTTTGTCTTGCTTGTGAATGGATTATAATGCGGAGGCCCTGTTTGACAGTTTGTGCTTTCAACCTTATACTTTACGCAGTACTTTTTTAGGAGAACTGCCCATGAAAAACATCAAACAGCCTTTTTTAAAATGCATTCTGTCATTCTTTATCGCAATCTTTTTATTCGCCTGCGCTGCTTCAGACGATGCCAATAATACCGAAAAAACAGTAACGGTCTCCATTCCCGCTAAACTGAGCCTGCAGCAGGATGCAATGACGTTCTCGGCAAGTCTCAAGGCTACTACTTTTGTTGACGCAAGAAAGTACAGCACCGATTTGGCACAGGCAAGTTTTTGTCTGACCATTGCCGCAGATAAAGAAGAATACCTGAAGAGTTTTTTCAAAGAGTGCGGCTTTGATACCGTTCAGCTTCAGCATACAGAGTCCAATCAGCCCTATGATTATACAGGAGAGGCAGACGGAATTTCCTATGGTCTGGCACACTATAGGGATAACGACTATGACGTCATCGCCGTTGCAATCAGAGGCATATCCTACACCTATGAATGGATAAGCAACATAGACTTGGGAACAGAAGGTGACCATACAGGCTTTTCTTCCGCTGCCAAAAAGATATACATCGGACTAAAGGCATACATAGAGAAGTACTATGCCGACTCATACAAAAACGGAAGACTCAAGCTGTGGATTGGCGGCTACTCACGGGCGGGAGCAGTTTCTAACGTGCTTGCCTATTACATTCTTACCGGACTTGAGTCAGACGACACCTACACAAAATTTAACATAGACCCAAAGGATGTCTTTGTGTACACGTTCGGCACACCACGAAGCCTGTGCAAAGCGCATGCGGAAGCATATCCCAATGTTTTTAATTTTGTCTCAGATGCTGACATCGTTACCTACATTGCCCCCGAAGCATATGATTTTTATCGCTGCGGAATAGACAAACTTTTATTTACAAGCAGCACAGAGCAATACAAGCGGGAAGAAACCGTGGAGGTAAAAACAGATACCTACACCAAATACAAAGTTTCACTCACATCCCCGGTTGATGACTGGATGAAGGAATATAAAATCGACGGCTTGTATACATTCTGCAACCACACCTATCGGGAGTTCACGGATAATCAAGAATCAGAAACTGAATTTCCAGGCGACACATATGCAACTGAAAAAGAATGCATCGAATACTATTTAAATCTACTGCTCGGCACTGAAAAAACAGGCGGCATCAGCATGAAGACGCGTAAAAGTTTTGTAGAAACTGCCCAGCCGACAATTGAGTATATCCTGCGGCTTTTTCTTGGCAATACAGACAAACTTGTAAAGGCTTTCGGGGAAATCAAAACAGAATTTATCTACTGGATTTTCACTCCGGAGGCCTTCTACAATGGTATAAAAGGCTTGTTTGACAGTAACGAAATTCAGTATGAAGAAACTGAACTCAAAAAGCACTGCAATGTGATTTACAATGCGGTGGACTTAATAAACCATCAAGGGGGACTCACCGATTTTGTAGCAACTGTCGTTCCCTTGCTGCTTTCAGAAAACAAAGACCTGCTCCGCTCAATGCAAATGCATTTTCCCGAAGTCACTTGTGCGGCACTCCTAAAATACAAGTGATAGGCACAAACATACCGCAACCGCTTCTAAAGCAAATCGGCAGTTTTTTCAACAGACTTGTAAAAACTGCCGTTTCCCTATACACTGTTTTACATGAAAATCAGTTCCCTCTTGCAGAAAAAAAAAGTAACGCTTTCCTTTGAAGTATTTCCGCCAAAAAAACAGGATGATTTTGAAACCGTAAGCAGCGCGGCAAAAGAACTGGTGTCGCTCCATCCTGATTTTATCAGCATCACCTACGGTGCAGGCGGCTCCACACAGGGAAACACGGCAGACATTGCCGCTGTTATCGAACAGAATGACACGGCCGCCCTAGCCCACCTCACCTGTGTGCGCCTCACCAAAGCACAGTTAGATCAGAATATTGCGGACTTTAAGGCGCACGGCATTCAGAACGTGCTTGCCCTTCGCGGAGACCTGCCAAAAGATGCGGCCGAGGGAGAAAATTTATTTCCGTCCGGTTTCTGCCACGCCTCAGACTTAGTTCCGCTGTTAAAGAAAGCAGGCTTTTGCGTAGGCGGCGCATGCTACCCAGAAGGCCACCCGGAAAGCCTGAACCGTGACATTGATATAGAAAACTTAAAGTACAAAGTGGATGCAGGCGTAGACTTCCTCACCACCCAGATGTTTTTTGACAATGACATGCTCTATTCGTTTTTGTACCGCCTGCAGTCAGCAGGAATCCATGTTCCCGTAATGGCGGGCATCATGCCCATAACCAGCGCGGCACAAGTAAGCCGCATGGTTGACTTGTCAAATGCCTACATTCCCCGCAAATTGCTTTCCCTCTGCGATAAATTCCGCACAAGCAAAGAAGCCATGTGGCAGGCGGGCATTGCATACGCAACCGACCAGATTATCGACCTTATTTCCAACGGAGTCCGCGGCATCCACATTTACACAATGAACAAGCCTAAAGTGGCACGGGCAATTTTGCAGAACGTAGAAAGCATCCTGGCGGCCACGAACGGTCTGCTCGGAGCATAAAAAAACAAGAAAAGCACCTCTTTTTAACCTATATTAACTTGCAAATTAAGTTAATATAGGTTAAAATAAGATAAAGAAAGCATGAGAATGCTTAACATAGGAGGTGCAGCATGACCTACGAAGAAATCTTACGGCGAATTCAAGCCTTGCCCTCAGGCGGGCTTACCAAAAAGAAAATCAACGGCAAGGAATACACCTACTACCAGTGGACAGAAAACAAAAAGCAGCATTCCCGCAGTGTAAGCAAGGAAGAAGCCGCCCTCTTGCAAGAACAAATCAAAGAACGAAAATATTTGCAGGAAGAAGCAAAAATCAGCCTTTTGCAAAAAAACACTGAATCACGCCCCATCTACGAAGAGGCATTCCGCTATCACAGCACACGCATGATCCGGGAACCCGGGGAGCCTTTTTTTGCCCTTTCCGAGCCAGACTTTGCAACAGACGTCAAGACAGGAGCCAGCCTCACCGAATTTGCCGCATCCACAAAAGCCTACAGAAAGCGTGATATTTTTCCCGTGCTTGGCAATTTCATTCAGAACGACTCCCACGACAAAGTGTTTATTCTGTACGGACTGAGACGCACCGGCAAAACCACAATGATACGCCAGGCACTCTTTGAGATGAGCGAAGATAAGCGGCAAAAAGCAGCCTTCATACAAATCAACGCAAATAATAGCCTTGCCGATGTAAACGCAGACCTCAAGACTCTGGAAAAACTAGGCTACCAGTATGTCTTCATCGACGAAGTTACATTTATGGAAGATTTTATCGAAGGCGCGGCTCTTTTTTCCGATGTGTATGCTTCAAGCGGCATGAAAATCGTCCTCTCAGGCACAGATTCTCTGGGATTCATATTCTCTCAGGACGAACAACTGTACGACCGTTGCATCCTGCTCCATACCACATTCATTCCCTTCCGCGAATTTTCCGCCGTACTGGGCATAGACGACATCGACGAATACATCCGCTACGGCGGCACCATGAGCAAGAGCGGAGAAAACTACAACAAGGGCATTTTCTCCACCAAGCAGAGCACCGATGAATACGTCAATACTGCAATTGCACGGAACATTCAGCACTCACTCAAAAACTACCAGTACGAGGGTCACTTTCGCCACCTCTATGAACTCTATGAAAAAAACGAACTCACAAGCGCAATCAACCGCATCGTAGAAGACATGAATCATCGCTTTACCCTAGCCGTACTCACCCAGGACTTTAAATCCCATGACTTTGGCATGGCACAGACAAACCTCCGCAAGGACAAGCAGAAGCCCACAGACATTCTCGACAGCATAGACAAGGCAACGCTCACTCAAAACCTCAAAAAAATGCTTGAAATCCTCAACAAGGATGAGCAGAGCATTTCCATAAAAGACGAGCACCGTATAGAAATCCGAGAATACCTGAACCTGCTCGACCTGACATGCGACATCGACCTTGTAAACATGACAAAACTCAACGACAGCGAAAAAATCACCGTCTTCAGTCAGCCGGGCCTACGCTACTCACAGGCAGAATCCCTCATAAAAAGCCTTGTACTGGATGAACGCTTTAAGGAACTGTCAATCATGGAGCGCAAACACATCACCAGCCGCATTCTTGAAGAAATCAAAGGCCGTATGCTGGAAGAAATCATCCTGCTGGAAACAAAAAAAGCATTTCCCCAAAAAGAAGTCTTCAAGCTACAGTTTGCCGTGGGTGAATTTGACATGGTGATTTTTGACGAAGAAAATGCCAGCAACGAGATTTTTGAAATCAAGCACTCAGACCAAATCTCCCCGGAACAGTACCGTCACCTTGTTGATGCCGAAAAACTGAGCCAGACCGAACACCGTTACGGCACTATCACCAAAAAAATCGTCCTCTATCGGGGCAAAGACACCAGACTTAAAAACGGCATTGTCTACAAAAATATACAGGACTATCTGATGGGATTAAAAAACGAAAGCGCAGGGATTTTCTAACAAATCTTGCCCAATTTGCAACATTCTTCCCCATCATGGCCATTTCTGCTATACTAAGAAAAAAGTGACGGAAAACAGAGTGTCAGATTTTAGGACTTTTTTACAGGAACGGATTTCTCAAAACCTGCCCGTTTTTTTTGACGGCGGCATGGGAACGATGATTCAGGCTTCAGGGGTGACCGACTATGTGATTCCCGAAGATTTGTCGATTACGCATCCCGATGTTATAAAGGCAATTCATCGAAAGTATCTGGATGCGGGCTGCCATGTGCTTACAGCAAACACCTTTGGGGCAAATCCCCTCAAACTCAGCAACGCCCCCTACTCCTGCTCTGAATACATTAAGGCAGAAATGAAAATCCTGCGCGAAAGTGTGGCAGAAGCAGAGCGGGACGGCAATAAGCGTCCCCATTTTATCTCCTGGGATACAGGACAGATTGGGCGGCTTTTAGAGCCCATGGGCGACCTGACTTTTGACGAAGCCTACCAAAGCTACAGGCAGGCCGCAATGCTGGCAGAGTCGGAAGGGGCTCAGGTGGCCATTATCGAAACCATGAGCGACCTCTATGAGATGAAGGCGGCGATTCTTGCAGTTCAGGAAAACACTAAGATGGCTGTCATTGCCACGCCTACCTTTCAGTCCAATTTGCGCACGCTGACTGGTGCCGATGTTCTGACCTGCGTGACCTATCTTGAAGCCTTGCACGTGGACTTGCTGGGGCTAAACTGTGGCGGAAGTCTTGAAGAAGACAATGAACTTGCCCGTCAGTTCTTGCAGTATGCCCATACACCGGTTTTGGTGCAGCCAAACGCAGGCATTCCCGTCGTAGTGAACGGAAAGACCATGTACCGCGTATCTGCCGCAGACTTTGCAGCCTCACAAAAAATCAATCGGCTTGCAGGAGCAGCTGCCTTGGGTGGTTGCTGCGGCACAACGCCTCCCCACATTGCCGCAATGATACGTGAACTAGAAGGCGAGCCTTTGCCACAGACAGAAACTCAAGGGCAATGTTCTGCAAACACAAAGACAGACACTTTCATCTGCTCCTACAATCAGACCGTGCAGATTGGCGGAAAAGCAGGGCCGCAGATTGTGGGAGAACGCATAAATCCCACGGGAAAGAAAAAATGCAAGGAAGCCCTGCTTGCTGGTGACATGAACTTTGTCTTGAATGAGGCGGAAAGTCAGATTAACGCAGGCGCACAGATTCTGGACGTAAATGTGGGACTCCCCGGCATAGACGAAGCGGCCACCATGGTCACTGCGGTCAAGACAATCCAAAGCACTTTTTCCACGCCCCTCCAGATTGATTCCAGCGAAAGTGCCGTTCTGGAAAAGGCACTGCGCTATTACAACGGAAAGCCCCTGGTAAACAGCATAAACGGCCGAAAAGACGTAATGGACAAAGTGCTTCCCATTGTGGCTCATTATGGCGGTGCCCTGGTTGCCCTCTGCATTGATGAAAACGGCATTGCCCCCACTGCGGAAGGCCGCTGTGAAGTAGCGCGTAAAATCATCAGGGAAGCGGCAACATATGGCATTCAGCCCAGAGACATTGTGATAGACACGCTCACCCTTACGGTAAGTTCCCAGCAGAAAGAAGCCCTGGAGACTGTCCGTGCCATTTCGCTCCTAAAGCAGGAATTTGGTGCTCAGGGATTACGCTTTATCCTTGGCGTGTCAAACATCAGTTTTGGTCTGCCCCGCCGGGACATCATCAACTCAAGGTTTTTTGCCATGGCTCTGTATGCGGGACTGGATGCATGTATCATAAATCCTTTGAGCGAACCGATGATGGAAAGTTACTACGGCTACCGTGCTCTGGCAGGCTATGATGAAAACTGTCTTTCCTACATCGAAACATACACGGGAACAAGCGCACCCCTCTACGGACTGACAGCGGAGCAGGCGGCGGCCGCAAAGGCAGGGAGAGAGGTTCCCGGCAAGGGTGCTACGAAGACGGATGCACCAGGGATAGGAGCACCGCCAAAGGCGTTGCCGCAAGGCAATGGAGCGAACAGCGTAAGTGCGGATAGCCCGACCCGAGGGGGGGTGCCCAAATTACCCGAAAACCTGACAGACGGCGAACGTAATTTGATAGAAATAATCTGCAAGGGCTTTAAGGAAAAATCAGGAGCAGCAACCACATCCCTTTTGAACGCAGGAGCAGAAGCAGTAGCTATCATTGACCGCTGTATTGTGCCTGCGCTGGATTTGGTGGGAAAAGATTTTGAAATCGGCTTGAAATTCCTACCCCAGTTGCTTTTGAGTGCGGACACTGTGGGCGCATCCTTTGCCGTCATCAAGGCACATCTGGAAGCCAGCGGGAGCAAGCAGGAAAGCAAGGGTACTATTGCCATTGCCACCGTCTTTGGCGACATTCATGACATCGGCAAGAACATCACCAAAGCCATGCTGGAAAACTACGGCTACACGGTAATCGACCTGGGAAAGAACGTGCCGTCAGAGAAGGTTGTGGAAACCGTCATAAAAAACGACATCAAACTGCTGGGTCTAAGCGCGCTGATGACGACGACTGTAGGCAACATGCAGTCAACGATTCAGGACTTGCATGCCGCATTGGAAAAAAACGGAAAATCATGTAAGATAATGGCTGGCGGTGCAGTACTTACGGCAGACTATGCGGTAAAAATCGGCGCGGACTACTATGTAAAAGACGCAATGGCTTCGGTGGCCGTTGCAAAGGAAATTTTCGGCTGATGACCCTTACAACTACAGAAAAACGCATTGCAAACGTCTCTGGTAAGCCCCTCTCCTCTTTTAGCGTCTTACTCGCCTATGCCGTCATCCCCTTCCGCGCCTTCAAGACAACGATGCGGCTCTTCCGGTCGATTATTGCGGTTTTCTTTGTATTGCAGTTCGGAAAAAAATGGGGCTTCCTCAAGATTCCGGTGGTTCATGTAGACCATCCCCTGGACAAAAAAATTCCCTTTCTGCCGCAAAAAGTTGACATCTACCTGAGTTTCATCAATCTGTGGATTTGCCCGATGAGCATGCTGATTCGCCGCTATGGAGCAAAAAACGCCATGCCGCTCATCACAGAATGGCTGAACCTTCTGAAAAAGACCTATGATGAAGCCGGCCGCCTCTACCGCTTTAGACTGACTACAATGGAACGCCCCAGCTATCACAAAGGTCACTTCTTTACGATTCACTTTTTTGACCCCCACCTGCTCTGCGTTCCCAGCCTGCACATTGCGATTATCGTGCTCTGCTTTTCCTTCTACCGTATGCTCTTTGAGCGGGAGAATTTTACTGCGGCGGAAAAAGAACAGTGGAATCGGGAACTCTACGAGCAGTCTGTGGCTATTGCGGAATCAGTGCTCTATGTAAAGCAGCACAGCGTAAACTGCGTTCCTGCAGCCCTTTACATGATAAGCAAGGTCTTTCCCGATTTGTTCAAGGCAACCGATGCCGTACAGTTCATTGGCGAAATGTTTACAAACCCCCAGGGCATGAGCGGAGAAAGTGCCGCCGAAGTCCGTGAGCACCTGCTTTTTGTCTATGAGCGTTTTTTGCTGGAAGGCGCACACGAAGACGACTGGCGAAGCCCCGTACAGCGTTGGCTTTTGGAATACGGCGAACCTGCGCAAGAGCAGTAACTTCTTGCCGCACTCATTTTGTGATGACCAGCGAGCCTGCCCGGTCAGGAAGGGGCATTTTGCAGATGTGGCCAAAAACCTTCTCACATGCTTCAACTGCTTTTTTTACGCCCAGCCATCTGCCATTGTTATTGTAATCATGGAGCATGATATAGCCCCCCTGCACAAGCCGCGGATAGAAATACATGAGCCCTTCAAATACGGGGGTGTACAAGTCACAGTCTATAGAGACAAGCAGATACCTCAACTCTTCTTTGGGAATGGTTTCGGGAAAATACCCTTTGCAGACAATACAATTTTCCGGATACTTCATGGCAGTCAATGCCCTTTCTACCGAGGTATTTGAAAACCTGCCTTCATAGGCAAATGCATCCGATGTATAGTTTTCTTTTATCTCCACAGCCACATCTCTGGCATCAAAGCCGTCAAAAGTATCAAAAAGATACATCTTTTTATCCGGAAATTTTTCATTTATGCACGAAGCGGTCTTTCCCCTGAATACGCCCAGTTCAGCAAGCACCGCATCAGCATTCCCGTCTATCTTTTTTACTTCTTCAATCAGCAGTTCAAGGGCAGCAAATCGGGCATAATCCTCATGCACAAAAATGCCGTCCTCATTCTGCGAAAGGTAGGGAACATCAAGTTTTCTTTCCATCATCCTTGAAAGACAGTACGCGACTGCATTTCGGTCTTCATGCTTTTCGTGCAGCGTATTCTTCATATTTCACCTCAACAGTACAAATGTCAGATTTCTGTTTGCAGCTTGCCTCAAAAACAATTAGAAGCAAGACCATTATAATCATAGTGACAAACATATGCAAATGATATACTATCTAATCAATTCGAGCACAGGAAGGTCTGCCCCATGATTGACCAAAATGAATTATATGAATCTGTCCTCCAAAATAATCTGAACAAAAAGAGTGGTGAAGTTCGCAGCAATTACCTCAGATTCAAAGAACTGTATGAGAGCAAGCAGTATGAAAACATTTCAGCGGAAGGCCTCTTACCCTACAGGATAGATTTCGAGCCGACAACCCGATGCTTTCTGAACTGCCGCTATTGTCAGGTGCCGCACTGGGAAAGGAAGAATCTGCCAGATCTTTCATTTGATGAATTCAAGAAAAGAATTGATACCATGCCCTGCCTGCTGGAAACAAAATTGCAGGGACAAGGAGAACCCCTGCTCAACGCCGATTTATTCAGAATGATACGCTATGCGGCAGACAAAAACATCATTGTCCGAATCAATACAAACGGAATGCTCTTGGACGAAAACAAGAGGAAGCAGGTCATTGATTCCGGTCTCTATGAAATGAGGCTCAGTTTAGACGGGGCCACAAAAGCCACAAATGAAATAATGCGGCCGGGACTGGATTTTGACAGAGTGGTTCACAATATGACTGAGCTATCGAAAGCACGGGGAAAAAACCGTCTGCCCCTGCTGAATGTGTGGATGCTCCTGACAAAAAACAACATTGCCGAACTTGAAGCTATGGTAGACCTTTGCTGCAAGATGGGTGTAGACGGACTTAAAATTCAAACCAAGTTAAGCGTCCGCAACAATGAAAGCATCGAGAAAAAAGTTACCGAAGACACGGTAGGCATCAATTCCAGCGAAGTTAAAGACATTTTTGAGCGTATCAGCGTACAAGCAAAAGAAAAGGGACTCTATCTTGAAATATTCAAGCAAAAATGGAGGACAAAAGAAAATCCCTGCTGGTGGATTTGGAATTCTGCCATGATTTCATCCGACGGCTATGTGATGCCCTGCTGCATCATCACTAATCCTTGCGACATCAATTTTGGAAACATCAGGGAAGATGATTTCAGCACTATTTGGCAGAGCGAAAGGTACAATACATTCGCACACGAACTTATGAACATGCATATCTGCTCTTTGTGCAAATGGTGCTACAGTGAGGCGTAAAAGGAGGCAAAAGAAACCTAATCCGCAATGTAGCGGGCGCGGCTTGTATCCGTCTCAAAAACATCAATCGCGTACAGTTTTATGCCGCCATTTTTTCCGGAAAGGTCAAGACCCTGTGAAGAAAGGCTGGCAAGCATTTGCTCATAAATAAAACGGGCAATTCGTTCCGCACTGGGATTCTGGTCAAAGGCGGCAATGTCGTTTAAGTTTGTGTGGTCAAGTTTTTTGATGACTGCACGAAGCGCATCTTTGAGTATCGTAAAGTCAATCAGCATGCCGCCTGCATCCAGTTCCCTACCGCGCACATGGGCATAGACCTTGTAATTGTGTCCGTGCAGATTCTCGCACTTACCGTGATAGTCCCGCAAAAAATGCGCCGCGGCAAAATCCGCCGTAACCCTGCACTCGTACATTAGTTGCACCCCATTTCTGCAAGGGCTTTTTCCGCTTCGGAAATTTCATCATAGGGCATAACGTGGTCTTTGTAGATGATGCTGTTTTCATGGGCTTTTCCCAGCAGAAGCACTATGTCATCTTTTTTTGCCATTGCAAATGCCTGACGAATTGCCTTGGGACGCTCCGGCGTGATGAACAAATCCTTATCCATCACCTTGCCCGCTTTTTCTGCACCATGGGCAATCTGTTTTAAGAGTGCAACCGAATCTTCCCCACGGGGGTCTTCGTCTGTCAGAATGATGACATCGCAAAAACGAGCAGCCACTTGGCCCTGTAAGGGCCGCTTTTCCGTATCCCGTTCACCGCCACTTCCAAAGAGTGCAATCATCCTGCCGGAACAACGGCGGCGCAGAGGCGGAAAGATTGTCTCAAATGACGATGGCGTATGGGCATAGTCAACAATCAGTTCAAAGGGCTGTCCTTTGTCAATCACGGTCATTCTGCCTTTAATGGGGGTAAGTTTTTCTACAAGAGGCGCAAGGGCAGACAAGTCCGTGCCCGTCAGACGGGAAACAGCCAGCAGAGCCGCCATGATGTTGTATGCGTTAAATGCTCCCGGAAGAGAAGACTTTATGTGAATCACAGGAGTCTGCACTGGCTTTGCATGTTCGTCCACTACATTTGGCTCCGTCAGCGAAAAGTTCAGTCCAAAGCGCGCACTTGCAATGTTTCTGGCCAAAAGGTAGGGAATTCCGTCTGGAATAGGCGGCAGGGGCTTTGCTTCGGCACTGGTCTCACCAGCACTTTTTCCCGCCTTGCCTTCAGTGGTAAAACCAAGCACCGGTTTTTTTGTCGCCTTGATAAAATAAGATGCGCTGGGGTCTTCCAAATTTACAATGCCAAAGGCTGGAACCGTCATTTTTTTGCCGCCGATTATTTTTACGTGGTCGCACTGGTCAAGTGTACGGAAAAGATTTGCCTTGTCATCACGGTACTGCTCAAAGGTCTTGTGGAATTCAAGATGCTCCAAAGTCACGTTCATAAAAACCCCGCAGTCAAAGTCAATACAGCCCGTGCGGTTCAGTTTTGGCGACAGTCCATGAGAAGAAGCCTCCACCACAGCATAGTCACAGCCTGCAGCAAGCATTTCATGCAGATGGTGCTGGATAATCGGGGCTTCGGGAGTCGTCTGATGCTGGGGATTAGCGATTGCCTCTCCCCCCAGGGAATACTGTACCGTAGAAATAAAACCAGCCTTTTTTCCGCAGAGGCGCAAGAGCTGCCAGATGAATGCCACCGTGGAAGACTTGCCCTCTGTTCCCGTTACGCCGATGACGACGAGTTTTTTGGAGGGATTGTCGTAAAATGCGGCAGAAAGGGGGGCCATAACAAAACGGGCATCAGCAACCTTGATAAAGGGAACGCTTTCCTTGCGCTCAGTCAGTACCTCATGGATTGCATTTTTTGTAGCCTCGTCAAATTCATCCTGAAAGACAACGGCTGCGGCTCCTGCCTTGAGGGCAGATGGAATAAATTTGTTTCCTGTTGTGTGGGTTCCGGGCAAGGCAAAAAAAAGGGTGTCCGCTTTTACATCACGGCTGTCAAATACAAGAGAAGTGATTTCGGGATTTGTCTGCATGGTGTCAGCCGTTCTACCGTCAGCAGACACACGCGTATGTTCAATAACCTGTAGTAATTCAGAAAGTGACTTTTTCATAGAAAGAAGTGTACTCCTAAAATCTGCTTTCTTCAATAGAAAAAATTTTACGAAATAAAAATTCCATGGTATGCTTACAGTATGGCGATGTTTTCAAATCAAGCAGACATTTTTAACAAGACTCACTTTGTGTTCCGGGGGGATTCCATTATCCTGCAGGACGGAAAACTTCCCGATGAATCTGTCATAAAACGCTGTCTGGAACACCAGATTGCCAGCGACTGGTTTTCAGAATCTGACTACAATTACTCGGCCTTGCTCTTGGAAAAGGATGCGCCAAATCCTGCGGGCTGCAAGGACATGCACTTGCGTGATTTTTTCTGGCAGATGCGAGACAGCGATGAAGGCAAAAAAATCGCCGCTTTGAGCGCACGGGCAAAAGGCCTGCTGCATTTTCGCAAGAACAAACGCTTCTGCTCAATTTGCGGCGGCATGCTGGAAGACGACAAGAAATTTACGGCCCGTACCTGCTGTAAATGCGGACACCAATTCTTTCCTCAGCTTGAACCGGCAATCATTGTGCTGGTGAGCAAGGGAGATGAAATTCTTCTGGCACAGCACTTGAACCGCACCCATACCTTTTACTCCTGTATCGCTGGCTTTGTGGAACTGGGAGAAACAATCGAAAATGCGGTTGTGCGGGAAATAAAGGAAGAAACGGGGCTGGATGTAAAGGATGTGCGCTATGTAGCAAGCCAGTCTTGGCCTTTTCCTGACCAGTTGATGCTGGCCTTTCGGGCTGAATACGCAGGCGGCGAGATACAAATCCAAAAGGATGAGATTCGTGACGCACAGTTTTTTGCCCGTGACGACCTTCCCCAAACACCTCCGCCAGGAAGCGTTGCATGGAATCTGATTCACGAAAAATTTTAAGCGCACAGAACGCGCCTGCAAGGCAAAAGGCGGTAGCGCTGGGAGCCCCGAAGTAGCCGCAAGGCTATGAGCGCGAGCGAAGGGCGGACATAGCGACGGCACTTGTGCCGGACCGCCCATACTGACAAAAAAAGCATTTTCTTCTATACTGTCCTCACATTACACGATATGAGGACAACATGAAAAATTCATTTGAAATTGGCGAAGAAGTAGAAACAAGCGTGGTGCAGATTGCGGGAGACACCATTTTTATAGATTTGGGGCTGAAAAGCGAGGGCTTTGTGGATGCAGCGGAATATACCGATGCTGACGGAAAGCTGACGATACAGGAAGGCGACAAAATCAAGGTCTATTTTGTGGGCGACAAAGGGGGCGAACTGCATTTTACCACGAGGCTGAGCGGCGAAAATGCGGGAGACGAAATGCTGGAGCAGGCCTATAAGGCGGCTCTTCCAGTAGAAGGTTCAGTTGAAAAGGAAATCAAGGGCGGATTTGAGGTAAAAATCGGCGGAAGGCGGGCTTTTTGTCCCTATTCTCAGATGGGCTTCCGCACGCGGGAAGAACCTGCTGCATTTGTCGGCCGCCACCTGACTTTTTTGATTACCGAGTACAAGAACGACGGAAAGGATTTGATTGTCTCCAACCGAAAGATTTTGGAAGATGCAGAAGAACAGAAGATTGCTTCCCTTGCAGAAAGGCTTACGGTGGGCGCCAAAATTACGGGAACGGTAAAATCGCTCCAGAGTTACGGCGCATTCATCGACATTGAGGGATTTCAGGCCTTGCTTCCCATTTCTGAAGTTTCCCATGAGCGGGTAAAAGACCTTGCAGATATCCTGACTGTTGGCCAGCAGATTGAGGCGGTGGTGATTAAGGCTGACTGGAAGCAGGAAAAAGTATCCGTCAGCATGAAGACGCTGGAAAAAGACCCCTGGGATGACCTGACAAGCACCATTTTTCCAGGAGAAAAGATTGACGGCACCATTGCCCGCGTGGCTCCCTTTGGACTCTTTGTGAACCTTGCAAAAGGCATTGACGGTCTTGTGCACATTTCTGCGCTGGAAGACGTGAGCGCAAGCACGAATCTGGCAAAAAAGTTCAAGGTTGGCGACAAGTTCAGCGTGGTTGTAGACAAAATCGACGCGGCAGAAAAGCGCATTTCGCTTCTTCCCGCCTCCAGTGCCGAGCAAGACCAAAGCGCGGCAACATATTTGTCGGCACAGGACGATGACGGCGAAAGCTACAACCCCTTTGCGGCATTGCTGAAGAAATAGCATAAAGGGCTGTCCATTTTGGGCAGCCCCATTTTTTGCCTTACTTAAAGTTCTTTACCCCGTCCAAGTCCAAGGTAGCAAAAAGGTCATCGATTGTCTCACGGCGGCGGATTTGCACCAAGGATTTGTCTGGACGCAAGAGCAGTTCCCCCGCCCGCAGTTTTCCGTTGTAGTTAAATCCCATAGCCCTGCCGTGCGCTCCTGCATCGTGGATAATCAGAAGGTCTCCAATGTCAATTTTGGGGAGCGGCCGCTGGACGGCAAATTTGTCGCAGTTTTCGCAGAGGCTTCCAACCACGTCATACACATGGTCGCGCGGGGCATGCTCCTTTCCGCTTACAGTTATCTCGTGATAAGCACCGTACATGCCGGGACGCATCAAGTCCGCCATGCAGGAGTCAGTGCCGATATACTCACGGTAGATGTGCTTTTCGTGAATTGCCCGGGTGATAAGCCAGCCGTAAGGGCCAGTAATCGGGCGACCGCACTCAAAACTAATCAAAAGAGGATCCAGACCAGCGGGCACAATTTTTTCGTCATACAGCTTGCGAATGCCCTGGGCAACGTAATCCAAATCCACTTTCTTCTGGTCTTCGCGATAGGGAATACCCACACCACCGCCCAGGTCAACAAATGCAATCTTCACGCCGCATTTCTGCTGCACTTCCAGCACCAAGTCAAAGACAAGACGAGCCGTGTCAACAAAAAAGTCGGGATTCAGTTCATTGGAGGCCACCATGGTGTGCAAGCCAAAATGCCGTACTCCCTCAGCCTTACACCTTGCATATGCTTCAATCAACTGATCATGAGTACAGCCGTATTTTGCTTCCTCTGGCTTTCCGATAAGTGCATTTCCGCCTTTTTTGAGGGGTCCCGGGTTGTAGCGGAAACAGATTGTCTCAGGAAGTTTTCCCAGGGATTTCTTAAGGAAGTCAATGTGAGTCACGTCGTCCAGATTGATGATGTTGCCTTCCGCAAAAGCATACTGGTATTCTTCCGCCGGAGTTTCGTTGGAGGTAAACATAACCATGTCGCCCTTAATGCCCGCCATCTTTGAGAGCATGAGTTCTGGCAGCGAAGAACAGTCTGCCCCACAGCCTTCCTCGGCAAGAATCTTCAAAATGTAGGGATTGGGACAGGCCTTTACCGCAAAATACTCGCGAAAGGCAGGAAAAATGCTGAATGCCTTCTTAAAGTAGCGCATGTTTTCGCGAATTGCCTGCTCGTCATAGAGATAGACAGGGGTAGGATATGTTTCAGTCAGCCTGACCAATGCATCATGGGAAAGGGGAAAATTTGTACTCATGTTGTGCCTCATTTTTTTATGAATGTACGCACAGTGTAGCAGAATTTTGACCGTGTGGGTAGTGGGGGAATTTATCAGCACAAAGAACACACGACAGACCGAGAAAACGTGTAAAAACAGCCATTTGGGAGAGGAAAACCTCACCACAGATGAACACCGATTAGAACAGACGGGGCACGGATAATAAACAAAAAGCATCCGTGCCTCATCTGTGTGTATCTGCGTCAAAAACTCACATCTACGTCAAAAAAAACACGATTTTTTGCACTTTTTTCCAATTTTTTCCAATTTTTCAGAATTTTTTGTAGTTTTTTGCATTTTAAAGCCTATATATAGTGTAGAGATTCATCTCTGAAGAAATCACGTATATACGGAGCATCAGCATGAAAAGAGAAATCATACCGTCCACGCCAGGACTGCACTACCAGATACTGATTGACGAGGAGGTGAAGCAGCAGGCCGTAGCACAGGGGCGTACCCTCAACCTCAAGAACGACATCGTATTTAAATCATTCTTCTCCAAGGACTGCAAAGAGTCCGCCTTCTGCCGCCGAAAGATGC
>CAKZZO010000106.1 GCA_937885175.1 uncultured Treponema sp. | reverse complement strand
TGTCTTTTTGGTGTGTTTGCAATTCCATTATAACAGAAGGTTGGAAACCTTTTTTAGTGGGGAATTATATTTTACTGCTTGCCCCCTCCTGCTAGAATTAGATTTTTTCCTTGTGTTTTCCTTAAACCTGGTGTACAATAAAATTTAAGGATTGAAAAAAAATTAATCCTACATTAATAATGTTGTACAAAATTTATATTGAGCGAGGTTCGCATGGACGTCCAGTTACAGGAGTTGATCGATAAGATCAAGAAAGATGGTGTCGCCGCTGCTGAAACTTCTGCTTCCGAAAAGATTGCTGCGGCAGAAAAAGAAGCTGCAAAAATCGTTGCCAATGCAAAGGAAGAAGCAGACAAAATCATCAAGCAGGCGAAAGATGAGACAGCCCGCATGGAAAAGGCAAGCGAGGATGCGATTGCACAGGCAAGCCGCAATCTGCTGCTGACTTTCCGCAAGAGCGTAGAGAATGAATTGGCTGCAATCGTCAGTGCCGAAACAGAAAAAGCATATGATGCAAAATTGCTGGGAGCACTGATTCCAGAAACAGTCAAGGAATGGGCAAAAAAGTCAGATGCTTCTGACTTGTCTGTTATTCTGAACGAAAAAGACTTAAAAGCACTTGAATCAAATCTGAAAACGGCTCTGAAAGACAAGATTTCAGAAGGTCTCACCTTAAAAGCTGACAACTCCATTGGCGGTGGTTTCCGTATCGGCGTAAAGGACGGTGCGGCATTCTATGATTATTCAGCAGAAGCAGTTGCAGACTTGTTCGCGGCATATTTGAATCCGCGCGTAGCGGCAATTATGAAAGAGGCGGCAAAATAGTGAAGCAGTACTACCTTATGTCGCAGCTGCCGTCTTTTGTCGTCAGTGATGACAAGACTGCTCTGCCCATTACGGAAGCAGACTTTACAGAGCTTTGTTCTCGATTTCTCGATAAAACTGACCAGAAGATTCTGCAGGAACTCTCCTTGGAGCCTCCCCGCGAAGAATCTAAGACAGGTTCAAAACTGGTGGACGAGTGGTATAGCCGTGAGCGGAGCCTCCGTATCGCCCTTGCCCAAATCCGTGCGCTCAACATGAAAAAGAAATTTGATGCCACGGGCGTTTCGCTTTCACCAGACGCAGTGCAGGCGGCCAGAACGGCAGCAGGCATGGATAGCCCTCTTGCGGCGGAACAGTTTCTGAACCAGTACCGAGTCAGCGTTATTGAGAATATCACTCCGCTTGACGGCTTTGCGACTGATGCCGTGTTTGCCTATGGCATCAAACTCAAGCTGGCAATCCGTATGAAGAAGTTCAATGCTGAAACAGGTATGGCTTCCTACCATGCAATATATGATAGAATTCTGAAAGATGGCACATCGACAGGAGAAACGAAATGACTGATACCAAAGGAAAGGTAGTCGGCGTTAATGGAAACATGGTTTCCGTCGAATTTGACGGAAAGATTTCCATGAACGAAGTTGCCTATGTAAAAGTAGATGAGTCTAGCCTGAAAAGCGAAGTTATCCGTATTCGCGGAAACATCGCCCAACTTCAGGTTTACGAAATGACAAAAGGAATTAAGGCGGGAGACATCGTTGAATTTACCGGCGATTTGCTGTCTGCTGAATTGGGTCCTGGCCTTCTTGGACAGGTTTACGACGGTTTGCAGAATCCCCTTCCTTTGCTCGCTGAAAAAGCGGGTTGGTTCCTGGAGAAGGGTATTTATGTGGATCCCCTCGACAAGGAAAAAAAATGGGAATTTACGCCCACTGCAAAAGAAGGCGACCTTCTCAAGGCTGGCGAGTATGTGGGTACTGTTCCAGAAGGACCTTTTACCCACAAGATTTTTGTACCTTTCTATCTGCTCGGTTCCTATACCGTAAGGAAGATTGCTGCCGCCGGCTCGTACACGCTTAAAGACAAGATTGCAACACTTGCTGATGAAAAGGGCAACGAAGTTGAAATCGGTCTGTCTTTCAAGTGGCCGGTAAAGCGTGCGGTAAACTGCTATGCAGAACGCCTCGCTCCAACTGAAACCATGGTTACCAAGGTTCGCCTTATCGACACATTCTTCCCGGTTGCCCGTGGCGGTACCTACTGTATTCCAGGTCCATTCGGTGCGGGAAAGACTGTCTTGCAGCACACCACATCAAAATATGCTGATGTTGACATCGTTATCATCGCAGCCTGTGGTGAACGTGCAGGTGAAGTTGTTGAAACCCTGACGGAATTCCCTGAGCTCAAAGACCCAAAAACAGGCAAGTCTTTGATGGAACGCACTATTATCATCTGTAACACGTCATCCATGCCGGTTGCTTCCCGCGAAGCATCTGTCTACACGTCCGTTACACTGGCAGAATACTACCGCCAGATGGGCTTGAATGTCCTTCTGCTTGCAGACTCTACGTCACGCTGGGCACAGGCTTTGCGCGAAATGTCAGGACGCTTGGAAGAAATTCCTGGTGAAGAAGCCTTCCCCGCATACATGGAGTCTTACATTGCGGCATTCTACGAGCGCGCAGGTCAGGTTCGCCTTTCAGACGGAAGCAAGGGATCTGTTACGATTGGCGGTACGGTTTCTCCCGCGGGCGGTAACTTTGAAGAGCCGGTTACACAGGCAACGCTTAAAGTTGTCGGTGCATTCCACGGCCTTTCACGCGCACGCTCAGACGCACGTAAATATCCAGCCATCGACCCCATTCAGTCATGGTCAAAATATACGGGCATCATCCCCAAGAACAAGGTTGACTATTGTTTCAATGTGCTCCGCAAAGGTGTAGATGTCGGCTCCATGATGAAGGTTGTCGGTGAAGAAGGTACATCGTTGGATGATTATCTTGTCTACCTCAAGGAAGAAATGCTTGATGCCGTTTACTTCCAGCAGAACTCTTTTGATGCCATCGATGCAAATGCCACGGTTGAGCGTCAGAAGTATGATTTGGATAAGCTTATTGGAATCCTTGGTTCTGATTTTACGCTTTCTGATAAGGATGAGGCACGTTCCTATTTCAACCAGCTTCGCCAGAAGTTTATTGACTGGAACTACACCGAGTTTGAAAGCGATGACTTCAAGAAAATCGAAAAGGAAATTGACGAGCTTTACAACTCTAAATCAGGCAAGCTGACTGCAGAAGCAGAAGCGCTTTTGAAAGCCTAAGGTAAGGACGGTGAATAGATATGAATAAGGTATACAATAAAATTGAATCTATTACAGGTTCCGTCATTACGGTAAAGGCGGATGGCGTTAAGTACAACGAACTTGCTGAAATCACCACCCGCTTCGGTAAATCTCTTGCTGAGGTAAACAAGATTGACGGTGACACGGTTTCTTTGCAGGTTTTTGCAGGCGGACGCGGTGTTTCAACTGGTGACCAGATTCGCTTCCTCGGAAACGAGATGCGCGTTTCATTTGGAGATGACCTTTTGGGGCGTATCTTCAATGGTTCCGGTGCTCCCCGCGACAATGGTCCGGCACTTACCGAAAACATGAAGCCGATTGGTGGTCCGTCTGTAAACCCGTCAAAGCGTATCCTTGCGGAACGCATGATGCGTACCAACATTCCGATGATTGACATGTTCAACACATTGGTTGTTTCTCAGAAACTCCCGATTTTCTCTATTTCAGGTGAACCCTATAACCAGCTTTTGGCCCGTATTGCTATGCAGGCTGAGGCAGACGTTATCGTTCTTGGTGGTATGGGCTTGAAATACGATGACTTCCTCTTCTTTAAGAAGACGCTGGAAGAGGGCGGCTCACTGAGCAAGACGGTCATGTTCATCCACACGGCTGCAGACCCAACGGTTGAATGTATCAAGATTCCAGACATGTCATTGGCTGTAGCAGAACAGTTTGCTTTGCAGGACAAGGATGTTCTTGTTCTTCTGACTGATATGACTTCCTATGCAGATGCGATGAAGGAAATTGCTATCACTCAGGAACAAGTTCCGTCAAACCGTGGGTATCCTGGCGACCTTTATTCTCAGTTGGCCGCCCGCTACGAAAAGGCTGTTGACTTTAAGGGCAGTGGTTCCGTCACTGTTCTGGCTGTTACAACCATGCCTGGTGATGACGTTACCCATCCGGTTCCGGATAACACTGGATACATCACGGAAGGTCAGTACTACCTTAAGGGTGGACGTATCGAGCCATTTGGTTCTCTTTCCCGTCTGAAGCAGAATGTCAACGGTAAGACCCGAAAAGACCACCGTGCTCTGATGGATGCTATGATTCGTCTGTATTCGTCTTACAAGGACACTCTGGAAAAGAAGTCCATGGGCTTTATGATGTCAAAGTGGGACGAAAAACTGCTCAAATACGGCGAAATGTTTGAAAAAGAAATGATGGACTTGACGGTCAACATTTCTCTTGAAGGCGCGCTTGATTTGGGCTGGAAAATCCTTGCGGATTGTTTCGACAAGGATGAGACGGGTATCAAGTCTGAATTGATTGCTGAATTCTGGCCGAATAAATAGGATTTTGCGGAGATAGAAGCGAATGGCAAAAATTAAGCTGACTAAGAATGAACAGAAAGCTCAGAAAGATGCGCTGAAGATGTATCAGCGTTACCTTCCGACGCTTACGCTCAAAAAACAGCAGCTTCAATCTGAAATCA
>CAKZZO010000105.1 GCA_937885175.1 uncultured Treponema sp. | reverse complement strand
TCATTTTTCGTTTTTGCTGAGACTCTTTTACCTGTGCCCTTTTTGTCTTACTTGCACATGGATTATAATACGGAGGCCCTGGTAAGGAATAGCCCAAGTATTGAAAAAAAACTTTAACAGTGCTACAGTTGATGCATCGAGGTTACATATGGCAAAAAATTTGGATTGGGCAAATCTGCCGTTTGGTTACATGGAAACGAGCAAGAGTTTTGTTGCAAACTGGAAAAACGGCTCTTGGGATGAAGGCGTATTGACAAGCGACCACACCGTAAAAATTTCGGAATGTGCGGGTGTCTTGCAGTATGCGCAGACCTGTTTTGAAGGCCTCAAAGCCTATACGACAAAAGACGGAAAAATTGTCACTTTCCGCCCGGATTTGAATGCAGAACGTATGGAATCAAGCTGTAAACGCCTTGAAATGCCTGTCTTCCCCAAAGAGCGTTTCATTACGGCTGTCCTTGATACGGTAAAAGCAAATATTGACTGGGTGCCGCCCTATGGAAGCGGTGCAACATTGTATATCCGCCCCTATATGTTCGGTTCATCAAGCGTTATCGGTGTAAAGCCCGCAGACGAATATCAGTTCCGCATTCTGGTCACTCCTGTCGGCCCCTACTTTAAGGGCGGAGTCAAGCCGATTGTCGTTCGTCTTTCTGACCTTGATCGTGCCGCTCCCCATGGAACAGGTGACATCAAGGCTGGCTTGAACTATGCCATGAGCCTCTACAATATTGTGGACGCTCACAATAAGGGCTTTGCAGAGAATATGTACACCGACCCTGCAACGCATACATATATTGAAGAAACTGGCGGCGCAAACATTCTTTTTGTTACCAAAGACGGAAAACTGGTTACGCCAAAGTCACACAGCATTCTGCCTTCCATTACACGCCGCTCCCTGGTGCAGGTGGCAAAAGACTATCTGGGGCTGACGGTGGAAGAACGCCAGGTGAACAAGAACGAACTCAAAGACTTTGTGGAAGTGGGCTTGTGTGGAACTGCGGCCGTTATCAGTCCTATTGGAAAGATTGACGACCACGGAAGCGTCATCAACGTACCAAGCGGCATGGATGCAATCGGTCCGGTGCTGGGCAAATTGCGTGAGACACTTACCGGCATCCAGATGGGCACTGAAAAGGCTCCTGAGGGATGGGTTGTTGAGATAAAATAGCAGTTTTGCCGCTGTTTTCTATTTGACGGCAGACGCACGGCTGTCTCACTTTTTGGCCGCCATGCTCGCGGGATTCTTGCGGGCGTTATGGCGGCTGCGTTTTTTTGGGGAAGAATAATGCAACACATTGACTACAAGACCACAGGCACCTGCGCCAAGATGATTCATTTTGACCGTAGCGAAGATATGCGGATTCATAATATTTCATTTGACGGCGGCTGCAACGGAAACCTCAAGGCAATCAGCAAGTTGTGCGAGGGCATGACCGCTGATGAAATTGCCATCAAACTGGGAGGCAACCTCTGCGGCAACAAGGGAACATCCTGCGCCGACCAACTGGCAAAAGCCGTGCTGAGTGCATGACAAAATGGCAGCCAGGCATGGTGACGGAGAAAAGCCTTTCCTGCGGTCCGGTTCAAAGCACGCAGTTTAAGAACATAAACCAAAATGCCAGCGACACGGCGACAAAGCCTACGTTTGTCAGAAATTTCTGAACTTTTGACGGTTGTGATATTTTCATAAAATGCTCCTATAAAAAGTGTGCGAACTTTGTAAGGTCAGCCAAAGGGCTTTTTCAAATCTTACAGGAACATTTTATCAGGGGGAGTGTCTCAAATTGTGAGACACCTACTGAAAATTTTTCAAAATTTTTTCTGCTTCCTTGCGCACGTCTTCGGCAAGACCCGGCGGATTCAGCACTTTGACGGCACTTCCAAAATGCATGACCCAGTGGAGGGTTTCCTGCATCTGGTTGGACATGAAACTCAGGTATACCGTGCCGTCTTCATTCTGGCGGAGTTCCTGTGTTTCGTGCCAGTTGCGCTCCAGAATGTAGGTGTTGATTTCCTTTGCAAAGAGCAGTTCGATTTTGACAGGCTCTGCCTCAGTAGTCCATACGCCAAATGATGAGTCGATGTAGTTCCGTGGAGTGAAGTCCTTGGGGATGGAAAAGGTATTTTCTTCTATGCTGATGTCCTTGAATCGTGCAAGGGAAAAGGTGGTGATTTTGTTCCGGTTGTAATCGTAGGCAAGCATGTACCAGTTTCCCTTCTGGCAGAGTACGTGGTAGGGATTTGCACGGTGCTGGCTGTATTCGGAGCGGTTCAGGGCACGATAGGCAAAAGAGATTGTCTGCTTGGTGCGCATTGCCTTGAAGACTGTCGTAAAAGTTTCATCCTCGATTTTTGGCAGAGGGTCAGAAATAAAGGTGATGTCCTTTCCGATAAAAGTGGTGTCCATGGAAACTTCCTTGGGCAGCATGTCGGTGAGTTTGGAGAAGATGTTTTTCATGGCGGCTTCCAGCGGCGTGTTCTTGTACTGCTCCAGAAGCGGCTGAATCACCGAGACTGAAAAGACCTCCGCTTCGCTCAGCATGACGCTCTGGACAAAAAAGGTGGGGTCAGTGTAGTAGTAGCCGTTCTGCATCGGGTCGTATTCCAGCGGTGCATTGTAGCGGTCACGTAAAAACTCGATATCCCGCATGATGGTGGCGCGGGAGACTTCAAAATGTGCCTTCAGTCTGCTTGCGTTTGGATAGGAGCCTGAGCGAATCATGCGGTCAATTTCTATGATGCGCAGTTGCTTTACTTTTTCTTCTCGCGTATGGTTCATGTCTTATACTATAGCACATCAAGGGCAAAAGTGATACAATAGGCACACTATCATAAACGAAAAAGGAATAAACATATATGAAACTGACTTGTGGCATTGTAGGTTTACCGAATGTGGGAAAGTCCACTATTTTTTCTGCGCTGACAAAGGCTCCGGCACAGGCGGAAAACTATCCTTTCTGTACGATTGACCCCAATGTGGGCGTGGTGGAACTGCCTGACGAGCGTCTTGATTTTATGGCCAGTGTCTTTCAGCCAAAGAAAAAAATTCCTGCGACCGTTGATTTTGTTGATATTGCGGGTCTGATTAAGGGCGCGTCAAAGGGCGAGGGCTTGGGAAATCAGTTCCTTGCGAATATCCGAGAGACCAGCGTTATTGCCCATGTGGTGCGCTGCTTTGACAATCCTGACATTCAGCATGTGCGCGATGATGCAAAGACCGAAGCACCCATTGACCCGGAAAGCGATATCCTTACGATTAACTACGAACTGTGTCAGGCAGACTTGGACACGATAAACAAGCGTCAGGAAAAGGTGACCAAGCAGATTCGTGCCATGGGCAAGGAAGAAGAAAAGAAATTCGCCGGCTACAAGAGTGCAGTTGAAAAAATCCTGCCGCTTTTGCAGGACGGAAAATGTGCCCGCATGGCAGAACTGACTGATGACGAAAAAGAAGGCATCTACGACCTGCACTTGCTTACGATAAAGCCCCAGCTTTTTGTCTGCAACATTGATGAAGATACCATTAGCACAGGCAGCAACAAGTATGTTGAGACGGTAAAGAAAATCGCGGCGGAAGAAAAAAGCGAAGTGATTGTCATTTGCGGTAAGTTTGAGAGTGACTTGGTGGAAATCACCGATGAAAAAGACCGCAAGGACTTTATGGAAAGCGTCGGCCTGAAAGAAAGCGGTCTTGCGGTTATGGCTCGCGCCGCCTACCATCTGATGGGCTTGCGCACTTTCTTTACCGGTGGTCCAGATGAGTGCAGGGCATGGACGATTCACGCGGGAGACAAGGCTCCTCAGGCGGCGGGCGTAATCCACACGGACTTTGAAAAAGGCTTTATCAAGGCGGAAGTATACGGCGTGGAAGACTTACGCAAGTACGGAAGTGAGGCTGAAATCAAGGCTGCGGGAAAGTACCGTCAGGAAGGCAAGGAATACGTGGTGCAGGACGGCGACTGCATGTTCTTTAAGTTCAATGTAACGAAGTAGAAAACTACCTCCTGTAGTTTTTTACGGTTTTAGCCTAGAAAACTGCCGTTTTTTTCAAATTTTTCACTTTTTTTCTGAAAATTTAGCCTAAAATGCAAAATCTCTGCCTATAAATAGGTGGAGGTTTTTTTATGCATACATCATATGTATCTGTTCTTGTGGTCGGTGTCCTTTTGGGCATCTTGTCTTCGTGTGCGGGAGTCATTTCCTGCAGCAATGAAAATTCGGCAAAGACGGAATCCTTTACGCTACTGAACTGGAATCTGGAGACCTTCTTTGACGCATCTTTTGACGGAAACGAGTATTCTGAATTCAAAAACGGAAAGTCCGGCTGGTCGCGGGAAAAATATGAGACCCGCCTGGACAGGCTTGCGTCCGTGATTAAGACACTGGATGCCGATGTCCTGGTCTTTGAGGAAGTGGAAAAGGAAGCCCAACTCTACGACATCACCAACCGCCTTTCGGGAACCTTTAATTTTGCCAAACTCTATAGCCATGCCTTTTTTGCTGCGGATGAGGGGTCTTCCATCGGCTGTGCAGTCTTGTCTCGGCTTCCCATTGGGGAGGTTTCTGTGCATTCCCTTGACGTGCGCACAGGGGAAAGTGACCAGCCCAGTATGCGTCCCATCATGCAGTTTTCAGTTTTTGCAGGACAGTCTGGCGAAAAGAAAGTTGTGATTTTTGCAAATCACTGGAAAAGCAAAGCGGGCGACACAGGGGGAGAAACGGCAGCCTGGCGTTTGCGGCAGGAAGCGGTACTGAGCCGCTGTATGCAGGCAGTGCTGGAAAAGAAAAAAGTGCCGGTTCTTGCCTGCGGAGACTTTAACATGGACATTCTGGAATTTGCCTCATATGCAGGCGAGCCTTTTGGCGCAGACGGTAAAAAGGTCAGTGTGGCAAACGTGCTTTTGCGCAGTGCGGAGGGGCAGGCGACAGGCGGACTTCCCGTGTATTCTCCTTGGTTTGATGCCCAGGGAAATCTTTTGGAGCCAGGCAGCTACTGGTACAACGATGCCTGGGAGCGCATTGACAATTTCTTTTGCGCAGGGGAAGTCAGGCTTTCTGCTTTTTCCGCCTGCACTAACGGCCCCTGGGCAAACAGCGCGGGAAAACCTGTCCGCTATCAGCTTTATAATGGCGAAGGCTATTCCGACCACCTGCCCATTATGTGCACCGTGACATTCTAAAAAAAATCCCCGCACTCAAAGTGAGCGCGGGGGCTGCAGACTAAGGCTTATGCAATGGTCTTTATTGCGATTTTCTTAGGCTCGCTTACCGGCTTACGGGGCATGACAATCGTAAGGACACCGTTTTTGAAACTTGCGTTTACGCCTTCTGCGTTTACGTCCTGAGGCAGCGTAAAGCGGCGGGTAAAGCTGTAGTTGCGGCGCTCGCGGATAAGCCATTCGCCATCTTCTGTCTCTTTTTCATCAGATTTGCTTTCCTTGGTCTCTTCGTTATGAGAAGAAATGGTCAGCACATCATCTTTCAGGCTCAAGTCCACATCGCTTTCGGTTTTACCGGGCAAGTCCATGTCCAGAACGTAAGAATCTTTTGTTTCCTTTACGTCTACACTGGGAAGACTTGCGGTTTCAAATGACTTCGGGAAGAAGTCGCCATCGTTAAAAAGCCTGTTAAAAAGTGTCAATTCGTTCATAGTATACCTCCAAGCCCTTTTTTGGGGCCAATGTGTAATGTGTAAGGGGAAAATCCCCGTGCGATGTTCGCTTTCATACGAAAACTTCATCGTACACTTACTATATAGCAGAAATCGTGCCAACTTTTTATTTTTTTTGAGGGGAAAAGCCTTTCCCCTAGGCTCAGCCTTGCAGTCTTCGCCATACCCCTTTCTCCTAGGGCGAATTTTGCCTTTTTAAGCCCTAAAACCCATAACATAAAGGCTCTGTTGTCCATTTTTTGCAGGAATTTTATCTCTGCTGCCAAAAAAATGCTTCCAGAAAGGTCAGGTTTTTGTGTCATTTTTTGAAATTCCGACAAATACGATGCCAAATTGACCAACTGTATCATTTTGAAACAGTTTGTTTGGGTCAAAATGATACAGACTGGGGCGTTGCGGGGCTGAAAAGCGGGAAAAAATGCCCCGCAGAGGGGGTAGGCGGAAACGAAGTTGCAGCCGAGGGGGAGACCTCCCCCGCCTAAATGTGCTATACTGCTGGCATGATTTCTCTCGTTGCTTTTTTAGGAAATTATGGGCGTGCATACGAAGGAACGCGGCATAATGTGGCATGGCAGTTTGCAAATTCATTGCCTTTTTATCAGAAAATTTCGTGGCAGGAAAAATTCAAGGGTGACTACGCTGTGGTGGAAACGACGACTCTTGCCGAATGGTTTTGCCAGACGGGGCTTTTGACGACCAAGGATGGGGGTGTGCCTGTCATTCCCAAAAATGCACCTGACAAGATTTATTTTTTAAAGCCCCTTACCTATATGAATCTGAGCGGGGAATCTATTGGCGAACTGGCTCATTTTTTTAAGATTGTGCCGGAGGAAATTCTGGTGGTGCATGATGAACTGGAACTGCCTCTGGGAACGCTGAGCCTAAAATGGTCGGGCGGTCTGGGTGGTCATAATGGGCTTCGCTCCACAAAGGCGGTGCTGGGAACGGCGGATTTTTGGCGCCTGCGTTTTGGACTGACTAAGCCCCAGAATCGGGATATTGCCGACTACGTGCTCAGTGCATTTACGGCGGAAGAAAGACTGATGCTGCAGACCGTTTTTGCGGAGGGGGCAAAACTCTTTGCAAAAGTGCTGCTTTCCTCTGACCCTGCGCGGCTGATTCCTGTCTGGGGCAAAAAGAAGGTGCTTTCCTGATGGATGAGGCAAGAAAGGAAACGGCAGAAGCCTTTGCCCGCTTGTATGACATAATGCGCACTTTGCGGGGAGAAGGTGGCTGCCCCTGGGATAAAGACCAGACTTCGGTAGGATTGCGCAGATCCATGATGGAAGAATGTTTTGAAGCGATTGATGCCATAACCAGCGGAGAGCCTGCTCATGTGTGCGAAGAACTGGGGGATGTGTTTTTTAACGTGATTTTTCAGGCCTATCTCTATGAAGAGACGGGAGACTTTACGGTTGCCCAAAGCCTGAACGGCATTTGCGACAAACTGATTCGCCGTCATCCCCATGTCTTTGCCGAAAGCGAAGGAAAAAGCGAAATGCAGTCTCATCATTATAAAAACTCACGTTTACATTCCTGCTGTTATGGAGCACGTTGAGCTTGCAGGTATTCACTCTGGTGACTCAGCTTGTGTAATTCCTCCGGTTTCGATTCCGGCTGACAACCTTGCAACAATCAAAGAATATACAAAGAAAATTGCTGAGTCATTGCACGTTTGCGGTTTGATGAACATGCAGTACGCAATTGAAAATGGAAAGGTTTATGTAATTGAAGCTAACCCACGTGCTTCGCGCACAGTTCCTCTTGTATCAAAGGTTTGTGACACACAGATGGCACGCCTTGCTACAAGAATGATGTTGGGAGAGTCGCTTGAATCTCTCGGTTTGAAAGATAAAAAGATTCCTTACTACGGAGCAAAAGAGGCTGTATTGCCATGGGCACGCTTCCCCGGAGTTGACCCAATTCTCGGACCAGAAATGCGCTCTACCGGTGAAGTTCTTGGTCTTGCTGAAAACTTCCCGCTGGCATTCTACAAGTCACAGGTAGGGAGCGGCACTGCGAAGCAGGGTAAAAACAGTCCGGCGGACTGTTTTTAGCGATTCTCCGAGCAGCTGTGCTGCGAAGGCCGCAGGAAGCGAACTTCCACACGCACCGGCTGCCTGGGAAAACAAGAAGGTTCTTATTTCGCTTTCTAACAAGGAAAGTCAGAAAGACCAGGTTCTTGAAATCGGAAAGACTCTGAAGAACTTGGGATTCACTCTTGTTGGCACACAGGGCACTGCCGATTTCTATAACGCCCACGGAATCAAATGTGACTTCGTAAACAAAATCGGCGGCGGTCGTCCTGATGTCATTGACATTATTCTTAATAAAGAAGTGTGCCTTGTCATCAACACGCCAAAGGCTAAGAGAAATTATGCCGAGGATAGAAAGACAATTCGCAAGGCTTGCTTGAAGTACAAGGTTCCGTATATTACAACTTTGGCCGGTGCTTTGGCAGCTGTAAAAGGTATTGCTTCGGTAAAAGGCGGTAACGGCGGAGAAGGAAGCGTTAAGAGCTTGCAGGAATACCATTCGCTGATTAAATAAGAGATTCCCGCATCAAGTGCGGGAATGACATTGCTTGTCGAGCACGGCAATCTGTAACGCCAGTCTTGCTTTTTGCAGCAGGGCTGGCGTATTTTTGTTTAGCTTACATTTACCACATCACTTTCGGTTTCGAGGATGTTCTTTCTGCTTTTGCCCTTTCCAAGATAGGCTGTGCGGAGAACTATCCTGTAACTGCCGTCTTCAAGTGAGTCCGGCACGAAAAGATTCAGTTCGCTAGGCTTGTTTCTGAACAGGCTTGCCTCATCAGTTTTTACCCATGTGCTTTCGTCAGCATTTGTCCTGCCGTCAGCGTCTGCCGGTGCAAACCATATTCCGCTTTCGTTGCCTCCGATTTTAAGGCGGCTTCCGCTGATTCTGCATGGCTTGCCCTTTGAAAGGCTTCCTTCAGAACTGCCGGAAGAAAGGTCCGTGACCTCCGTGATTTCGGGGCTTCCGTCTGCGTACACAACCTTGTCCACGCTCAGGGAAGACAGCGCGCTGTTCGCCAGTTCCGTAGGCGTAAACTTAATGTAAAAGTTCCCGCTTTCCGAAACATCAGACTTTCCCTTTGCATTGCATTTCATAGCTATGTACATTGTACCCAGGTCAAGCACATTCACGGCTTTTCCCTGTTCAAGCATCTTGAGGATTTTCTTCTGAATGAGTATTGTGGCAAACTGGAGCATGAAAGGATCCATGCCCTTGTTGTCTTCCGCAATCTCCGAAAGAATGTTCTTGAATGTTGCTGTATTACGCGTTACCGTAGCGTAATAAGTTCCGTCTTTCGTAAAATTGTTTTCATGCAGCGTCACGCTTAAGATTGACGAGCTGTTTTCTAAAGTGGAAATATTTTCCATATCATTATCCTACTGTCTTTTTACGGGCGACAGTCCCCGATTGTGTTCTGTAAAAAAAATTGATTCAGGGCTTTGCGGCACTTGCAAAAAAACACAATAGAAAGTAGGATAGACTTTATGAACAGGAGCGGTCTTCCGCTTTCTATTGTTTGAGGGTCTGAGACTATTGGCGTAGTTTCAGACCGTTTTTTTTGCTGCCGCCATAACAATCATACGGCACATCTTTCAACCTCCCTTTCTATGGTAATGTCATCAAGAGCTTCCATCAGTTCCCTGCCAGCCATCTTTATGAGACCAAAGACAAACTGCATGAGCGGGGTAATAAAATACTGCTGGATAATCTCGTCATCGGATTTACCCTGCACAAGACGCTCCGGGCAGAACAAGAGGGAAGTTATTTTCTCCGTCTGATTCTCATGGTGAGCCATTTCCTCGGAGTCAGCCCTGCAAAACTCAGTCTTGAAGTCCACGCACTTTATGGCATTGAGAAACCTCATTATTATTGACTGTATGCAGTGAACCACCTCATGTGCCACAGTTATTACATCCATGGCCACGCCGTTCAGCGCACCTTCGTAAACATCGCTTCTGATGACAATTTCGTTTGTCATTGGGATGTAGAAGGCTGCCTCGCACAGAGACCATCTCCATTCTGATTTTTCGACAATCCGATAATTGAAGGTATTGTCAAAAAGAGGAATGATGTTCTCCATGACGAAAATCGGCTCAAAGCGTCCGTCCGTTCCGCATCCGCACAAAAGCCGTGACCAGAAGGCCGTAAGGTTCATTCCGTCTTCTGTAAGAACTATTGTTTCTGCCTGTTGCTCATGATGACACACTTCCATTTGAATACTCTCCCGCACTCTCAAATCGCTTTAAGAGTGCTTTAAGTTCATTTACTTGTTCGGCACTGAGCCGTGAAAAATCGCGTGCAAACATAACTGCGGTTTCCACATAGTTTGAAATTATTTCTGAAAAGACGGTACACGCGGCGTGGGCTGTCATTACAAGACTTGTGGCGTGTATGTAAACAATCCGTGGCGTAATGTGAAATGACTTGTGGAAAGTAATGGAGGTTTCAGGCTATGATTAAGGAGCAGAAGAAATACAAGCGGAGCTTGCAAAGGAATTAAAGAGATTCGAGCAATTTCTTAAATAAGTCCTCGCTAATATGTCGTCCTTTGGCACGGAGAATTTCAACGGCATTCTTGATTTCATTTGCGGTTACCAAGCCTTCTTTATATGCCGCTCTAAGGATGCCTACAGTACCCATTATATTGAATCCAATTGTTCTTGCAATCTGTCTGGCTCTGATTTCATCTATAAGAATAAGGTCAGCTTTGATACTGTCCGTAAGGACAAGGGCTTCACTTTCGCCAAGATCCAGCCCTGTTGTTCGGCGGAAAAGGGAAACTTCCCTGTCATTTACATTCTGAATGCTGATAAAATCGCAATTTCTCACAATCTCAGCTTCATCTGTAAAATCAGGATTTACGGTAAGCTCATCAAAAACAGCCTTAGGAATATATACTTCGCCAAAAAGATTTCTAAGAAGGTCAAGACGATTGATTTTAAGAAGGGAAATAAGAGGAGTTGTATCAGCAACTACAATCATGCGTGCAGCCTCTCTTTTTCTCTTAGACGCTCGTATGTGGCAACATCTTCCTCAACATCGCTCCAATCCATAGTAAAGTATGGGATGCCTTCTTCTTTATATATTTCTATGAGCTGCCATTTTGTAATTCCAAGAATTTCCGCAGCCCTTCCATGTGAAATTGTAAGGTTCCGTATAAAGGGATGCAGAAGTAATGCACGCTGCAAAAGCTCCGTCTTTGCATCTGTAGATTCAATAAACTGAGCCATTGCAACGGGAATATTCATCTTGACTGTCGTCATTTCCATGATTTTACCTCCCATTGTAAACTGGATATTAAAAGTATACCACAAAAGAAGGAATTGTACAGACAAAACTCAAATACTGAACTGACCCCATAAATTAGGACACCCACGGAGGTGTAAAAATGGGGAATAATCAAAAGTACAGCATTGACTTCAAGCTGCAAGTCGTAGGAA
>CAKZZO010000104.1 GCA_937885175.1 uncultured Treponema sp. | reverse complement strand
ATCCAAAGTGTAATTAAAGATTATCCCATATTTTTAAAAGATGCAATCTTTTTTTTAATTTTCCTTGTCAGGCAGAAATGATGTAGATGCAGGAATGGCAGGAGACAGTAAATCAGAGAAATATTATCTGTCAAACCACAGGCTGCGCCATGTGCTTCTGCCATAGCGATACTCCTTGCCTTATTTTCAAAGGCATTTTTTTACCGTTCGTTTGACATTTCTATTCTTGAGGATGAGGAAGAAAACAGATTATACCTTAGCCAAAAGTCTTATTTTTTACAAGATTTGGCTAAGGTATAATTATTCTTTTGGGCGAAACAAATCTTCCATTGTCAGTTCATTGTTTACAATATTGGAATGTACATTAGGCTTGATTCCGTATGTTGTTACAAAAGTACAGTTAATTGCTTTTTTCGTTTTAGTTACATGCTTAAAAAGTGAAATTCGGTCTCGCAAAGTTTTTTCATATTTTTCTGAAATCACATATTCTTCGCCTACAAATTTCATCTCACAAAGATTTATCACACCATCCTTACGGTCGATGAGCAAATCAATTTGCCCGCCTTTCCATTCTGTTCCATCGGTATTGCATAAAAGAGACAAAACCACAACCCATTGAAAACTTACGACGCAAGCGACACAAGTTTTCAATAGATTTCTTTTCAAGTTCTTTTACAGCTTTTTCGCCTGATAAAATCGGAAAGACCTTTAACAAACAAGCCTCCATTTCTATGTTCAGACAAATAATATACTCGAAAGTATAATACTCATAAGTATACTAGGCATTCGACAGTAAATCCGTAAAATGATTGCTATTATAGCGGGCAAAAAATTCATCTGCGGCGGCTTGCTTTTCTGAAAGCTCAACAGTCTGCCAGTTATTCAGAATATCCGCAAATTCTTTAGGCGATTCCGCAAAGAAAAAGAGGCCATGGGCTGTATTATCTTCAATTCCCTCAAAAGCAATGTCCGTTCCGATAACACAGGTGCCAGAAGAAAGGGCATCAATCACCTTGACCTTAACGCCGGCCCCCTTGTGCAGGGGTGCAATCAGAGCCTGACAGCAGGCAATTTCTTCTACAGGGTCATCCACAAACCCCAGGCACGAAAAGTTTTTATAAGTGCTGATTTTGTTTAACAAAGCGTCCGACACTCCCCCGCCAATGACAATAAAATGAGCATCGCAGGACAGTTTTGGGTATACATGGGATAAAAACCATTCCAAGGCTTCCGTGTTTTCAGCACGATTCCAAGCACCGTAAAAGCAGAAACGATTTTTTACAACAGCTTTTCCTGAATAATCAAAACGACCATTCTTAAGATAAAAGTTCACATGCACAGCATCCAAACCGTATGTTTTTTTGATAAAATCACTGTCTTTCCGGCTGAATGTTACAATCTGACCTGCCGTACGTAAAAGCCGCCCCTCAGTCCGCCTAATCCAGGGCAGCTGGAGCCTCCCCTTTCTTGAAAACTTCTGAGCAATTACATCGTGGCACATGAGCACCTTGCAGGGATGGGAAATAAGAAGCGAGTACAAATGCACTTGGGAAAAATCAAAATAGAGCATGTCAAAGTCAGCAGAGACAGTTTGCAGGAGTTTAAGCACACTTTTATCAAAACGCCTGGTAAAAAAGGGATGAAAATAAGGCTTTACAAGGCAGTTCTTAAAAGCAGGGTGAATTATGCTCAGGACTTTTACCGAGTCAGGAAGCTCAACTGTATGCCCAGGGTACTCTGCATATATAAGCGAGACCTCATGGCCTTTTTCAAGCAAATCAAGAATAAGGCGGCGGGAATAGTCCTGCCCCGCGGTCTTCTGGCAGGGCGGAAAGGCTGAGATGAATAAGATTCTCATAAAAATGTCTCCGTATCACGACATTGTGAAAACACAATGCAATTTTTTACGATATGCTCTTTGAGACATTTTCTATTCTTGGGGAAAAGTTTTATAATTCCAGACTGTTCTCATTCTGCAGAAAATCAAGAAGTCCGATAATTGCAATTCCATCATTGTCGTGATACGGCTTTATTACGTCCTTCACAAGGATAATCTTCTTAAAACTGTCATTAACGCTGCGCAATGATTTTTTCTCCTGCTCGGATTTTTCTTCGGAAGCAAGCGAAAAGGCAGACTGTATGTAATATTTTCGGCTTCCCTGTGTTGCCACAAAGTCAATCTCATATTGCACCCGCTTCTGCTTTTCCCTTCCGTCCATTTCACGCTTTTCCACGACTCCTACATCAACATTGAAGCCACGAAACTTAAGTTCATTATAAATCACATTCTCCATGAGGTGCGTTTCCTCAATCTGTCTAAAATGAAGCCTCGCATTCCGTAAGCCCACATCCTCAAAATAATACTTTTTCGGAGAGCCAATATACCTGCGACCTTTCACATCGTAGCGATCCGCTTCGCTGATTATAAAAGCATCCTTTAGATAGTCAAAATAGTTGATGAGTGTGTTTATGCTTATTTTTGAATGCAGGACACTTTCAAATGTCTGTAAGACACGGGTAGGATTTGTAAGCGAGCCAATGCTGGAGGCAAGCACATCAAGCAAATTTTCCAATTCCTGCGTCTTTTCGATTTTATTCCTTGCAATAATGTCTTTCAGATATGTCTCCGCAAACAGATTTATAAGGTAGGAAGATTTCTGCTCGTCAGTTTTCATTCCAAGCACAAGCGGAAGCCCCCCATACATAATATAATCCGCCCAAGCGTGGTACACATCACCCTTATACCCTTGTACATATTCACTAAAGGAAAATGGAAGGACATGAATTTCGTCTCCACGCCCGCGAAATTCCGTAAGCACATCTTTAGAAAGAAATTTTGAATTTGAACCGGTAACATAGATGTCAACATTCGGAAGCCGCAAAAGACCGTTTAGGACACTATAGATTTTTATCGGCTCCTCAGGATGCTTATATTCATAATCACTTATTGCAAACTGAATCTCGTCTAGCAGGATGTAGTAATTTTTCTGCGGGTCAGAAACAAGCGAGCGTATATGCTCAGAAAGAAGTGCAGGATTACGCAATGGCTCATTCACATCATCATCCAGGGCAATTTTTATAATGCAGTCATCGGAAACATTGCCTTGCTTCAAAAATTCATAAAACAAGTTGAAAAGCAGATAGGACTTACCACATCTACGGATGCCCGTCACAACTTTTATAAGACCGTTGTGCATACGATTCTCAAGCATTTCAAGATACTTCTTTCTGACAATTTTCATGTTGCCCCCTTCCATACTGAATAAAAACGGCATTTCTGACAGTTTTGTTCAGTATAAATAAGAGAGAAGTGCCTTGTCAATCAGCAGACAGTGAACAAAAACGACATTTCTGACAGTTTTGTTCACTGTTTTTTTTCAAAAATAGAAATGTCAAAGAACAGGTGCGGTTTTATTCACAAAACTGCAATATGGCAATTCACAATCGCTCAGAATGTAATTACCATGACAATCTTCTTAAAAAATATGCGCAAAAAAAACTAAGCCCAAGCACACCCACGAAAGCCAGTGGCCAGCAAGAAGCAAAGAATCTCTGCTGAACAAAGAGCATCACAA
>CAKZZO010000103.1 GCA_937885175.1 uncultured Treponema sp. | reverse complement strand
CCTATTACGCTCAACCGCGGGGCTTGCTTGACACGCTGCAACGGTAGCCTTTTTGATGCAACTACATTTCATTTGTCCAGCCGATGTTAAAGTACGATATGTATAATGCGTTTGCCCTGCTCGCCATGGCTGTATCACTTGCCTAATCGGTGCATTCGATGTATTATAAAAAAACTTGAAATAATAGGAGTACGATATGATTTTTACAACAAGGAATTTCCTGATTGGCGTGGCTGTTGGAGCGGTTGCGGTAGCACTGATTAAGACGAATGCCGGTCGCAAATGCTGTGCAAAAGTTGTTGCCGCTGGCTTGCAGCTTAAAGACGAAGCATCAGAACTTTTTGAGACAATTAAAGAAGATGCCGAAGATGTTGCGGCAGAAAAGTCGGCTAAAAAAGTAAAAAAGGCATAACTTTCTCCATGCAGTTCTATATAAAGCATTCTCTTCCGGGACGCGTCCGCATTGGGTTTGACAAGGAAGAAGTCACGCCCAAACAGGCGGTATTGGCGCAGACCTTGCTTTCCATGCAGGAAGGTATGACCCAGGTGACGGTTAATTATGTAACCGGTGCATTTCTCATCTATTATGATGCATCTCTTCTGACGCTCAAAGCGATAAAGGCTCTCTTTATGGCCTTGTCGCAAAAATATCTGAACGATGAGGAGATGCTTGCAACGGTGGATGAGCCAGTGCGCAAGCAGTCTCTGCTGGAGGCCCTGCTCTTGATGACGGCCCAGCATTATCTGCGTCGCCTGCTTCCGGCTCCCGTCAGGCTTGCTCTTACCCTCTTGCATTTGGCTCCCCGCGTGACCAAAGGCATGGTGCGTCTTGCCCAGGGGGATGTCTTTAGCCCGGATGTGCTGGATGCAACGGCAATTGCCGTGTCTGCGCTTACCGGAGATATGACAACTGCGTCAAACATCAATTTTTTGCTCGATATGGGCGAAACAATAGAAGACTTTACCCGGCGAAAATCCTACGACAATCTTGCACTTACCATGCTTTCTGACAAGGACAGCGTACAGCTTGTGGATGGTTCTACCGAAAAGCCCGTGCCGCTCTACCTCATTCGTCCGGGAGACGTGGTGGCGGTGCGGACAGGTTCTCTGATTCCTGCGGACGGAGAAGTGCTGCGGGGAGAAGCCTTGGTGAATCAGGCGACGATTACTGGCGAGCCGATGGCAGTGGAAAAGCGGGCAGGTACGACAGTCTTTGCGGGAACGGTGGTGCAGGAGGGAGAAATCTTTGTGCGCGTCCGTGCCGTGGGAAGTCAGACTAAAGTGCAGAATATTCTTGCGATGATTGACAATTCCCAAAGCCTGAAAGTGTCCAGCCAGATTCGGTCTGAGCGGCTGGCAACCCAACTGGTCAAGGCGAATTTCCTGCTTTCTGCGCTTACCTTCCTTTTTACTGGCGGAAACATTACCAAGGTCATGGCGACGCTCATGGTGGACTATTCCTGTGCAATGAAACTTGCCGCACCCATAGCCGTTTTGAGCGCGATGAAGGAGGCGGCGGAAGAGGGAATTGCCGTAAAGGGCGGTAAATTTCTGGAGGACGCAAGTCGTGCGGACACCGTTGTGTTTGACAAGACGGGAACGCTTACGGCTGCCGAGCCAAAACTTTCCCGCATAATTCCCTTTCAGGAAGATGACGAGAATGTACTCTTGATGACGGCGGCATGCCTTGAAGAGCATTTTGCCCATCCTGTGGCCCATGCCATCGTGCAGGCGGCAGAGGAGCGTGCTCTGCAGCATCCTGAAAAACATGCAAAGGTAGAGTATGTGGTTGCCCATGGCATTGCCACCGAGCTTAATGGCAAACGGCTTTTAATCGGAAGCAAGCATTTTATTTTTGAGGATGAAAAGGTAAAAATCCCTGAGGGTCTGGCGGATTTGCAGAAAGACGCTCTGTCACGGGGCGAGTCTCTTTTGTACCTTGCCCAGGACGGGGAACTTTTGGGAGCCTTTGCCGTAAATGATCCGGTAAGGGAAGATGCTGCGGAAATCATTTCGCTCCTGCATGAAAACGGCGTAAAAAAATGCGTGATGATTACAGGTGATGACGAAGGGGCTGCAAAAACGGCGGCGCTGGCAACTGGTGTGGATGAGTACATCTCCAATGCCCTTCCGGAAGACAAGGTTGCCTATATCAAGAGGGAACAAAAGCGCGGTCACAAGGTGATTATGATTGGAGACGGCATAAACGATGCTCCTGCCTTGGCCGCGGCAAGCACGGGAATTGCCATGGGAGACAGCGCGGCAATTACTGGCGAGGCGGCGGACATTGTGCTTTCAAGTGAGGACGGTCTTGGCGGTCTGCTCAAAACCCGCCTGCTCGGTCAAAAACTGCTGGAGCGCATCGACACGAATAACTATGGCATTGTGGCGGTAAACAGCGCGCTTATTGCATTGGGGTTGTTCGGTATGATAAGCCCGCCTTTTGCGGCCGTCCTGCACAATTCCTCCACGATTGCCTTCAGTTATCTGGCAAGCAAGCCCCTTTTAGGATAGAAAGGCTTATGGACATACATTACTTTCCGGGGCGTGTGCGGATTCGCGACGGGGCACTGCGGGATGACGAGATTCGCGAGGCGGCAATACGCATGGCAAAGAAAATGGGAAAGGTGGAGAGCATTTCATACAACGAGCGCACCGCAAGCGTTCTGGTGGAATACGACCCGGATTCCCTGTCCGCTGACAGGCTGAATGCCCTGCTTCCCCTTGCAAAAAAACTGCACGCCAAACTTTCATTCTACACCGAGCGCAAAAAGGCGGATGTGCTTGCCCTCCTTGCACAAATGGACGGGGTATTAGGGGCTTGCCCCTAGGAGAAGGGGTAGCGACCAACGAAGTGGGCGCGTAGGGGAAGGCTTTCCCCCGCCAAAAATTCCCATTGCAACATCTTCAAAAAGACTTTATACTATTCTCTTGAAACAGTCTCTAACAACTGCGGCTCAGGCAGGCTCTGGTACTGCTTGCTGAGGGGCCGCACGAGTAGGGATTATCTTATTTTATACTAGGAGATTCCTATGACGTACACTGCAGAAGTGGAACACATGTGTCCCTTGGCTAAGGGCGCATATCACGGTCCTGCTCCTATTCCTGAGGAAGGAAAATGGGTGCCGGTAAAAGACATGAAGGATATTTCGGGCTTTACCCACGGTATCGGTTGGTGTGCACCCCAGCAGGGCGCATGCAAACTGTCTTTGAACGTAAAGGACGGTATCATTGAAGAAGCCTTGGTCGAAACAATCGGCTGTTCAGGTATGACGCACTCTGCTGCAATGGCTTCTGAAATCCTCATCGGAAAGACTTTGATTGAAGCGTTGAACACTGACTTGGTTTGCGATGCCATCAATACGGCTATGCGTGAACTCTTCCTCCAGATTGTGTATGGTCGTACACAGTCTGCATACTCAAAGGATGGTCTGAAAGTCGGTGCTTCCCTGGAAGACTTGGGAAAGAACCTGCGCTCACAGGTGGGTACCATGTTCGCAACCCGCAAGACTGGTCCGCGCTACCTTGAAATGACTGAAGGCTATGTTGAGACTTGTGCTGTTGACAAGGACAATCAGATTATCGGCTACAACTGTATCAACTTCGGTAAGCTGATGGACGCGCTCAAGGCAGGAACTGACCCCAAAGAAGCGATTGAAAAGGCACGTACCCACTACGGTCGTGTAACTGCTGATCAGGGCATGGTCAAACTGATTGACCCGCGCAAGGAGTAAAAGATGGCAACATTATTTGAAGATTTTGAAGGCCGCATTCCTCAGGTGAATAAGGCGCTTAAAGAGTATGGTTTTGCTGAGGGCGAAAAAGGCTTGAACGAAGCCCGCGATCTCTGCAAGGCTCACGGTTTTGATCCCTATGAAATCTGTCAGTCAACTCAGCAGATTTGTTTTGAAGATGCAAAGTGGGCATATGTGCTTGGCTCTGCAATTGCAATCAAGGAAGCAGAAAAGACTGGCGACAAGACTGGTTCAACTGCTGCTGCAAACATCGGTAAGGGCTTGCAGGCCTTCTGTCTGCCGGGTTCTGTTGCTGACGACCGCAAGGTTGGTCTGGGACACGGAAACCTGGGCGCACGCCTTTTGAGCGAAGAGACACAGTGCTTCGCATTCCTGGCAGGTCACGAATCATTTGCGGCTGCTGAAGGCGCAATCAAGATTGCCGCAAACGCAAACAAAGTGCGCAAGAACAAGCTGCGCGTTATCCTGAACGGTCTTGGAAAGGATGCCGCTCAGATTATCAGCCGCATCAACGGCTTTACCTATGTGCAGACCCAGTTTGACTACTTTAACGGCGAGGGAACTGACAAGGCCCTTAAAGTCGTAAAGGAAGTTCCCTACGGCTCAAATCCTGACCGCCTTATCGTTAAGTGCTATGGTGCTGACGATGTGCGCGAGGGCGTTGCAATCATGTGGCACGAGGATGTTGACGTTTCTATCACTGGTAACTCAACAAACCCCACCCGCTTCCAGCATCCGGTTGCAGGCACCTACAAAAAGGAACGCCTGCTTGCCGGTAAGAAATACTTCTCAGTAGCATCTGGTGGTGGCACTGGTCGTACCCTGCATCCCGATAACATGGCTGCAGGTCCGGCTTCTTACGGCTTTACCGATACTCTGGGTCGTATGCACTCAGACGCACAGTTTGCAGGCTCCAGCTCAGTCCCGGCTCACGTTGAAATGATGGGCTTTATGGGTATGGGTAACAACCCCATGGTTGGTTGTACCGTTGCCTGTGCTGTTGCAGTGGCAGGTAGCCTCAAATAAGTTCAGCACTCGCTGCATGTGAAGAACTCCAGTCCTTTTTTTTACGAGGGGGCTGGAGTTTTTTTTGTAGCGCATATTGCAAATCTGTGGTATTCTATACTGTACGGCTATGGGTATCGTTGAGTATTACAAACAGACCGCCGCAGAGAGCAAGAAACTTTTTTCTCAAAACCGGGATATTATAGATGCCTACAATTTTCATATACTGAAAATCCTGCTCTTTTTTTCAGTGGCAGCCTGTTTTGTGCTTTCCATGCTTTCCCTTATTCCGGCGATTACGAATCTGTATCAGCTAAAATATCAGGTCTTCTTTTCCACGTCGCTGTGCATTTTCTTTGTGTATGCCGTTATCAGCCTTTTTGCGGCGGAATATATCAGCAGACACTCCGTGCCTGCAATGTACCTGTTCATTTTTTGCGCAGACCTGTTCTCCATTGTGCTGAATCTTTTGAGCGTGCGGCAGCCGCCCTATACGGTAACACTGGGATTTTTGATAGCCGTTCCCATTCTGATGATGGATTCCCGGCTCAGAGTCATAGTGGTTCATGTATTTGTGCTGGCTATCTGTCTTTTTCTGTCCTATTACTACAAGAGCGATGATTATTTTCTGACGGACTGCATCAACTGTATTGCCTTTAGTGCTGTTGGCATTTTTGCGGGCGACCGTTTCCGCATGAACAATATCCGCTATCTGGATTTAAAGGAGCACGAACTGGACAGAAACGTGGAAGTCCTTCGTGCAAAAAATGAGGCAAAGACATCTTTTCTTGCAAACATGAGCCACGAAATCCGTACCCCTATCAATGCGGTGCTGGGCTTAAATGAAATGATTCTGCGGGAAAGTACTGAACCGAATGTGCTGACCTATGCCAATGACATTCAGAGTGCGGGGCGGTCCCTGCTTTCGCTGATTAATGATATTCTTGACTTTTCCAAGATTGAAGCCAATAAAATGGTTATTATTCCCGTGGAGTATGCGCTGGATTCCATGGTGAATGATTTGGCCAACATGATTCGTCCCCGTGCTGATGAGCGCGGCTTAAAACTGCGTATTACGATTGACGAAAACACACCCAATGTCCTCTATGGCGATGACGTGCGCATCAAGCAGTGTATTCTCAATTTGATGACGAATGCGGTCAAGTATACCAATGAAGGCTATATTGACTTGATAATCAGTTTTAGACCGCTCAATGACCGGGAACTGAATCTGACTGTGCACGTAAAGGATACGGGAACGGGCATCAAGTCGGAAAATCTAGCCAAACTCTTTAGTGCATTTGAGCGCATTGAAGAAAAACGCTTCCGTACCACTGAGGGCACAGGCCTTGGCATTACGATTGTACAGCGGCTTTTGGGCAAGATGGATTCTACCCTGCAGGTGGAAAGCGAATACGGTTCTGGCTCGGACTTCTGGTTTGAAATTCGTCAGGGCATCGTAAAGCATGAAGCCATCGGAAAATTCTCCGAGCGCATCAAGGAAACGGAGGCGGTGTCGCAAAAATCCTCCTACCGTGAACTCTTCCATGCACCGGATGCGCATATTCTTGTAGTGGACGATATGAAAATCAATCTGGATGTCATCAGCGGACTTTTAAAGCGCACCCGCGTACAGATTGATACGGCCTTGAACGGTCATGAGGCGATTCGCCTGGTACAGGAAAATCCCTACGACTTGATTTTTCTTGACCACCGAATGCCGGAACTTGACGGTATTCAGACCCTCCACGCCATGCAGAAACTGAACGATTCCAAGAACTGGCTTACTCCCTGCATTGCGCTTACGGCAAATGCCATTTATGGTGCAAAGGAAATGTACCTCAAGGAGGGCTTTGCCGACTATATTTCCAAGCCGGTGGATTACACGAAACTTGAAGAACTGATGATGAAGCATCTGCCAAAAAAGCTTGTGCAGAAAGTGTCGGCATCTGGAGAGGTGGATGCTGATGCACCGGTAGAACGCGATCCTTTCTTAAAATCCTACTACAAGGTGGAGGGCATAAATGCTTCTGCGGCACTGGATTTCTGCGGGGATGCGGAAGTGCTCAAGGGAGCTGTCCACGATTATTACGAGTCCATTACCATGCAGTCTGACTTAATAGAAAAGTATGCCGCTCAGGGAGACATCAAGAACTACACGATTCTGGTGCACGGACTTAAAAGTTCTTCCCGCCTTGTGGGTGCAGAAAAACTTTCCAAGGATGCCGCCTATCTGGAGCAGTGTGCAAAAGAGCAGCGCGTGGATGAAATCAACAGGCTGACGGGAGAACTCCTCCGTCAATTCCGCAGTTTCAAAAAGCCCTTTGCAGAAATTCTGGGCGAAAAATATGATGATGCAGAACGGTCGCCTCAGCCTGATGACACTGCCCCTCAAGCGGCAGACACTGCTGAACAGAAGAAAAAGGAAACGATGCCCGAAGAACAGATGCGCGGTGCCTTGGAGGCAATCGCCGAGTTTGTCCGTGCAGATGACTTTGGTGCGGCGGAAAACATTCTTTCAATGGTGGAAGAATACAAAATACCACTTGAATCTGATGAATCTTTTGGTAAAATAAAGGATGCAATCCTCGCAAAGGATAAGGCTAAGGCGCTCACTTTGCTTACAGGCCAATAATAAACGCGGAGTTATATACAGCACTTATGGAAAACCGAATACTATTTATTGCAGAAAATGATCAGAACTTTTTGATTCGTGCGATGATGAAGACTATTTCTGACGCAGGATATGAGGTTCGTTTTGTTCAGCCGGAAGTCTATCAAATCACAATGTTTGAGCATAAGAGTGATTTTCCGAATATTTTTATTTTGTATCTGGAAGGCTCTGAAAACAGATACGACAGGCTTTTTTCCTATGTCAAGCAACTTGTTTCTGAGCAGGGAAAGAACCGCCATCTTTTTCTGATTGGAAATCCAGCCGAAATCAATACGGCAAACAAGGTTATCTCAAACGAATATGTTGACCATGCCTTTCAGCGGCCGGTAAACACGGAGGATTTGCTTCGCCATCTGAACAAACTTTCCATGGAATATCGTTACGATGAAGATGGCTCTGTCGGTCAGCAGCAGGCAATGGCTGTTGATTCCAGCAAGCATAATGTTCTTCTTGTGGATGACGACGTAACCCAGCTTCATGCCATGCAGCGTTGGTTCTCTAAGCGCTTTAATACCTTCATCGCAAATTCCGGCATGGATACCGTAGCCTTCCTCAAGCATAATCATGTTGATTTGATTCTGCTTGATTATGAGATGCCGGGTTTGTCCGGACTTGACGTTCTGCAAATGCTTCGTTCTGAGCCTGAGACCGCTCGTGTGCCGGTCATTTTCCTGACGGGTAGTGATGATAAAAAAACGGTTATGGCTGTTCTTGCCGCAAAACCTGATGGCTATCTTTTAAAGGCAATGCCTCCCGCAGTTTTGGTGCAGAACGTAGAAGATTTCTTTGTAAAGCAAAAGAAAATGGCTCTGCTGCGGGAACGTCAGCAACAGCACGGGCATACGGTCGCCCCCTATGACATGGATTATTCCGAAGTGGACGGAGAGTTGGAGGAACTGTAATAGTTTTTTGGAGTTGGTATGATTAATCTTGTAGAGCAAATTGAAAATCGTTATATCACGCAGCTGGAAACTGATGCTGAAAGGCAGATGTATCAGCGCATTCCGGTTGCATTGCGTCAGGGCATAATGATTCGTAAATTGAACTGCAAGCCCTACGGCAGGAGAAAGACCATGATTCGCTGGGGCTCTCCCGATGAAAAAGCGCTGGGCTTTGTCTGCATGGGAAACATGACCGAAGATTCCCTTGAACTGACGGTTCTGCCCACGCCCGCACCCAGTGAGCCTGATGCGGCATGGTACACGGAGGCTGGTTTGCGGGAAGTGGTCACCAATCCCGACATCCTCAAAAAACTTGTGGTCTACAAAAAAAATGACGGTTCCCGCATCCGCCTGCGCTTTAAGCATCTGACCTGGAAGGAGGCCTGCGAAATCATACAGCCGCTGGTGCTCTGGAGCCGCAAGCATCAGAATGAAGTTCGTGCCGCAAGTTCCAAGCCCAAGGGAAATACGGTTGGCGTAAATGAATTTGAGATGCTTGCTCTCGTCATGCATAAGTTTGAGGGCGGGGCTTCTGCCGAAAAAATTGCGGAAGGCTATGCAAATCTGTTTGGCTTTAACTTGACAGACGAAATTGTGGATGGCGTAAAAGTTGCCTTGCACCAGCATTCATCTGATTCCGACCAGTTTATCGGCGGAAAAGATATGTTCAAGAAGAATGCAGACGGCAGCTGGTCTTTACGATAGCATCTTTTTGTTTTTTCCTGTTTTTTGTATTCTCTTGACTTTTCTCTTTATTTCCTAGACTATAGTTTAAGTAGAAAAAAATAGGATTATGGAAACAAAACAATTATCGCGTTCGTATTTGGAAACACTGTCATCGGCAGATTTGCTGGCACTGGCAGATGATTATGGTATAGATGTACCGGATGATTTGAATCGGCGTTTTTTAATTGGTGAACTTTTAGAAACCGTTGCTGAATCAGAAAATAATCCGCCGGAGGAAATCGGCATTGTAAGTGATGCTGACATGCATTTTTCTGCATCGCTTCCCGATTCCTACAATGAGACTCAGATTCAGGTGCTGCTTCGTAATCCTGTTTGGGCCTATGTCTACTGGGACATTAAGGAAGCCATGCTTGCTCAGTTGGAGGAGAATGATGCTTCTCTCGTCTTGCGTGTGTCATTCTTTGCAGATGAAAACGCAGTGGTGCCCGAGGAATCCTTTGACATTCAAATTTCACTGGCTGACCGTGCTCAGTATGTTCTGCTCCGCGCAGGAAAAGCCTATGTCCGCATTGATTTAATGTCCGTGGTGGATGGAAAGGTGTCTGACAACCTGGCAAAATCCCGAAAAGTGGCATTGCCAAAAGGTTCTTCTTATTTGATGGCATTGCCAGGAAGGGATACTCAGGCTTCTCCTCTGCAGGAACTTTCTTCCTTGCAGGAATTATTGCGGTTTCAGTATGAAAATCATCGTCAGGCGTTTTTTGAGGAGTAGGGACTATGGCGCGTAAAAATCTGGTTCTTGTTGTCGTAGGTCATCAGGGCTATATCCGCCATGTAGAAGACGGTGCAGACTATGAGATTGAAAACGATATGCTTTTCAGTTCAATTTCTTCCACCTATCTTCCGCTTATTTCGATGATTCGCCGTCTGGAAGGGGAAAAAGTTTCCTTTAAGCTTTCCTTGGTGCTTTCGCCCATGCTTTGTGCCCTTTTGGACGACCCTGTGGTGCAGGAACAGTATATTGAATGGCTGGATTCCCGCATTCTGCTGGGTGAAAAAGAAGTGGAGCGGTGCAAGGACGATGAGGCAATGCTTCAGAATGCCCGTGCCACACTGGCTCGTTTTCAGCAGAATAAAGTTGACTTTTGCGAAAACTATAATCAGAATCTGCTGAAGCAGTTTGCCCTTTGTGCACAGGCTGGTCACTTGGAGCTTCTTGCCACTGCGGCATCCTATGCCTTTCTCCCTCATTATGCGGACATGCCGGAAGTGTTGAACGCTCAGGTGGAAGCGGGGCTGTATTCTCACCGTAAATATTTTGGCACGATGCCGGAAGGTTTTTGGCTTCCCTATCTTGGCTATGCTGACGGCGTGGAAAAAGTACTGCGCTCCTACGGTATCAATTACACTATTTTGGATACGCGTTCCCTGCTTTTCTGTGCCGATGCGCCAAAAACCGGTATTTTTGCTCCTGTCCGCTGTCAGAATTCTCTGGTGGTTTTTGCCCGTGATGTAGATTCTCCTGCTGATATTGTTTCTGAAGACAGCGGTTTCATGCATAATCCTGTATACAGGAACCAAAACAAGGACATAGGCTTTGAACTTCCTGCTGACGATTTGGGAGCATTCCACAAGGATGGCTCTGCTCGTGTTTCAAGCGGCTATCGCTATTGGTCAAAAAATGATGGCGCTTACGATGAAAAGGCTGCTCTTGCTCAGGCTGCAGAGGATGCAAAGTCCTTCCTTTTTGCCAAAAAAGATAAACTTGAAAAGGCTGCTGCCCTGCTGGAGGGTAAGGATGCCTGCCTTGTCTGTGCGGTAACGGCTACAACGCTAGGGCAGGACTGGGCAGAGGGCATGGCATTTTTGGAGCAGGTGCTGAGGGGAGAAGATGGCTTTACCTTTGCAGGCTGCGGTGACTTGATTCAGGAGCAGTTTTCCCTGCCCAAAGTCACTCCCTATCCTTCTGCGGGAGTGGGAACTGGGTATGGAGAAGACTTGCTGGACAGTTCCAATGACTGGATGCTCAGGCATACACGTAAAATGTGTGCCCGCATGGTGGACTTAGCGGATCGTTTTCAGGATGATTCAGGCTTAAAGGTTCGGCTTTTGAATCTTGGTGCAAAGGAGCTGATGATTGCCCAGGGAGCGGAATGGGCAATGATGCTGCATGAAGGCCGCCTGCCAGACTATGTGTCTGACCGCTTTAAGAAATGCATAGCCTCTTTTATTGCTGTGTTCGATTCGCTGGGGTCAAATACGGTGAGCACAGAGTGGCTGACTAAACTGGAACGTGAGCATCCGCTTTTCCCCTGGATGAACTATCGCATTTTCTCCAAGAAAAAATAAAGACAGGCGGAATACCCCATAAGCAAGAGTGGCGGTCGTCTTAGTCTAGGGATTGAATTTCTACAATACGCTGATACAGGCTTTCCGTGCGGTCAATGGCCTTGATTCCCTCAATGGCGGGATCAAAGCGGCTGTCCAGGGCCAGCACTTCTTCCCATGTCTCCCGAGCATCCTTGTAATCTCCCAGTGAATACTGATTCAACCCCCGTGTATACAGTTCGTCAATACGCTGTTGTTTTTGTGCCCGTCCCCGGTCGGAAAAGCGTATCTTTGCACCCAGACTGATATGGTTTACCGGAGTAGCGGAAGATGTCAGGTCAAAGGTGTAGCTTACCTGTACCTGCACGCCGCGGATGTCAAAGCCGCTTCCCAGACTGATTCTGGGGTTTCCTCCCTGGAGCAGAAAGCCCGTGCGCAGGGCAAAAAAGCGGGTGATTATGACTTCTATACCCGTTCCTGCGCTCCATTTTCCGCTGGAGGACAGGGATTTCAGGTTTATGGGCTGGCGGAATTCCAATGAGACCAGCAGGGGAGCGAAAGGCTTGTAGGAAAGTCCGGCGGAAATACGGGTGGGAAGGGCATCGTCCATTTTTACGGAGGAGCCAAAACCAGTGAGGGCAAAGCCCAGATTGTTTATTGTCAGTCCCAGCCGTATGTTTGGCTCGCGGTCTATGTAGAATTTGCCGCCATTAAAGCGCATCAAGAGACCTATGTCTGTCATCAGGGCGAGCGCGGACTGCCGCAGGCCTGATCCAGAAATGATTTCATCGGTGTTATTGTCGGTGTAGTCGGGCATGCTTCTCCAGCCGCCGCGGAGATTGGCACCAAGGGCAAGCCCCTTAAAATTATAGCCGGCAAGAAAATTGTAGGAGATGTTTGCCGTTGCGGTGGTTTCGCTGTAGTAGGAGCCCGCCACACGCTCACCATACATGTTGTATTCGGTAAAGGGTACGTAAAAGCATTTGAACTGCGCTCCCATGCCGAGGTTGCCGTTCCTCAATGTTCCTGCCACCGTTTCCATGGCGGAGTCTGCAATCCATGCGTTGTGAAAAAGGGCAAGTTCCGTCTTTTCCATTACGGCACTGCCCGCGGGATTGTAGTCAAAAAAACTGATGTCGTCTGCAAGACCGGTAAAGGCAGTTCCCATGCTTTCCACCCTGCCGCCAACAGGTATGTTCAGCGAGCGGAAAACGGTCATGCCTTCATTTGCGTCAATCAAGCTGTCACCAAAAATTTTCGAGAGCGATTCATTCCATTCGGTTAAATCCAGGGGAAAAACCGGCAGTGCAAAAGCGAGAAAAATGACAGCGTTTAAAAAAAGTGCTCTCAGTGACATGCTGTCTTTTATTATAACACATTTTCTGATATAATAACAGAATAGGGCAGGGGTTGACCATAAAAAAAAGAAGGCTTTTTCTTGCAGTTTTAATTTTCTCGTTATCATCCGTTTTCTTTGCACAGGAAGTGAGCGGTGAAAAATCCGTGTCTTTAGCCCACATTGATGAGCTTATTGAAAAGACTGATTACAATGCGGCTCTTGATGAAATCGCACAGTACATGACGCAAAATCCCCAGCAGTTTGACCTTGCCCAAAAACGCGTGAGCAAAATTCTGAAGAACCGCCGTGATTACAATAAACTTGCCCAGCACCTGCTTGAAGTACTGGATACTGGAGAGGATGGGGAGGAAAAATCCCTGCGGGTCCTGGAAATTGTTGCCCAACTGGAATCTCTGGAAAAAAATCCCACGGACAAAAACATTGCCTTTATCAGGCAGGCAAAGGTAGCGGCTCAGTTTACCGTCTATCGTTCCCGATATTTTGCCATTATGACAGAAGGCTCTGATCTGGTAAAAAATCAGCAGTATCTTGAGGCAGGCAGACGCTTTCAGGACGGTTTTCTTCTCTATCGTCCTGAATTTGATGCAGAACCGTATGACGCGGCATTTAAAAAGCCTGTCTATGCCGCCCTTTCAGATATCAGCACCACCTATGCGGCCCTTCCCCTTGCCATGGGGGACTGCGAGTCTGCCTACGAGGCCTTTGTGCAGGCGGTAAGCGCAGAAAATCTCCCCGCAGCACAAAAAACATTTCCCGCCCTGCAAAAAGCCTTTGCTTCCTATGCCAAACTTCGTAACCGCATTGCTTCATCGGGTGCAGTCTTCAAAAAGCAATTTGATGCCTTGCGGGAACATGATCCCTACTTGCCCGATGCGTCCTTTTTGGGCTTTGCATGGCGTTTTGCCTTGGGACGTGCTACTGACCCTGATAGCGGCATTACAGGCGCACTGGATGCCTACTGGAATAATCGCGTGGAAGGACTTAAACGCCTTATGTATGACACCCTGCTTTCTGAACTGCAAAAAGCGGTGGCGGTAAAAAAAGACGATTACTTTAAGCCTTCTGAAAGCTACTCGTCTCAAATGTCCATGCTTCCCCTTGCAAAGGGTTTTTCCTCGCTGGCTGGTGATGTGCAGGACTTCTACGGACTTCTAAAAAATCCCGATGGTTCTGAACCGGAAAAAAAACTGGCTTACGGAGCTTCCATGACCTTTTCCCGTGCCTTTTGCGATGCTCTGTCTGCCTCATACGCTGCCATGCATGACATCTTTTCGGCAAAAGGACTTCGCGAGACAGATGTAGAACATATGCCGATAGGCAGCGCAAGGGCTTCCTATGCAGAAAGACTTTTGCAGGCGGTCACCAGACACGAAGCAATCTATGCTCAGGAAAAAGTGACGGGCAACGTACTGCGGAAGGAAGTGGCACATGAGGCAGAAGGAAGTACGGCAAAAAGAACGCAGGAGGAGCGCAACAGTGCAGGAGTGCAGGTCTATGACCTTCCTCTGGATTTTTCATCGGTCATCCTTCCTTATGCAGGAATGCAGGAGGCTGTTGCGGAAGAAGCCCGTTTGGGAGCAGGTCTTCTGTGGTCAAACCTTGCCCTGTGCTATGCGGACAGTGCTGATAAGCAACTGGATGAATTTTCCAGCCGACATGAAAAATGCCTTGTGCTCTGTGACGGCAGGCAGGACGAGGAGTCTGCAAAAAAATATCCCTCCCGTGCCATTTCCCTTACACAGGAACTGGCAGCGGACATTGAAAAAAGCAGCCTTTTGCTGACCGAATGGCGCGCAAACCTGAATGGCGGAGAATCCTATCGCTCCAGTCAGAAAGGATATGCAAAAGGTGCCGATGAAGTAGACAGGGTGATTTCTGAGCTGGAAAAACTGCTTGCTGACGGCAGGTCGCTGGTCACGCGGGCGCAGATACAGGTTCAGAATGCAGAGCGAGCCTCAAATGAAGCGAAGTTACGCTACAACGAAGCCCTTGCCGCCCTTAAAAAAAGTGACTTTGAGCGTGCCAGAGACCTCTTGCAGCGCGCCCGCAGCAAGTACAATGAATCCCTTTCCTTACAGGAAGACGAAAATCTCCGCAGTTCAAGCGATTCCCTGCTTGTGGCACTGGGAGCTGACATTGCGGCAAAAGAAAATGAAATTGTCGTCCGTGATGTACGCGCGCTTAAAAAACAGGCCAGGGATGCCTATTATGCCGGCAATTTTGAAGAAGCGGACAATAGGCTGGTGCAGGCAAAAAACCGCTGGGCGATGACAAACGTGGAGGAGGATAGGGAAATCTCCAATTTGCAGGCACTGGTCACCACCGCGCTTTCCATGAAAACCGGCCGAATCATTCCGCCAACGGCACCCCTCTATCCCGAAATGTCGCAGATTTTAAGCATTTCCAATCAGTACTACAATGAAGGCTCCGCGCTGATGAAGCAGGGAAAGAAGAACGAGGCAAAAAAAGTGCTGAACAAGGCAAAGGAGAAACTGCGGAGTCTGCTTTTGGTCTATCCCTTTAATCAGGAAGCAAGCCTCCTGAACCTGCGTATCGACCAATTGATTGATGAAAAAGAATTCAACGCATCCTTTGCCCAAAAGCTTGCCGCCGCCAAAAAAGACTACAAGGACGCAAAATCCCGTCAGCGGGCCTATGCGGACTTGCTGGATTTGTATGAAATCAATCCCCAGTATCCGGGACTCAAGCAATTGATTTACGATGTGGAAATAGAAATCGGCATCCGTCCCAAGCCTGTAGATCGCTCAGGGCTTGTAAAGTCAAGGAATCTAACCGAGCAGGCACAGAAAATCTACGGCACTGCGGGCAGGAATGAGGCAAAACTGCGCTCGGCCTTGACTCTGGTGGACGAAGCCATTTCCTTGAATCCGAATAACGATGACGCTATACTGCTAAAAGACAGGATTCAGATTGCTGTTGGCGGAAAGGCAACGGTTGTGCTGAGTTCTGCTGACGAGGCACAATATCAGCAGGCAATACAGGCTTTTCAGCGGGGAAATCTTGTTGGAGCTCTTGCATTGGTTGACGGCCTCTTGCAAAAATCTTCAAACCGTCGTTCCGCAAAGATACTTGACCTGCAGAAGCGCTTAAAGGAAATGTTGTGATGTTCGGAAATACATGGCTCAAAAGATTCATTTTTCCGCTGCTTTTTCTCTCGCTTTCGGGATTTTCTTTTTCCGAATCATCCTTGTATTGGGAGGCTCCCCGAACACTTACTTCGGTTGACTCCCGCTTTCCCGTGGCCGTTTCTGATGGAACTAATCCAGTCATTTTCTTTGAGGAAGTAGAAAAATCTCAGGTCTGGATTGATATCATCACACAAAATGAAAAAAAGAAATGGACTGCTCCCCGAAGAATTGCCGGTCCTTTTGCCTATTCAGGCGATGTTCCTGACCTTTTTTCCGCTGCCATGGCTCCTGACGGAACGCTTGCCCTTGCGGTGCTTATGAGCGGGCAGTCAGTGGGCGTATATGTTTCTCGGGACGGGGGAGGGCATTTTGACCTTAATGAATTACCCCGTCAGACGCTGCCGGTTGTCGGTCCCCGTATTTTCTCTACTGCGGATGGTGGTTTCCGGCTTTTTACCGCCCTTGGGGAAAATGATTCCTTTACCCTGCAGACTGCCAGTAGCCGCAATGGTTCGGACTGGTCTTCTCTGGAGGAATTTGCACCTGCAAAAGGCATGACAAATCCCTTTGCCCCCTATCTGACTCCTTTTGAGGGCAGCGACTACGTTGTTTTTCAAGCCTATCATACTACAGGAGCGGGCGCACGATTTTCTCATCAGCTTTATGCAAGTCATAGCCTTGAAGGAGGGCAGTGGACTCCACCCTTACTGATTACTGATCAGACCTCTCTCCCGGCAAAAACAAGCAATGCCTATACCAGTTATCACAATCAGCGTCCATCCCTTGCCGTCTTTGACTCTGCCCTCTATGTGGCATGGGAACGCACATTCTACACCAGCGAATCTTCCCGCATCTGGACAATGCAATTGCAAACTGGCGGTACAGTCGCTTCTGCTGAAGAACTTACTTCTGACGGAAATGCCCGCCGACCTCAGTTTTTTGTCTTTGACGGTGCAATGCATGTGGTTTGGTTTGACAATCGCCGCGGAACTGATTCCGTGTACATGGCTCGCAAAAATGGCTTTTTGTGGGAAGAGACCAAGCTTGTAACGCCCAGTCAGCCTGCCACCTTTTCCTATCCATTGTTGACAGGTGGAGGAAGCGAACTTTCCTTTATTTGGCAGCAGGCTGGAAGCAAAAATAAGACATTCCGCATCAATCTGCTGGAAAGTGACCGCACGGTGTCTCCTCCAAAAATCATCCCCCAGAATTTTACCGCAGGAAAACGGTCATCGTCGGAAAAGGCAAGCGCGCGTGTCCAGCTTCCTTCGGATTCATCAGGCATTGCAGGCTACTCATGGCTTTGGACGGACAATCCCGCTGCAGAGCCGCCGGAGCAGTTTATGCGACTTCCTGATGAATTAAACCTTTCTGGGCTGGCTTCTGCGGATGGCGCCTGGTATTTTAAGGTACGCGTCACCGATTATGCGGGAAACTGGTCTGATTCTGCGGTGCTGGCCTATACTCGCGACACAAAGCCACCACTGGCACCAGTCATTCTTCCCCAGCAGACGGATCGCTTTGGTTTTTTGAACTCAAATACATTTTCCATGAACTGGCAACCTCATCCCGATGACACCGATGATATCGCAGGCTACAGTTGGACGCTTACTCGTCTTGCCCCCTTTGATAAGTCCATAACCCAAACCTCCCTGCATCCTATTACCCTTTCCGATGCACAGGTGGAAAGTCGGCTGCAGGCAGTGCGCTCTCAGTTTCCTGATGCAGAGCTACATGCCCCCCGGCCTCCACGCTACATACAAGGCAGTAAAACTGTCGCCGCCTACAATAACCGTGCGAACGGACTGTACACTTTTTCCGTTTGTGCCATCGACAGCGTGGGCAACATGGGTCCTGCATCTGCGGTCACCCTGCTTTTGAACAAATATGTGCCGTCTACATTCATTACTGCTGTTAATGCAAAGGCCGACAGGTTTGGCGTAGTTGACCTTTCAATTATTGGCGGTGGCTTTACCTATGACGGCAGGGTGCGCAAGGTGTATATTGATCAGGATGGCAAGCCTCCCTTTGACCGGGAATTCGATGCCGATGAATTTAAGCTTCTTTCTGACGAGCGCATTTCCGACATTCGTTTTGAAGGCCTTGATGCGGGAACTTACAAAGTCGGGCTTTTACATCCTGACAGGGGACTTTACTTTTCAAAAAATATTCTGACCGTCAATGATTACGGCACGGTAAAAATTGAAAGCCCCTTTCGTTATGACGTTGACTGGAAACCGATAAGGAAATCTGTTTCTCATCATATTCAGACAGGAACGCTGCTTGTCTGGGGACTCTTTGCTCTGGCACTGCTGGGATTTGTCGCATCTCTCCGTGGCATGGTTTTGACCGCACGGGACGCAGTTGCCGTCCGCTCGGAAGTCAGGGCGTTACTTACAGGAGGCACTATGCCACAGGAAAAACGAAAACAAAGCGAGCACGCTGTCAGACGAAGTGGAAGCGTAAAATATAAACTGGTTGGCTTTACAACCGTCCTTGTCCTGATGATAGTCGCCTTGGTTTCTATTCCACTGGGCTTCTTTATGACTCAGACCCAGGAACGGACTCTTGCAAAAGGACTTCAGGAACGCATTCAGGTTCTTATGGAAGGCATCGCATCTGGGGCAAAGGCTTATCTTCCCGGCGGAAACGTCATGGAACTGAGTTATCTTCCTTCGCAGACCAATGCAATTGACGAGGCGGCATACGCAACCATTGTTGGTTTTCCCGCAAACGAAAGCAACACGAATCTTGACTACATCTGGGCGAGCAATGATGAGGATATTTTCAAAAAGATTGACAATCAGACGCTGCTTGCCGGCATTTCCCGCCTGACTGACGAGCGGCTTTCGCCCATTATGGAGCATTGCTCCCTGCTCAGGGAAAAAGTCTTTGGAGAAGTTGGGGAACTTTCTGAAAAGATTAGCGCACTCAATGCAGAAGGAGCCAGTCTTAGCCGCCGTTCCGACACGCTTTCCATCCGCCGTCGGGATGAAATTGGAGTCGTTACCGAGGATTTGAACAAGTCAATGAACGAAATCCTTTCCCGCTTTTCTCGGGAAAACAGCGGCGCCATTCCTGCCTTTGATCCGCAGATTCTCGACCGCACAAATACAGACTATCTCTTTTACATGCCAGTCCTCTACCGGCCGCGTTCTGGACAAGATTATGTGCACGGTGTCGTCCTTGTTCAAATTTCTACGCAGAACCTCATTCAGTCTGCCGATGCCGCCCGCCATACCATCATGCTCATTTCTGCAATCGTTGCTGTCGGTGCCATCGTTCTGGGGAGTATCGGCTCCCTTATCATGGCATCTATTTTTATTCGTCCCATCCGCCGCCTTGTGGCTCACGTGGAAATGATTAGCGAAACGCAGGACAAGGAAAAACTCGCGGGAAAGGAAATTCAGGTCACCTCCAAAGACGAAATCGGTCTGCTAGGCGAAACCGTCAATGAAATGACCCGCTCACTTGTCAAGGCTGCCCAGGACGAGCATCTTTTGATGGACGGTCAGGTTGTTCAGCGAACCTTCCTTCCGCTTTCCGCCAGTGCAAACGGTGCAAAAGAAACAACTTCCGCACTTATTGAAAAACATGTCCGCTTTTTCGGCTACTACGAGGGTGCATCTGGCGTTTCCGGGGATTATTTTGACTATAAGAAACTTGATGACCGCTGGTATGTCATCATAAAATCCGATGCCTCTGGCCATGGCGTTCCTGCTGCCTTGATTATGACCGTTGTGGCGACTATTTTCCGCAAGTACTTTGAGCAATGGTCATATACGTCAAAGGGTGTTGCCCTCAACAAACTGGTTGTGCAGATAAATGACTTTATTGAATCTCTCGGCCTCAAGGGAAAATTTGCAACCCTTATGATTTGTCTCTTTGACACTCAGAATGGAGACGTGTATCTCTGTAATGCGGGTGACAATATCATTCATTATTACGATATTTCAGAAAAAAAACAGAAGGTTGTTTCTCTTGCCCAGACTCCTGCTGCAGGTCCCTTGCCTTCATTTATGGTTGACATGAAAGGCGGATTCAAAGTGGAAAAACTGCATCTGGACAGGGGGGATGTTCTTTTTCTCTACACTGACGGTATTGAAGAAGCCACACGTAAATTCAGAAACGCCGCTTTTCAGCCCATGGTCTGTAGCGAGGGAGTGGAGGGTACGGAACATGGAAATCACAAGGCGGGAGAATCGTCCGAACAGCTTAGCCCTGAGCGTATAGATGCGATTGTAGAAGCGGTGTTCGCAAAAAAAACATATCGACTGGAAAAATACCATAATCCCCTGGAAGATGAAGACCTGCTTTTTGATTTTTCTGATTGCGAGGGAACGGTTGATGATGCCATTCTTGCCCTTATATCTGTGGAAAAAGTTTTCCGTTTTTATAAGGAATCGACCGCCCTTGAGTCTGACCTTGTGCGGGTTGACCGAAAGATTGATGCCTTCCTGCGCCGCCATTTTAACCGCTATGACTACTATTGTTCCCGGCAGCGTGATAGCGGTGATTTGAATTATCTGTATTATACGCACCTAAAGGAAGATGAGCAGCTTGATGACCTTACATTGGTTGCTTTGCGCTATTTGGGATAAAAAGGATTGTCAATTTACAGAAATGTAAGTATATTACAAGAAGATGAATTATTCGGAGGTCTTGTATGGCATTTAAGGATGAATTGAAAAAATATGTTGATTTAGCGGTAGGTAAGTCTGTCGTTGCCTTTGGAAAAGGAAAGGCCGCTGTTTCAAAGTTCGGTGATGATAGTGCCACACGCATTGAGAAAATGCAGCTTGAAAAAAAACTTAACAAGGAAATCTTTACGTTCGGAAAGAATGTGCTCAAGGCATTTGAAGAAGATAAGCAGTCTTCGGTTTCTTCTTCAGATGAATTGCTTGCCGCAAGCCTGAGAACAATTGCAGAACTCAAGGCAGAAATTGCCCGAAAGGAAGAACTGCTCCAGCGTGACGAAAAGGCTGATTCTGGCGAGACCGCAGCTGAAAAAGTGGCAGAAAGTGTCTCAGAACAGGTAGGAGACACGGCGGAAGCCCCTGCCGAAGAAAGTTCTGCAAAAAAGACAAAAAAATCTGAAAAAAATGCAAAAAAAGATGTTTGAATGCTTGACGCAAAGATACGTATTGTGATATAGTCATTCTTACCCGCCGCTAAGCGGCAGGATGTACCGCTCCGAGGGGAAAGGCACGAAAAAAAAAGCAAAAAAAGAAAGAAAGTGCTTGACAAGAACGGACAGGCAGTGATACAATCTTTCTCACCCGCTTTTCAGGGCGGACGATGTTTGAAACTTACCAAGGGAAGGAAGGAAGACGAAAGACAGAGGTTTTTCGCAAGCGAACATAAGCCAGCGGGTCGGCCGGAAACGGAAATGACCTGCAAAATGACCGTCCGACATCCGTGAGGATTTGGACGGATTCCTAATTCAATTCGATAAAAAGGATTGTCGGGACTATTTGAAGTGAGAATCTTTAGCCCTTCGGGGCTTTAGGAATAATCATGGAGAGTTTGATCCTGGCTCAGAACGAACGCTGGCGGCGCGTCTTAA
>CAKZZO010000102.1 GCA_937885175.1 uncultured Treponema sp. | reverse complement strand
AAAAAAGTTGCAATTTCTGACAGAAAAGTGGGAAATTATTCTTTACAAGTTACCTATTGGAACGGAGACCTTAATACCCAGGTATTTGCCCCTGGTGCCCGTGCCATGTTTGCCCGCTCAATCGGTTCCTTTACTGGTGACAAGGGAATCCTTGACCAGATTGTTCCCTACGCAGGTGCAGGCTTTTGTCTGCCTATTGCCCACTGGAGCATTGAAAGCAAGACCCGTATTTCTTCTGGCACGGCGGGTGGATCTGTTACACAAACCGTAACCTATAGCGACACGACAGTAAAATTTGACGCAGATTTTGTAACGGGCTGTGCCTTTCGGTTTACCGACCAGTTTGCGGCTCATGGAGAATTTGCCCTGCGTTTTGGCGGAATTTTCGCCTATTCATTCCGCATTGGCGGCGCATTTAAATTCATGTAATCAATCATAGACAGTTGCGGCGGATTGCGGTACAATAGATTTGCTATGACAAAAGATGAAGTGTTGGACAAAGCGATTCGCCGTGTGCCTGATTTTCCCAAACCGGGCATTCTTTTCTTTGACGTAACGAGTATTTTTACTAACCCTCCTGCATACAGGCATTGTCTTGACCGTATGGTAGAAATCTACAAGGACAAAAAAATTGATGCGATTGCCGCTGTGGAGTCCAGAGGCTTTCTTTTTGGCGCGCCCCTTGCAGATAGGCTGGGCATTCCCCTGGTACTGATTCGCAAAAAGGGTAAGCTTCCCGGCCAGGTCTATTCTGCCTCCTATGCCCTTGAATACGGCGAGGCAACCATCGAAGCCCACAAGTCCGATATTTCCGCCGGCAAAACCTATCTTGTCATAGACGATTTGATTGCCACTGGCGGCACACTTACCGCAAGTAAGGAACTCATTGAGCGGGGCGGCGGCAAGGTGGTGGAATTCTTCGGCGTTATAGGCATTCCAGAACTGAACTACGCGGAAGCACTTTCGCCTGTTCCCGTTACCACGCTTATAGATTTGTCTGAAAAATAACATGCAAACAAGGCGTTTTTTTTCTGCCTTTTCTGCATGTCACTTTTGCCCGAGCCGCATGACAAAACTCATTCTTCTTCCTGACGAAATAGACGCTTTTCAGCATGAAATCTGGTCATTTTACCGTGCAAACAAGCGGAATTTTGCCTGGCGGGGAATTTCCGACCCTTATGCTGTCCTTGTGTCCGAAATGATGTTGCAGCAGACCCAGACGCAACGCGTCATTCCCAAATATGATGAATGGATGAAGGCCTTTCCTTCGGCTCAAACCTTGGCGGCAGCGCCCCTTTCAGAAGTGCTTTCCCATTGGGTAGGGCTGGGCTACAATCGTCGCGCGGTCTTTTTGCAAAAGGCATGCAAGGCTGTCTGCTCCGACTACAAGGGAATCTTTCCCCATAGTCGGGAGGAACTGGAAAAACTTCCTGGAATCGGTCCCTATACGGCGGGTGCGGTGACTACCTTTGCCTATAATCAGCCCAATGTTTTTATAGAGACAAATATCCGTTCCCTTTTCATTCATTTTTTCTTTTCTGACGCGCTCCTGCAGGATGCGGACAAAAAAATTGACGACAGTGAAATTGCGCCCCTTGTGGAAGCCACCTTGGACAGACATAATCCTCGGGAATGGTATTATGCCCTTATGGATTATGGCGCGGACTTAAAGAAAAAAGTGGTGAATCCTTCCCGAAAATCCCGCCAGTATGCAAGGCAGTCTCGCTTTGAAGGTTCTTTGCGTCAGGCACGGGGAGCAATTCTGCGTCAGCTTTCGCAAAAGCCCTCCGCTACACTGCATGAAATTGCAAAATATGAAGACATAGACATTGCCCGCCTGGAACGCGCCGCAGATAAACTGCTTGCAGAGCATTTGATTAAGGGCAATGACGGCATCTATTCTATTTTTGACTGAGCATCTTCCTTTGCCGCAAGGTCAAGAGCCTGTGCTTTTGTCCGTGAGTTCATCATAATCTGGAAGATTACCAGAGCCGCCACAATAACAAGGCCAATGATGTCGCTGCGGCTTTCTGGCAGGATGCAAAGGAGACCGCCTGCGATGAAAAGGACACGCTCAACAATGGTGGACTTGCGGAATGAATAGCCTTCCAGACCGCTTGAAATAGCGAACATGCCGATAAGGGCGGTGGCAACAATCCACAAGAGTCTGCCAGCGGATGCGTTTATCATCAGCATCTGCGGATTAAAGACAAACATATAGGGAATGATAAATGCACCAATGGCAAGTTTTGTTGCCTGAAAGGCGGTGCGCATGGGTTTTGCCTTTGCAATGGCGGCTCCAGCAATGGCGGCAAGAGCGACTGGCGGAGTGACGTCTGCAATGATGCCAAAATAGAATGCAAACATGTGGGCGGCAAGGGGTTCGATGCCCAAGCCAATAATTGCACCCGCCGTAATGGTTGATGTAATCAGATAGTTTGCCGTAGTGGGAGCACCCATGCCCAAAATGATTGAAGAAATCATGGTAAGGAAGAGGGTGATAAAGACAATGCCGTGAGAAATGGAAATCAAGCCCGCACCAAATTTAAGTCCGATGCCAGTGAGGGTGACGATTCCGATAATGATGCCCGCCATGGCACAGGCAATGGCCACGCTGATAATGTTGCGGGCGGCGGTACACATGATTTCAATAATTTTCTTTACGGTAAAGTCCGGCTTTTTTCCCTGGCCAATGCGGACAAAGGAAGTGACCATGCCGATGAGTACGATGCTCACAATGCCCATGAGCGCGGCGTAGACTGCGGTAAATCCCATGCACAAAAAGACAATGATGATAATCAGCGGAAGAATCATATAGCCTTTTGCAAGAAAAAGGGGCAGAAAGCGGGGAAGGGATTCTTTAGGAAGGCCTTTGAGCCCCAGTTTTTTTGCTTCCAGATGCACCGTGATGAAAATGCCCGTAAAGTAAAGCAATGCCGGCACGATGGAGGCCTTTACAATGGTTAGGTAGGGAAGACCGAGACTTTCTGCCATCAAAAAGGCAGCCGCTCCCATAATCGGGGGCATAAGTTGTCCGCCTGTGGAGGCTGCGGCTTCTACGGCACCGGCAAATTCACCCTTGTAGCCTAGTTTTTTCATCATGGGAATAGTAAAACTGCCGCTTCCCACGGTGTTTGAAACTGAACTTCCAGAAACGGTTCCCAAAAGGGCACTGGAAAGAACCGCGACTTTTGCAGGTCCTCCGCTTGCGCCTCCGGCAATGGCATTGCATACGTCAATAAAAAACTGTCCGATGCCGGTACTTTCTAAAAGAGCGCCAAAGAGGATAAAGAGGAATATGAAGGTGGAGCATGCTCCAATGGGCGTACCCATAATGCCTTCAGTGTTGAAAAAAAGATGGCTTACAACGCGCTGAAATGAATAGCCGCGGTGGTTAAAAAAGCCGGGAAGGTAAGGGCCTGCAAATGCGTAGAGAATAAAAGCACAGGCGATAATTAAAATGGGAAGTCCAACAATGCGTCGGCAACTTTCTATAAGAATCAGAATGCCCAGCGTACCCACTGCGATGTCCAGCGGCATATAGTCACCTGCCCTGCGAACCAAATGCTGAAAATTAATCACGATGTAGAGCCAGCATGCCGCACCTGCAATGGCGAGAAGAACATCGTACCAGGGCAATGTGTTGCGCGGCATTTTTTTTGTAGCAGGAAAGAGGAGAAAGGCCAGTGCCTGCACAAAAGCAAGATGACTTGCACGCAAAATCTGGGCGGTAATTTTTCCAGAAAGCGTTGCATATAATTGAAAGGTAACAAAGGCTACCGAAACAATAACGGTGATGTATTGCCGCCAGCATTTATGCTCGCGATAGGCTTGTTCCCTGTCCAAGTCCTTCATCAGTTTCTGCATTTCTTTTTCATTGGTTGTGGGAAGCAGGGTGTCGATTCGGTCATTCATTTTTTTCTGTTTTTCTTTGTCAGTTGCCATAATTCCTCCACTTTTTATATATGTCTTGAAAAAAGATACACGAGAATCGGTACTTTTTTTATTTCCACAATTAAACTGGTCTGGGGTGCAAAAAGCGTTTTTAAGAGAACTTCATTGTCCTGTCGGTCTGCATTGCTGCAGAGGGAGATAGCATGTTCCGCTATAACCCCAACCGCCATGACCAGTTTTTCCAGTCGGCGGTTCAAATTGGTGATGACATATCCGTCATCGGTTATCTCAAATAGTGCACCATCTGTTTCGCTCGCTTCAGGAATACCTGCACCATAAGAAACGAAAACGGTTTTTTGTAATACCAGCATTCCTTTGTCGCATTGGTAGTAATCATGTACACGACCTTTATTTACGGAATGGGTATAGGAAATGATAAAGCCCTTGAGCGCGTCTCGTGAAAGTACCCGCTCAACAGCATTTTTTCGATTGCTGAGCGAAAGACAGGAAAGTGTCGGGAGACCCAGCAGTAGGGCGGCAAGCAGAAGCATTGCCGCCGTGCAAAGAAATCCTTTCTTCACGTTTTAGTTGATGCTCAAGCCCTTTTCGCTGAAGAACTTGACTGCACCCGGATGGAAGGGAACTGAAACGCCTGTTACGGCTGACTCTGCACTCACTTCCTTGCCCTTTGCATGAGCGGTGCCCAGTACCTCAAGGTTTTCAAACAAGGCTTTGGTCATGTCATAAACAACATTTTCGTCCAGGTCTGCATTTACAGCCAGGGTTGCCTTGATAGCCAGTGCTTCGGTGTCAGTGTCGGTACCATTGTAGGTGCCTGCGGGAATAAGCGTCTTTGTGTAGAAGTTGTAGCTGTTTACGATTCTGTCTGCCTCTGCACCTGTTACGGGAATCAGAACGAGACCAGCGGTAAATGCCAGTTCCTGCAATGCTGAGTTGGGAACGCCTGCTGTTACGAAACATGCGTCCAAGGTACCGTTCTGAATGCCTTCTGCTGATTCCTTGAAAGAAAGGTTGTTTTTCTGAATGTCATCGAATGTGATGCCGTATCCTTCCAGAATCTGTTTAGCATTGAATTCTACGCCACTTCCTGCGTCTCCGATGGAAACACGCTTTCCGCGCAAATCTGCCACAGACTTGATGCCGCTGGACTTGCTTGCGGCAATCTGCACGACTTCCGGATACAGGGTGCCGATGGTAGCCAGATTGGGGAGAGCCTGTGCGAACATATCGGTTCCATTGTAGGCATAATCCATAACGTCATTCTGCACGATGGCGAATTCCGCTTCGCCCTTGCTGATAAGGCGCAGGTTTTCTGCTGATGCACCCGTTGCCTGTGCGGTAACATTCATTCCTTCAATATTGCTGTTCCAGATGTTTGCGATTGCACCCCCAAAAGGATAATAGGTGCCGCTTGTGCCACCGGTTGCCAGAATGAAATTCTTGTTGGCTTTTTTTGTACAGCCAACAAAAGATGCGAGAACCATAAGTCCTGCCGCTGCCATAAGAATGGTTTTCTTCATGGTAAAATCTCCTTGTATATTACATAACTATACTATTATACAAGGAGATACTGTTTTAAGACAAGGGAGCGAGGGGAAAAAAATAAAAAAAGCCCCGAAATTGTTTCGGAGCCTTTGGAAGAAAAAAGATTGCAAGAAAAAAGAAACCTTTTGCGAAAGGTGGCTTTTGTCTTGCCCAGTAACCTGCGAAATAAACTATTTCAGGTTAATCATTGACTTGTCGTAGTCTGTGGGTGCCTTGTAGCCCATGAGATTCATGATTGTTGCAGGCCAGCTTGAAATTCCAAGATCGTCGTTGAGCTTGGTATTGTCGTACTCGCCCTTGTACTCAGGATCGTAGATGATGCCTGGAACCGGGTTGAGGGAGTGGCTTGTCTTTGCCTTTGGCTCGCCGCTCTTATCTGTCTTAACAGAACCGTCCTTTGCGTGCTCGTACATGTCGTCTGAGTTTCCGTGGTCAGCGGTAAGACAGAGGATGCCGCCCGCTTCGTCAATTGCTGCCTTGAGGCGACCTAACTGCAAGTCCATGCCTTCCATTGAGCAGACAACTGCGTTGAACACGCCTGTGTGGCCAACCATGTCGCCGTTGGGGTAGTTGAGGCGGATGTGGTCGTATTTTCCGCTCTTGATTGCCTCGATTACCTTGTCGGTGATTTCCGCACACTTCATCCAGGGACGCTGCTCAAAGGGAACGACATCAGAAGGAACTTCAATGTAGTCTTCCAGTTTTTCGTCAAATTTGCCCTGCTTGTTGCCGTTGAAGAAGTAGGTGACGTGACCGTACTTCTGTGTTTCAGAGATGGCAAGGAGCTTTACGCCCGTCTTTGTCAGGTATTCGCCCATGGTGCGGTCGATGCTGGGCGGATTTACCAGATACTGGGCAGGAACATGAGCATCGCCATCGTATTCCATCATGCCGGCATACTCCACGGAAGGAATGCGCACGCGGTCAAAGGGCAGGTCGCCGCCTTTTGGCGTCTCAAATGCGCGGGTAATTTCAAGGGCACGGTCGCCACGGAAGTTAAAGTAGATTACGCTGTCGCCGTCTTCGATGGTGCCCACGGGTTTTCCGTCTTTTGCAATGACGAATTCGTGCATGTCTTGGTCAAGCAGTCCCGGAACCTCCGCGCGGTAGGTTTCGATTGCCTTTGTGGCAGAGTCGAATTTGCGTCCTTCACCCAGAACATGAGCCTTCCAGCCCCGCTCCACCATGCTCCAGTCTGCATTGTAGCGATCCATGGTCATGTACATGCGTCCACCGCCTGAGGCAATCTGATAGTCGCAGCCTGCAAAGCCTGCAAGGAATGCCTCCAGGGGAGTGATGTAGTTGAGGGCGGATGTGGGGTCAACGTCACGGCCGTCCAGAAGGGCGTGAACGCGGAGTTTTTTTACCCCGTCTTTTGCAGCCTGAGACACCATGGCCTTTAAGTGGTCGATGTGAGAGTGAACGTTTCCGTCAGACACCAGTCCGATGAAGTGCAGGGTGCCGTTCTTGTCCTTTACGTTCTTAACGAGTTTTTTCCAGGTGTCGGCGGCAAACATCGAGCCGTTTGCAATTGATTCACCCACCAGTTTTGCACCCTGAGCGAACACGCGTCCGCAGCCCATTGCATTGTGTCCAACCTCGCTGTTTCCCATGTCGTCATCGCTGGGAAGTCCAACTGCCGTTCCGTGAGCCTTGAGTTTGGTGTGGGGGCAGTTTGCCGTGAACCAGTCCAGATACTTCATCCGTGCGGCCTTTACCGCATCCCCGTCTTCGTATTTGCCATATCCAACGCCGTCCATAATCACCAGAACGACAGGACCGCGCCGACCCTTCCAATTAGGATTTTTTTCCAATGCGTGCATTGTGTCTGCCATGTGTAACTCCAATTTGGGCGTTCGCCGCGACCCCGAAGGTTCGCGCCGGCGGGCTTTTCGGGGTTCCGCTGCCGCTCCATTGCTTGCGTTTCGCCTGCGCTCAACTTCCGCAACTTACGCCCCTACAATCCCTAACGCTTTTTTTTTCATTTTCGATTATATAGAAATATCATTTTTTATGCTACAAATTTGACCGAATCAAAAAGCAGATTTATAATGGAACTATCTTTATTTAAACGGAGAAATATATGAAAAAATTGCTTGCAGTGGCAACGACTGTCTGTTTGATGATGGGTGCAGCATTTGCACAGGAAAAAGTGTATTTGTGGCCGGACAAAAAGGGTCCCGGCTCAGAGAAAGTGAAGGTGGAAGAGGCGACTGTAGAACGCAGCAAGATTCCCAACCACCAGAACCGTGCAGTAAGCGGAGTGACAGAGCCTTATATCGAGGTCTTTAAGCCGGCGGCAAATGTGACCGCCTCAAAGAAATCCATTCTGATTATTCCAGGCGGAGCCTATGCGCGGGTTGTCATTGATACCGAAGGCTATGACTATGCAAAGGGCTATACGGATGCAGGCTACACGGTCTTTGTCTTGACTTACCGCACACCCAATGACGGACACAAGCAGGCGGATTTGGTTGCCCTGCAGGATGCCCAGCGGGCCATGCGCTTGATTCGTGCCAATGCGGATAGGTTTGGCGTGGCAGCCTTTGGCGTGGGCGTTATGGGAAGTTCTGCGGGCGGTCACGTGGCGGCAAGCCTGATGACCCGCTACAAGGAAGAAAGCTACAAGGCGGTGGACAATATAGACAAGGATGCAAAAGGCGAGTGGGTGAGTGCCCGTCCTGCCTTTCAGATTCTGGTCTATCCGGTAATAACCATGCAGGATGCGGGAACTCATGCCGGAAGCCGTAAGGCTTTACTGGGTGAAAAACCAAGCCAGAAAGAAAAGGATGCCGCATCCTGCGAAAAACTGGTTACTGGTGGAGAGTCTCCTGCATTCATTGTATGTGCTGCGGACGACAAGAGCGTAAATCCCTATGCCAATGCCATCGCTTACTGGAAGGCTCTGTCTGACAAGGGGGTAAAGGCCGAACTCCACATCTTCCCCGAAAGCGGACACGGCTTTGGCGTTTTGAATGCCTATGGCACAGCCTCCAAGTGGCAGGCAATGTCCATTGATTGGCTAAAAACCTATCTGAAATAAATGCATTTGCGGGGGAAAGACTGTCAGTCTGAATGGTCTGCTGTCTCGCCACCGCTCATTTTCTTTTCCAGTTTGCTCATCAGGAGGGGACTTAAAATGCCGAAGACGCAGAGGGCAATCAGTACCCAGCAGACTGGTGAAGAAAAGAAGATTGCGGGGCTTCCACCAGAAAGGAGCAGCGAGCGTCTGAGGCCTTTTTCGCCCAGTGGTCCCAGAATAAGGGCAAGAACGATAGCGGCATTGTTCAATTCAAACTTGCGTACTAGATAGCCCAGCATTCCAAAAATCATCATAATCACCACATCGGCATAGATTTTGCGAATGGCAAAGGAACCGACGATGCAGAGTACGATGATACAGGGAATCAGGATTGCATCGGACAATTTGGCAATTTTAGCAAAACCCTTGCAGCCAAGCAGACCTATTCCCAGCATGAAGAACTGTACGAGTACAAATCCTGCAAAGAAGGTGTAGGTCATGGGTGCATATTTGGTGAACAAATCCGCACCTGGCTGTAAGCCCTGAATGATTAGACCGCCCATCAAAATTGCCGTTACCGATTCACCGGGAATGCCCAGGGTGAGCATGGGAATCAGCGAGCCACCGGTAACTGCATTGTTTGCCGCCTCGCTTGCCGCCACGCCTTCGATAGAGCCCTTGCCAAATTCTTCGGGGTGTTTGGAAAGCTGCTTGTTTGTATTGTAACTCATAAAACAGGCTATCGAGGCTCCTGCACCCGGCAAGATACCGATGATGTTTCCGATAACCCAGCCACGCAGAATGGTGGGGGTAATGCGCTTTACTTCACCACCTGTCAGCACCATCTTATCCTTTACCTTGGTGGCCTCCTGCCGCTTTACAATGGCTTTTTCCGCCAGAATCAGGGCCTGAGACATGGAGAAAAGTCCAATCAGCGCACAGGTGACGTTTATGCCTTCGTAAAGGGAGTCCTGACCGAACATAAAGCGGGGTACGCCGTTAATGGGATCCATGCCGATGGTAGAGATTAAAAGTCCCAGTGCACCGCTCATAAGGCCTTTGAGCATACTCTTGGTGGAAACGCCTGCAATAATCGTAAGACCGAAAATGGAAAGCCAGAAATATTCTGGCTGCTTGAACTTCATTGCAAGCTGAGCGAGTATGGGCGCAAAGAAATAGAGGGAGATACAGCTGAGTAAGCCGCCGCAGAAGGAAGAAAAACAGGATACCGCCAGTGCTTTTCCAGCCTTTCCCTGCTTGGTCAGTTCGTAGCCGTCAAGGGCGGTGGCAGCGGACGCGGGAGTTCCCGGCGTGTGAATCAGAATGGCGGAGATTGAGCCACCGAAGATTGCACCGCAGTAGATGCCTCCTAGTACAATTAGCCCCGTGGATGCGGGCATGCTAAAGGTCATGGGCAAAAGGAGGGCAACGCCCATTGCGGCGGACAAGCCCGGAAGACAGCCGATAACAATGCCAAGGGCAGTGCTTAAAGCCATTGCCAGCAGGTTCAAGGGGGAGAGCGCGTTTATAAAGCCTGCGCCCATTAAAGATAAGGTTTCCAGCATATGCGCCTCCTAGAAAAGCAGTTCAAAGACAAGCCCCTTTAGGAGACTTACTTTGAGCACTATATTGAAAGTGACGAAGACCAAGAGCAGGATTGCCAGGGTGGTAATAGCAATGGTAAGCGGCTTGATGTTCATAAACCACAGCAGCAGAATCATAAAGATGAGGGTTGATGGATAAAAGCCAATCAGGTAGAGGGCGGCAAGATAGCCCACGGTCATGCCCAAAATCGGAAAAAACTGCCTGGGTAAAAATCCCCTGAACAGTTGGGGAAATCCGTTGGTGACTCCCTCTTTTTTTGCAGTGATAATCATTCGTATCAGATAGAGGGTCGTAAGGCCGCCTAATATGGCGATGATGAATTTGGGATAGATTTGCGCGTCAGCGGGTAGGTTTCGATTCATCAGCAAAAACCAGATGCATATGCCGTACATGAACGCCACAACACCGATGTCAGTTTTTTTCATTTGCAACCTCGTCCTTTTGTGTCTTTTAGAAAAGAAATCCCGCGACTGCTGATGCATGTGCGCGGGATTGCATTGGATTATATGCTGTTAGTTGAAGATTTCCGTCAGCGTGTTGGTACAGAAATTGTACTGCTGGTTAATCAGGTCGCTCGTGTCCTTGGGGGATTTGAACTCGGTAGTCATGTGAGCCTTTTCACTTGCGGCAATGTATTCTGGGTCCTCCATGGCCTGCTTGAATGCATTTGCATAGAAGTCAATAATCGGCTGAGGTGTTCCTGCCGGAGCCACGATACAACGTGCTGAACCGTACCAGTATGGATAGAAGCCCAGTTCGCCCAGTGTGGGTGCATCGGGATATTCAGAAATGCGCTTTGAATCGTAAGTACCCAGCACTTTGAGTTCGGAAGCGAATGCGGTAAAGTCTGCGACTTTTGCCACAGAGAAGTCAACTTCACCCTGGCGGAGTGCCAGAAGCTGGTCTGCAGTGCCGCCGTAGGGAATTGCCGTGTACTCAAAGTTTGCAGAATGAGCCAGCAACTGTGCGCCGATGTGGTTTGAGGCTTTGTTTCCGTTGGTAGATGCCTTGAGCGTACCCGGATTTGCCCGCGCATAGTCAACCAGTTCCTGCAAGGTGTTGAACTGACTCTTTGCTGAGACCAGTACGACTGATGTTTCTACAACGTGATTTGCAATCGGTTCAATAGAGGCGACCGTGTATGAACCCAGATGGTCGATGATGTTTGAACAGAAGGTGGGCAGATTGATAAAGCCCAGCGTCAGTCCGTCCGGCTTTGCCTTTGCCAGCGCCGTCCAGCCGATAGAGCCAGAACCGCCTTCCTTGTTGTCGATGACGAGCGTCTGTCCTACATATTTTTCTGCATAGGAAGTAAGAACGCGAGCCGTGTTGTCGGTGCCAGAACCGGCTTTATATGCTACAATCATCGTGACGGTGCCGTTGGGCTTCCAGTCTGCTGAAACCGTTTCGATGCCAGCCTTTTTCTTGCAGCCGACAAAAAGGGATGTGACCATGGCAATGAGGGCGGTGACCCTTAGGATTTTTTTCATGTATAGTCCTCCTGAAAAAAGACAAAATGGATATATTCAGTATATCCCATTTTTAGGGGAAAGCAAGTTTTTTTTGGGCGGCATTTTCTTTAGATATTTTCTTGCTTTGTATATCTTTGTGTTGCGCTTGACCTGTTTCATGCATGCTGAGTCTTTAGCCAAATACATTCCTCATCAGAATATCCACGTCGCAGGCCGTATTTCCTTCACTGGGAGCACTTTCGTTTCTGGTCCGCAGGTCTGCACTGTTGATGAGGGCATCTTTTTCCCGGGCTTTTAACTTGGCGTATAAGTCTCCGCAGGCAAGCCAGGCCTGTTCTTTTCCGTAGCGGGGCACAAACTGGCGGAAGTCTTCTATCAGGCTGAATTGAGTGAGGTAGTGGGGCTGGGGAAGGGCAAAGTGCAGGTAGAACCATACTTCAAATGAAGGATAGGACTGGGCAAATTTGATGCCCCGGCTTTTGGCTTCTTCCAGCAAAAGGGTGGTTTCTTCTCCAAGACCGTCTCGAACAATGGTGTCCCGGTCAAAAATACACCAGATTTCATCATAGATATGTTCTTCGTACTCGGTGAGGGCTGTTTTGAGGATATGCTTGACGGAACTGTGTTTGGCAAGGCGTGGTACAATCGTTATGCCGCTGATTTTACGGTCTGCCCTTACCTGAGAAAAATAAATCTGCTCGGTTTCTCCTTCCACTACCAGAAGAATGGTCTTATGGGCGCGGAGTTTAGCGGTTTTTCTTGGCACTGAACAACCCCATTAGCTGGCTTACGTCTACCACAGGCAGGGCACCGAATTTGCCCGCCTGATACAGTTTTTTTCGGGATGAAGAGGGATTGATTTCCGCATAGTCGGTAATGGCATTGTAGATGCTGTTTCCCCCGTCGGTTTTGTAGCAGAACCAGATTTCGTCATCCCGCAAAAGTCCTGAGTCCAGCAAATCCTGATCCTGGGTCGTAAACAATAACTGACTGTCATCGCTTGCCTCAAGAAAGAGCCGCAAAAAAGTTTCTACCAGTTCCTCATGCAGCGACATTTCAAGTTCATCAATCAGAATAAAGGCGTGCTGCATTACGTCAGAAAGGGGCGCAATCAGTTCCAGCATACGGAGCGTTCCGGCGGATTCGTAGCCTACGGGAAGTTCATATTCCTTGTCTGCATATTTGTGTACAAAGAGGGCCCGCCGCGTCTTAGCCCGCTCGGGATTACGGACGAGTTCATCCTGCATTTCTGCTGACATATGCTGCATGAACTCTTGGGGAATGGCATGGGTTTCTATGCGGATGTCGGAAATCTGCCCGATATCGCTGGCGTTGAACATGCCGATGACTTTTTCCTTGTAGGCGGCATCGTCTTCAATGCGCTTGAGGGTAAAAGTGGAAAGCTGGTCAGATACCGGGGCGACCATGCCGTGAAAGCGTTTGGAAAGGTTTTCGTAAAGTTTTAGAAAAAGCGGATGCTGAGCCTGAGCGGCTGTGCTCAAAACAGAGCAGTTGGGACGGGTCATGGCGGCAATTACTTTTTTTGCTCCGTTTATGCCTGCACCCCAGATTACGCTGCCGTCTGCATTCCGTTCGTAGACGAGTTTTGCAGCCGCTTTTGCAGCCCTTGCCTTTACCGTGAGTTTTTCGTAGATAACCTTGGTGTCACTCAGCCTAAGGCTGTAGTCATACAAGAGGGGTTTTTCTGCTTCCTCATACATATAGAAGACAAGATTGAATTCTCCGGCTTCATGGGCAGTTTTTTCATCAAAGCGGAAGGGAACAAAATGGGTAGACTCATTTGGTTTAAGTTCTGTAAAGGAGTCTATGGCAAAATACATGTAGAATCTGAGGGCGGTAAGGATGTTTGTTTTGCCCGAAGCATTTGCACCGTACAGGCAGGCAATTTTGAGGATGCGCCGTCCGTCAATCGGTATGCAGTGCTGGCTTTCGTTCCGTGCGTCCTCTGTGGCCGCTTCAAAACTTATGGTCTGGCGGTCTTTTATGGAGAATGTATTTGCAATAGAGAATTCAACAATCATCAGAAACAGTATAGCACAGATTTTACTTTTCGGTGGATTATTATTGCAATTCGTTCTATACTGACCCTCATGGCACTGGCAAAAGATTATCTTACACAAAAAAAGCCCATGGGTGCTTTGCTGATTTTTTTGATTCCGATTGTGCTGGGCAATCTCTTTCAGCAGTTGTACACGATTGTGGACAGTGCAGTTGTGGGGCGTTTTGTGGGTGCGGCGGCTCTGGCGGCAATCGGTGCATCCTATGCGCTGACGACGGTCTTTATCATGGTGGCGAACGGTGGCGGCATTGGTGCTTCGGTGATTGTAAGCCGTTATTTTGGCGCAAAGAAATTTACCCGCATGAAAACCGCCGCCTTTACGGCTATCTTTACTTTTTTGGGCGTAAGCATTGTGCTGGGGCTTCTGGGGCTCTTCTTTAGCCGCCGCCTCATGCTCTTTTTTAATACGCCTGCTGAATCTTTGGAAACAGCCCTTGTCTATCTGAACATTTATTTTATGGGCTTACCCTTTCTCTTTATGTACAATGTCTTTTCCTGCCTCTTTAACGCCATGGGAAAGTCTAAGATTCCCCTGTATTTTCTGATTTTTTCTTCAGTGCTGAACATGGCTTTGGACGTGCTTTTTGTGACCAAGTGCGGCTGGGGAGTTGCGGGGGTTGCATGGGCTACCTTGCTTGCGCAGGGGCTTTCCGCTGTGCTTTCATGTATTGTCTACCTGCATCAGATTCGTGACTTACCGTCGGAGTCTTTTGCCCTCTATGACGCAAAAGAACTACAGGACATGGTGCATCTTGCCCTTCCGTCGATTTTTCAGCAGTCTACGGTGAGCATCGGCATGCTCTTTGTGCAGGGAGTGGTGAACAGTTTTGGTGCCGATGTGCTGGCAGGCTATTCTGCCACCTTGCGTCTGGAACAGATTGCCGTGGTGCCCATGAATTCAATTGGAACTGCCCTTTCTTCATACACGGCACAGAATATCGGGGCGGGAAAACTTGACCGTGTTCGTCAGGGCTATAGGGTCGCAATACTTCTGGTGGTCTTTTTTGCTTTGGTGGATGCGGCATGGATGGAGATTTTTCACGCACCCCTGGTGCGTATGTTTATGAGCGATGCAAATCCTTCTGCCCTTGCCTTTGCAACAGGTGACGCCTACATCCGCTACATCGGCTGGTTTTTTGGCATTATCGGTTTGAAAATGGCAACGGACGGACTTTTGCGGGGTGCGGGCGATACGCTTATGTTTACGCTGGCAAATCTGGTGAATCTGGGAATTCGTGTGTCGCTTTCGGTTATCTTTGCCCCGCGCTACGGCATTCACTTGATTTGGATGGTGGTGCCGCTAGGCTGGCTGGCGAATTTCATCGTTTCGTTTATCGGCTACGCCAGCGGCAAATGGAAAAAAGTCTACAGCGGGGCGTAGAAAAGGCTTTTTCTGTTGGTATACGCCACAAAAAGAATCTTGCTTTTAAACTAAAAGACACTATAATAGAAGTAACAGACGAAAAAAAGGAGTGTATATGAAAGTTACAAAAGTATTGGCAGTCGTACTGGCGGCTGCATGTTTCTTTCCTGCGGCGGCTAAACCCCGTAAGATGACCCCGCCTAAGTCAAACTGGAATCTCTACATTCCGGGAAAGGCAAATAAAAAAGACGTGGTAAAGGATTTGGAAAAGCAGGGCTGGCTGAGCGGTGACACAGTAACCGAGCATATGTCGCTGATTGAAAGCGATGTGAATAAGGGCAGACTGCTTAAATTTGATACGAATGACAGCCATCAGGAAGCAATTGCATTCCCCCTTTCTGGCAATGAAAAGCGCCTCACCTTGATTTTTAAGGCTCGTGGTGCGGTAGACCCTGACAATGCTGCAACTCCCCTGAGTATTTTTTATGCCTACTGGCAGAAGGGCATCGATCAGGCTGTTTTGCGCCACAATTCGTCAAATCAGTTGAAAGGCTCAAACAATATGTCTCGCCTCCGTGAAGGTGGAACGCTGCAGGGTGCACCTCTTGATATTGTAAGCGACTGGCATGATTTCCGTCTGGTATTTGAGTCAAAGGATGGTTCTGGTAAGAACATGACGGCAAAGGCATATATTGACGGCGTGCTTTTTCATGAAGATACCAATAAGCCCCGTCCCGAATATACGATTGACTTGAATTTTGATTCCGCCGTGCTGGATGTTCCCTACATGACGGGAAAAGGCAACTACATTGAATTTGGCGACAACGATGGCAGTTCCAATGCCTATGGCCTCTATGCCTATTTCCTGCTGGTTATTGATGAAGACGTGAGCGAACTTTCTTTGGAAGAACTGGGCAAGCGTGTAAAGGCCGATTTGGTTTCTAATCCCAATACTGGTGATAAGGGGCCGGTAAGTCGCCGTCCGGCAAGCAAGCCTGCTGGAATCAATATGACCGGTCCTGAAGTAAATTCAGAAGACCCCGTCTACTACGATGCGGCTACGATTAAAAATAATAAAATCAACCTGAAGAAATTGCCCTACAGCCGTGCAGACAGCGAAGTGATTTCTTCAACACCGGTATTGCCTAATCTTACCTATGCGGCAACGGTTGACCCGAAAGGTTCTGCGGGTACCTACAAGACGATTGCCGAGGCGATTGCTGCGGTTGCGGAAGGCTCTGCTATTAAAGTGCTGCCGGGTCTGTATTACGAAAAGCTTTTGATTACCAAGCCGGGAATTTCGCTGATTGGTACTGATCCTGCCACAACAATTATCTACGGCTATGAGGCAAATACGGGTAACATTGACGGCAATATTCTGGTGGAGGTAAACCTGCTTCCCAAGGGAACTAAAACGGCTCCGGGAGAAGTTGCGGCAATTCCAGAAAATCCCGCTCCCAATGCATATTTTAATGCTGCTAACATTACCTTCTATAACAAGGGGGCTGAATGGAACCATGAATGGGGTGGAGCAGAACGACGCTCAATTACGCTGGCTCTTAAAGGCGTAGACACCTCATACTTGAAGAACTGTATCTTTATCGGTCAGCAGGACACGGTTTATTTCAGAAGCGGTCGTGTCTATGCGGAAAACTGCTATATTGAAGGCGATGCCGATTACATTTGCGGTGGTGCAACCGTTCTCTTTGACACCTGTAAGATTCATACGATTCAGTACCTGAATGGCGGTATTATCGTAGCGGCCGCTGCTGCTGATACGGGCTATACGTCAACGATGAAATATGCAAACGGCTATGTATTCATGGACTGCAAGATTACCGGTCACAAGAGTTTTGAAACTCAGGACAAGAAAGTGACTTTGGGCCGCGGTACTTGGACGGGTGGTTCTGCAACCTCTGCCAGCCAGACAGGAAAGACGGTTTATATCCGTTGTGACATGCAGAATATCGTAAATAAGGAAGCATGGGCAAACTGGGACAATACCAATACTGCTGCAAAGTGCTTCTTCCGCGAGTACAAATGTACGGGAGCGGGTGCTTCTGGAAATCGTCCGCAGATGACGGATTCAGAATACAATTCCCTCTACTCCAGTCCGGAAAAAATCCTTGGCTTTACGCCTGTGTTAAAGTAAGGATATGTGTATCAGGGGCTGTTTTGGACAGCCCCTTTTTTTTGCTTATGACTGTACGGAAGTGTTGCGCACGATAACGTCGTGGGCACCGCCTTCGGTAATGGAGACTGAAGAAACCAGCGTGAGTTTTGCCTTTTCCTGCAGTTCTGGAATAGAAAGGGCACCGCAGTTACACATGGTGTGGATTACCTTGCTCATGGTCATGGTAACGCCGTCGTGCAAATGTCCTGCATAGGGAACGTAACTGTCTACGCCTTCCTCAAAGCTCATGCCTTTTTTGCCACCCAAATCATAACGCTGCCAGTTGCGGGCACGGTTTGAGCCTTCACCCCAGTATTCCTTTACATACTGACCGTTTACTACCAGCTTGTTTGACGGAGATTCGTCAAAGCGGGCAAAATAACGACCCAGCATTACAAAGTCCGCACCCATGGCAAGGGCAAGGGTAACATGGTAGTCGTGTACGATGCCGCCGTCAGAGCAGATTGGAATGTAAATGCCGGTCTTCTTGTAGTATTCATCCCTGGCCTTAGCTACCTCAATGGTAGCCGTTGCCTGTCCGCGGCCAATGCCTTTCTGTTCACGGGTGATACAGATTGAGCCGCCACCGATACCAATCTTTACAAAGTCTGCGCCCGCTTCTGCCAGAAAATTGAATCCTTCTGCGTCAACCACATTGCCTGCACCTACGCGGACATCCTTGCCAAAATTTTCGTGGATGTATTTGAGGGCACGGCTCTGCCATTCTGAGTAGCCTTCTGAACTGTCCAGCACGAATACGTCTGCACCCGCCTTGAGCAGGGCAGGAACACGCTCCGCATAGTCCCGGGTGTTGATGCCTGCGCCTACAATATAGCGGTGGTTTTCGTCCAAAAGTTCCAGCGGGTGCTCTTCGTGCATGCTGTAGTCCTTGCGGAAGACGATGGAAACGAGGTTGCCGTTTTTGTCGATAATGGGGAGCTGGTTGATTTTCTTCTCCCAGATGAGGTCATTTGCTTCGGTAAGGCCGATACCGTCTTTTCCAGTTACCATGTCGGCAAGTTTTGTCATGTATTCGCTGACTTTTGCCTTTGGGTCAACATGGGAAATGCGGAAGTCGCGGCTGGTGATGATGCCTACCAGTTTTCCGTGTGCAGAGCCGTCTTCGGTAACGGCAACGGTGGAGTGACCGGTCTTTTCTGCAAGGGCTACCACTTCCTCCAGCGTAGCGTCGGGGCGAATGTTGGAGTCGGAAGTGACAAAACCCGCCTTGTAGGATTTTACGCGGGCAACCATGGCTGCCTGATCTTCAATTGACTGGCTTCCGTAAATGAAACTGATGCCTCCTTCTTTTGCAAGGGCGATTGCCAGTTTGTCGTCAGAAACTGCCTGCATGACGGCAGAAACCATGGGAATATTCATTGAAAGGGGGCTTTCTTCCCCTGCCTTTTTGTTGTAGCGTACCAGCGGCGTGCGCAATGAAACTTTGTCCGGGGTGCAGTCCGCAGATGTGTAGCCCGGAACCAACAGATACTCGCCGAATGTGTGTGACGGTTCAGAAAAATAAAATGCCATAGTCTTTTCCTCTTTTCTTTAACCTATTAAAATTAGAATAGTATAGAACGAATTGCCCCTGTCGGTCAATTCCCGCTAAAAATCAGCCTTGCAGCGGAAGGTCATTTTTTTGCCGCTGCTGGGGTGGGTGAAGGAGAGAAATTCTGCGTGAAGCATCAGGCGTTCGCCAGGCGCGCAGTGTCCGTAGAGCGTGTCACCGATGATGGGAAGTCCAAAGCCGTGGCTGTCGGCACTGGCCAGACGAAGCTGATGGGTTCTGCCTGTGCGGGGAAAAAAATCTACGCGGGTGACTTTGCGTCGCGAGCCGTCTGGGGCATTGTAGGTTTCCACGTCTTTTACCTGCCATTCTGTGACGGCTTTTTTTCCATAGGTTTCATCCCAGATTTGGTGGGGGCGGTTATCCAAATCTACGCGGAAATAGAGTTCCATGCTGCCGTGGTCAGGAATTTTTTTTGCGGGAAGCACACCGTCTATCAGGGCCACATATGCTTTTTCCACGGTACCCGCCTCAAACTGGCGGCTTAGATTGCGGTGGGCTTCTTTGCTAAAGGCGAGCACGAGTAAGCCGCTTGTTTCCATGTCCAGCCGATGGACGGCGGGCTGTGCAATGCATTGGGGAAAAAGACGGCGCACACGGTTTACAATGCAGTCTTTTTCTGTTTTGCCAGGCACGCTTAAAAGTCCGCTCTGCTTGTTTACCACGATAATGTCTTCGTCGCGGTAGAGGATTTCTAATCCCAGCATGGCGGGAAGAATGAGGCCGCAGCGGTCATCGCAGGGCGGATAGGCGGTGCCGGACACTTTGTGGGCTGTCTTCCTTCCATAAAAGACTTCGCACATGCTTACGGGGGTGAGTCCGTGGAAAAAGGCATAGTCCAGCAGTTTGGGGGCGCAGCAGTCTCCTGTGCCGGTGGGCGGATATTTTCCCCTGCAGTATTCTGAACAGATGTCCAGCAGACTGCGGGTGCTGCCGTCCGCACAGTGAAAGGCATAGAGGTCATACACTTTTGCCACGGATTCCTGGGTAAGTGCCAGTCTTTCTGCCATAAGGGCTTTTTTCTGCGCCTGTGCTTGGGGAGAAAGATTCTCGCCTTTTTTTGGCGTGAGTGCGTCAATGCGGGCGGTGAGGGCATGGATTGCATCGTCATTTGCGGCGACCGCACCTTCAATTTCTTTTGGCGTGACCAGGGGAGGCACATAGATGGCAGTGTCTTCAAAGCGGGGTACAAGGTTACGGCTAAAGCCCGATGCTGTTTTGAGAACAACTTCCTTTCCCTCTGCGTTCACGCAAATGGCGGCTCCCAGCATGATGCCGATTCCCGCCCGTTCCTCGCTGACTTGGGTCACTTGTTCCAGGACAAGGCTGCCTTCTTCAATCTGACGAATCATGGCGAGACAGATTTTTTGTGCGCGTTCTTGGGAAAAAGGCGGAAACATAAAAAAAGTATAGCAAATAACTGAAAAAAAATCTGCGGTGTGCTATACTCTTGGTATGAGATTCATTCTGATGGGAACGGGAACAAGCCATGGCATTCCGGTAATCGGCTGTGACTGCAAGGTATGTACTTCTGCTGACCCCCATGACAATCGTATGCGATGCAGTGCCTATGTGGTGCAGGATAAGACGGAAGTGGTGATTGACGTTGGCCCGGAATTCCGCCTGCAGGCTTTGCGCAATCATATCAGGCATTTGGACGCGGTGCTTTTGACCCACAGTCATGCCGACCATCTTCATGGATTGGACGATTTACGGATTTTCAGCCACACCCATCCCTGCCATTACGACAGAGCGGCATTCCCAGAGACGGCGGGAAAGGGTCTTCCTGTATACGGCAACAAGGGTACGCTTTCAGATGTACGCAAACGCTTCAGTTATATTTTTAAGCCGGTGAAGGAAGGCGGCGGAGTGGCAAAACTTGACTTTACGGACTGTTCGGCCTATGGCAAAGACTCACCGCTTGTGCTTGGCGGCCTTAGGATTGTGCCTGTTCCGCTGATGCACGGCAGCATTGAGGCGACTGGCTGGCTTTTTTCCTGCGACGGAAGTGACGGAAAACGCCGCAGCATTGCCTACCTGACTGATTGCAGTGCAGTTCCTGAAGATTCTGTCGCGCTGGTAAAAAATGCGGGCGGGCTTTTGGAGCATCTGGTGATAGACGGACTTCGCGTGCGGCCTCATTCCACCCATTTTAGTTTTGACGAGGCCCTGGCCTGTGGAGAAAAAATCGGGGCAAGGCATACCTGGTTTATCCACATGAACCACGACTTGCTGCACACAGAGATTCAGAATTATATAGATGAAAGGTTGCATAACTATCCGCTGCTGGAAAACATAGTCAAGTCCGGCGGCTCCGTATCTCCCGCTTACGACCAACTGGAATTGACAGCGTAAGGGGCGTTACGGGGGCTCCCGTTAGAAAGGGGTGTCGCCGCAACAGTGTGCGGCGCAGGGGAAAGGCTTTTCCCCTTTATATTTCTCTGAAAATGTTCTATACTTTCTCCATGAATTTCAGACGTTTTTTGACGGCCTTTTTGATTGGTGCAAGTTTCTTTTTTATTTCCTGCGGAAAACTGGGCTACAGCGTGGTTCTCTGGAATGATACGGCTCATAATCTGCAGGACGGAGCAATCGTTCAGGTGTATATCCGCTCAAATATTTCTCACGTCTATGTTATTGCCCTTCCTGATTCCGACAAAAAAGTGGAAGTGCCCCTCTGGATGCTGACGGAACCCATGAGTAAGTCCAAGGCAAAAAAAACTGCGGCTCGTTATGCCGAATATGCCCATACCTATGCTTCGGTTAAACTGGACGGGCTTCCCATTCGTGCGGAGGCGGTGAACACGTCAAAACAGGTGTATCGTCTGCGTGAAAAGGAAATTATTCGCGTGCTCTACAAGGGAAAGGGGCAGGCGGTGACCAACGGCAAGGGTAATATGCAGGGAGAATGGCTGAGAGTCCTTACTTCTGGCGGAACCCAGGGCTGGTGTTTTTCCTACAATCTGGAACTTTTTCAGGCGGATGCCCAGGGGCTTGCAAAAGGAAATGAAGGGGAAGCCGTGGTGGAAGTGGCCGACACGCAGTTGGAAAATCTTCAGTCTAAATCCTGGTATCCGGAAAGTTATCTGGACATGATTCAAAATCAGCGCATTGACCCTGCCCGCATGGACGCAAGTTTTGGCTTTAGGATGGATGTGGAGACGCTTACGGTGCGGGTAACCTTGCAGTCTACGGCACTTTCATGGAGCTATACGGACGTGGAAAAGCCGGGGGCAAAAATATATCATTTTATCGGCACTCCGGTTACGGTGACTGTCCGCAACGAAAATGAAATCGCAGTTCAGTTTACCGACAGAGACAATAAGATTAAATCCCAGAACTTTGTGGCACTTTCAGAAAACATTGCAAATCTGGTACAGACAGAAATTGCCCGCCGTGACAAGGAACTGGAGCAGCTGCGCCTCTTTGGCCCTACCTTTACGAGCTCCAACTATGGCAAACTCACCTTCCTTGAAGGCAAGCAGTTTACCTGGGCGGACTACAATCTTTTGGTGCCCTCCATTATTTCCAATGCGGCTCAGGGAAAGGGCAGCATGAGCGTACAATATTTTATCTCCAATTCGCTCAAAGTGTCTTATGACGGTATTCTGACCCTGCGCTTTAACGGCATGGCAAAGGACGTGAACTTCCTCTACAAGATGACGGCAGACGGACTTCGCCTTGAAGACGCAACTCATGCACAAATCAGTAACGGCCTTGTTGTGGGACGGGGGTCAAGTCCGCTGGTTATTTTCTTTGCCCACGATACAGGACGGTAGCCGTGGCATTCGTACAGTTTTCCCAGGTTTCTCTTGCATTTGGTGACCGCGATATCCTCAAAAATGTGTCCGTCAACCTACAGGCGGGGAGCAAGGCGGCTCTGACTGGTGCCAACGGCGCGGGAAAATCCACGCTGATAAAGGTGATGGCGGGTCTGGTGCAGCCTGACAGCGGAAAACGCGTTGCCCAAAAGGATGCCCGCATTTCCTACCTGCCCCAAAGCGGACTGACGCATCACGGCTCTACCTTGCGGGAAGAAGCGGACAAGGCCTTTGCCTTTGGCTACGAACTGCATGAGGAATTGGAGCGCATTGGTGATGAACTAAAAAACAATCCCCCCAACACAAAAGTCCTCTTGGAAAAGCAGGATGCAATCCTCACTGAGCTGGAAAACTCTGGCTGGAACCGCAGGAGCGTGACGGCGGAGCAGGTGCTGATTGGCCTTGGCTTTAGCCACGAAGATTTGGACAGGCAGACCGAGGAATTTAGCGGCGGCTGGCAAATGCGCATTGCCCTTGCCAAGGCCCTGATGGTCAATCCCGACATCCTGCTTTTGGACGAACCGACCAACTATCTGGACATTGAAGCCCGGGCATGGCTTGAAAAATTCCTCAAAGACTATAAGGGTGGCTTTTTGCTGGTAAGCCATGACCGCTATTTTCTTGACCATACGATAAATGTGGTCTACGAACTTTTTAACGGCGACCTGCACAAGTATCCCGGAAACTTTACCCACTACGAAAAGATGCGGGAAGTGGAACTTGAAACCCTGATTGCCCAGTATGAGCAGCAGCAGGCAGAAATCGCAAAACTGGAAGACTTCATCCGCAGGTTTGGCGTAAAGGCAACCAAAGCCGCCCAGGCCCAGGAACGCCAGAAAATGCTGGACAAACTGCGGGAAAACGAAATTGTCATACCTGAATCCCTTAAAAAAATTCATTTTACCTTTCCCGCCGCGCCTCATTCCGGCCATCTGGTGCTGACGCTGGAAAAAGTGAGCAAATCCTACGATGGCGAAAGAAAGGTGCTCAACAATCTGAACTTGCTTGTGGAAAATGGCGACCGCCTTGTGGTTGCGGGGCATAACGGCGCGGGTAAGTCAACACTCCTCCGCATTATTGCCGGCTCTGCGGGCATTGCAGGCGGCGACACAGACTTTTCCGGCAGCGTCAAACTGGGTGCGGGGGTAAGCGTGGGCTACTTCTCTCAGGACAACGCCGAGTCCCTCAAAGGCAGTCAGTCTATTTTGGACTTGCTGGAAAGTGAAGCCCCCCTGGAACTCATTCCCCGCCTCCGCGACATGCTGGGAGCCTTTTTGTTCCGCGGCGATGATGTCTTCAAGTCCATTGACGTGCTCAGTGGCGGTGAAAAAAGCCGCGTTGCCTTGCTCCGACTCCTTTTGCGCCCCGTCAATCTGCTGGTACTGGACGAACCTACCAACCATCTGGACATGCACTCCAAGGATGTGCTCATGGATGCCCTCAAGGATTTTGGCGGTACCGTCATTTTTGTCAGTCACGACAGGGGCTTTATCGAAGGGCTTTCCACACGCGTTCTGGAACTTAAGCCCGGCCATTTCCGCACATTCCCCGGCGACTATGCCTATTACATGCAGAGGCTGGAAGATGAGACAAATGGTCTTGTTTCTCCTGACTCTTCCGTGGGGGGAAGTCTCCCCCTCGCTTCAAAGCAGAGCTTTTCCGCTACCCCCTCGCCTAGGGACTCCGCCCCTAAAACCCCGGAAGTACCTTCTGCCGGCAAACAGTCCTGGGAAGAACAGAAAAAAGCCGCTTCTGAGCGCAGAAAAATTGAGCGCGAAGTGGAAGCCCTTGAAAAAGAAATCGAAAGCGTAGAAAACAAGTTAAAGGAAGCCCAGAACAAAATGGCAAATCCCGAAGTCTATTCCAACGGCGAAAAAGCCAAAGCCCTGCAGCAGGAGATAGACGCCCTTTCCGCCCACCTGGACGACCTGAACGCAAAGTGGGAAGCAGCGGCGGAGAAACTGGGGTAATCCCTCTTTTTTTCCTCTTGCTCTTATTTCTACTCGAAAATATGCAAAGACTTTGGAAAATTTCGACTAAATTTGACAATAATCATTTTTTCCGTATAAGATGTAATCGAAAATTCTCAAAGACTTTGGAAAATTTAGGGGATAGGGTTGCGTTGGAATTAGAGTATTTGGGAATGACAAACAAGGCATTGGCTGAAAAAGTCGGCATCACCGCATCAAATATCGGAAAAGGTGTCCGCCAAGGTTCCTCCCCATCAGCAGATACAGCGGTCAAAATAGCAAAAATCGTAATACATCGGCTGGAAAAGTGAGTTTGCCGTGCACCATTTAAAACAGCTACTGATTATTTCCTCATAATGTGATATACTAAAATGTATTGGAGGCATATACATGAAGGTACTCGTAATTGGAGGCGCAGGTTATATTGGAAGCCATGTTGTAAAGGCTTTGATGGCAAAGGAACACTCGGTGACGGTGTTTGACAATCTTTCAAGCGGACTCAGGCAGAATCTTTTTAAGGAAAACGATTTTATTCACGGTGATATTCTGAACACGGAGCAGCTGGACAAGGCGTTTGCCCGGGGTTTTGATGCTTTTATTCACATGGCGGCCTTTAAGGCGGCGGGCGAGTCCATGATTGAGCCGGAAAAGTATTCGGTGAACAACTTGACGGGCACGATTAACATTATGAATGCTGCCCTCAAGCACGGCTGCAAGCGCATGGTCTTTTCCTCCAGCGCGGCTGTATTTGGTGAGCCCCAGTATCTTCCGATTGACGAAAAGCATCCCAAGAATCCTGAAAACTACTATGGCTTTACCAAACTGAATATTGAGCAGATTATGCAGTGGTACGACCAGTTAAAAGGCTTGCGTTTTGCCGCGCTCCGCTACTTTAATGCGGCGGGCTACGACCCTGAGGGCGTTTTGTACGGTTTGGAGCAGAATCCTGCCAACCTTCTGCCTGTCATTATGGAGACTGCCTGCGGCATGCGTAAGCAGCTGAAAGTGTTTGGAAACGACTACGACACCCGCGACGGAACCTGTATCCGCGACTACGTTCATGTCACTGACCTTGCCGATGCCCATGTTCGCGCCCTGGACTATATTACCAGAGAGAACAGGAGTCTGACCGTCAATCTGGGAAGCGAAAAGGGAGTGACCGTTACTGAAATGCTGGAAGCCGCCCGCAGGATTACGGGGCAGGAGATTCCCGCAGAATATGTGGGCCGTCGAGCGGGAGACCCGGCCTGCCTCTATGCAACGTCCGCCTATGCCCGCGAGGCTTTGGACTGGAAGCCCCGCTACAGTGATGTAGATCCCCTGATTTCTACAACGTGGAAGGCTTACCAGAAGTATCTGGGAGAAAAAAGATGAGTGATTTTGATACGCTGAAAAACAATATCCGTTCCCACGAGCGGGATATGGTTGCACTGGAAAGTCTTTTGACGGCGCATCCGGCACTTGCCCCAGAAAATGGTGGCGATGGCGAACTGGAAAAATGCCTTGCGCTGGAGGCCTGGCTTACAGCACAGGGCTTTACGGATTTAAAACGCTATGACGCTCCCGATGAGCGGGTTTCTGCAAAAATCCGTCCCAATCTGATTGCCACGGTACCTGGCAAAAGCGACCAGCATCGCATATGGATTATGGCACATCTGGACGTTGTTCCTACGGGAGCGCTTTCCCAGTGGCAGACTGACCCGTGGAAAGTGGTGGAAAAAGACGGCAAGCTCTATGGTCGGGGCGTGGAGGACAATCAGCAGGGGCTGGTGAGCGGTGTCTTTGCGGCTCTTTCCCTGCTTGAATCGGGGATTACTCCCGCATACACGATAAAATTGCTTTTTGTTGCTGACGAGGAGTGCGGCTCTGCCTACGGGGCAAACTTCCTCTTGGAAAAACATGCCGAAATTTTCCGCAAGGAAGACTATATCCTGATTCCCGATGGTGGTGACGAAAAGGGCGAGACCATTGAGATTGCGGAAAAACACGTGCTTTGGATGCAGTTTCATACAAAGGGAAAGCAGTGCCACGGTTCCCGCCCCAATGAAGGAAAAAATGCCTGCCTTGCGGCAAGTGACCTGGCCCTGCGCCTGAATGATTTGGAGCATTTTTTTGGTGAAAAGGATCCGCTCTTTACCCCCGACCATTCTACCTTCCAGCCTACAAAGCGGGAGGCCAATGTGGACGGCGTGAACATTATTCCCGGCGATGACCTGCTCTGCATGGATGCCCGCATTTTGCCCCGCTACACGCTGGAGGAAGTGCAGGCCGAAATAAAAAATCGTCTTGCCGCGGTGGAAGCAAAGTATGGCGTAAAGATAGAAGCGACAGTTTTGCAGGCAGGTCAGTCTCCGGCAACTTCTGCCGATGCTCCTGTGGTAAAGGCCCTGGCGGCGGCCATCAAGGCTGCCCACGGCATCAGGGCAAGGACAATCGGCGTTGGCGGCGGCACGGTTGGCGCGGGTTTTCGGAACAAGGGCTATGATGCCGTTGTCTGGAGCACCATGGACGAACTTGCCCATCAGCCCAATGAGTATTGCAAGATAGAAAACATCATCAAGGATGCGGAAACCCTGGCGGCATTGTTCTTGCAGGAATAGGTTTGGTAGAGGGCGTTACGGGGGATTTCCCCCGTTAGAAGGGGTAGGCGGAAATGAGCGGCGCGAATTGTAGCCGAGGGGGAGGCTTCCCCCACCTGATACTGCTGGTTTTCTCTCTCTTTTTGTCATCATGCACGACGATGGCGGATTACAATTATGGTCGTATTGACTCAAATCTTGCGGCGGGAAATTACGAGGCAGTTTCTTCCGAACTGACTGAAAAAAAATCCACGATTTATGGAAGCCATGATGAAGTGCTCAAGTTTTTGGACGCAGGTCTGGTGGCACATTACGACGGAAAAACTGAGGAATCGAACAGGCTCTTGGCACAGGCGGAAAAACTGATGGAAGCCTATTTTACTACCAGCCTTACTCAGTCTGTTACTTCCATGGTGACCAATGACTTGGTGCAGGACTATGCAGGCGAGGATTTTGAGGATATCTACACCAATCTTTTTATGGCACTGAATTACATTGAGGACGGCCTGATTGACGATGCCATGGTGGAGATGCGCCGCTTTGACAACAAACTGAAAAAACTGCGCTCAAAATATGAAGACCTTATACGGGGCATGGAAAGTGACGACCAGAATTCCAAGGTCAAGCGGGTTTCGATTCAGTTTTACAACTCTGCCCTGGCTCATTACGTGAGTATGCTCTTGAACCGGGGGGACGGCGATTACGATAGCGCGCGGATTGATGCCAGTCTTTTGGAAGAGGCTTTTAGGACGCAGAAGGATGTGTATGATTTTGCCCTGCCTGCAACGATTGCGGCGGAAAAAGATGTACGAAGGTCTGATACGAGGCTGAATGTACTGGCTTTTAGCGGTTTTGCCCCCATAAAAAAAGAAGAGGTGGTGCGGGCATACAGCTGGCGGGGTACGGTGTGGTATAAGCTTGCCCTACCCAAGATGGAAAAAAGACGGTCTGCCATTACGAGCATTGTGGCTACGGCAGAAAACAAGCAGACTGGCGAAATATACAGTCGGACGCTGGAGCAGATTGAAAGTCTGGAAAATATCAGTATGGACACCTTTCAGCAAAAATATTCGGTGCTTTTTACCAAGGCACTGCTCCGTTCCATTGCGAAGACTGCCGCAAACACTAGCATGAATACCATGGCCCGTAAAAGTCAGGATAACACTGCGTCACTTGTTTTTTCCCTCTTGGATTTTGCAACAAAAGTCAGCAATGAATTGACCGAGCGGGCGGATGTGCGTACCTGCCGTTTTTTTCCTGCCAAGGCAAGCGTAACAGGATTTTCGCTGCCCGCTGGTGACTATAAGGTGACCGTGCAGTTTATGGCAGGACGGCATGTGACCTACGCTGCGGAAAAAGACCTTTCTGTTCGCGCGGGAAAATTGAATTTTGTAGAAGCCACCTGTTTGCGTTAGCAGGCGGCTGTGTGGTGTGCTAGCGAACCTTAAAGATGATGCCTACAATGGCCATGGTGACCAAAAGTTGGATAATCAGGAATTTAATCAGCACCTGTGTGGGTGACCAGCCGTGGTTGATTTTCATATGGTCGTGCAGGGGAAAGCGGATGTTGGTAAGGATATGTATGTGGCAGAAGCGAATCAATGCCACCTTTACCAGTCCTAAGCCCCCGTTTACAAAAATAATCAGAGACGTTGCCAGAATCATAAAGGGATTGCCGCTGACGAGTACGCATATGCCGATGTAAAAACCGAGGGCGCGGCTTCCTGCGTCTCCCATGAGAACCTTGCTGGGAAATGCGTTGTGCCAGAGGTAGCCCATGAGAACGCCTGCCAGCACAAAAGTCATCGTACCCCAGGAGGCACCGTTTACTAGGTGGGGCACCAGAAGGTATTTTGCAATGTCAGTGTGACCGAGTATGAAGTAGAAAATCACGCCCATAGTGAGGAGGGCGACCAGAACCAGGGTTCCGCTCAGACCGTCCACGCCGTCAGTGCAGTTTGTGGTGTTGACTGAGGCCCAGAGCAAAACTAAAGCGATAATGAGGTAAAGTGCGGGCGGTACGGCAATCTGGTTGGTGAGGAAGGGCAGCCAGAAGTAAATTTTTCCGTCAGCCGCTGTGTGTATTTTTATGTAGGCGAGGAGCAGGGCGGCCGCAAGGCAGATGACAAAATCAAGCAGGGCCTTACGGTATTCACCCCAAGAGTTGGCGCTGCGGTCGTCCAGAAAACCGGTGAGCATCATAAGCCAGGTGAGGATAAGGCTTCCACCCTGCAGCATGTCCAAAGGAACAAAGATAAAGCAGAGGAGGACAAAAACCGTAATGAAATAGACACCGGCACCTGTGGGCTTTCCTTTTGCTGCCTCTGCATTTACGGTAAATTCACGTCCGCGGTCATGGGGCATGTACTGGTAAAAATGAGGCATTCCGTAGCGGACAAGAAAAAAGCCCGCGTAGAGCGAAAGAACAATTAAAACGGTGTACGATTGCAAAAGTCGTGCAGGACCAAAATATTCGGTTAAAATCCCACCCAAATAATAAAGCATGTGTCATTATACCATTTTGTATCAGTAATTGCAAATATATGCATTGCCACACCCTCAGGGCAAACGCATTATAATCCATTCACAAGTAAGACAAAAAAGGGCACAGGTAAAAGAGTCTCAGCAAAAACGAAAAATGAGTCCGCTTACG
>CAKZZO010000101.1 GCA_937885175.1 uncultured Treponema sp. | reverse complement strand
TATAACAGAAGGTTGGAAACCTTTTTTAGTGGGGAATTATATTTTACTGCTTGCCTTTGCCCTGGCAGTTGGAAAAAAAAATTGTTTTTTTTCCCATTCTATGGTATGATGAACTATGGCTACTAACTATCAAGATTCCCTTGCGATGCTTATGTCGTTGTCGGGTGACTTTATTAGTACTTACATCGTAGACCTGAAAACTGAAGATTACATCGAATATAAAGCGACGAGCGAGTATGAGAAATTAGGTCTTGCAAAGCAAGGCAAAGATTTTTTTGCACATACCCACAAGGATGCCGAAGGGGTACTTTTTTTTGATGACCTTGAGGCATTCAAGGCGGCATTCACCAAGGAGAATGTCCTGCGGCAGATTGCGCAAAAAGGTCTTTTTGTGGTTCATTACCGCATGCATATTGGTGGAGGAATAAAGTCCGCTAGTACTAGAATCACCATGGCAAAGGAAAATGGCGAGGACAAATTGATTGTAGGTATTCGGGTGTAACGGTTATGGCAACAAAAACATCTGATGCGCTCGCGGCACTTCTTGCGGATGATGTGCATTTTGTTGGCAAGGTTACACAAAATGAGCCGCTTTTTAGTCATACCACCATGCGTGTGGGCGGTTCCGCCTCGCTCTTTTTAGAACCATCTGACGAAGACTCTCTGACCTATGCACTGCATCTGGTGTGCCAGAACAATATGCCTTTTTTTGTCTTGGGCGGCGGCAGCAATCTGATTGTTTCTGACAGCGGCTTTTCAGGTGCAGTGATAAGCACACGAAAAATGACTGGCCTACGGAAAATAGGCGGGCAGAAATTGCAGCAGGTGGACGCAGGGGTAGTGGAAATTGACGCAGGAACGCCTTGGGGAACGGTGATGACTTTTTGCCGCCAGCATGACGTGGGGGGACTGGAAGCCTTTACGGGATTGAGCGGCACGGTGGGTGGAGCGGTCTACATGAACGCCACCTGCTTTGGCCTTGCGGCATGCGACCGTCTGGTACGCGTGCGCTATGTGGATTTGGAGTCAGGCGAGATTTGTACCTATGAGATGACTGATGAGCGTCGCAAATCTGACTGGGGATACAAGAAATCGCCCTTCCAGCCGACGGGAGCCTTGTCCGCTCGCAAAACTTGCGGGGTCTTAGGGGTGCAGCCCCTAGGAGAGGGGGTAGCGGAAGACCATAGCGTAGCGGCGGGCTGGAGCGAGGGGGAGGCTTTCCCCCGCCACATTATTCTTTCGGCCCAGTTTGCCCTTTTAAAAGGCTTTGACGCTGAAAAATCGGAAGACTGCATTGCCCAACGCAAGGAAAAGGGGCATTTTTTGGCAGCCAGTGCAGGAAGCGTGTTTAAAAATGATGTGGCGCAGGGCGTGGTTGCTGGAAAAGTAATTGACGAGTGTGGGCTGAAAGGTCTTCAGGTAGGCGGGGCACAAGTGGCTCCCTGGCACGGAAACTTTATTGTGAACGCAGGAGACGCTACTGCCCAGGATATTTTTGACCTTGTGCAATTGATAAAAAAAATCGTGGCGGAAAAAAAAGCTATTGTGCTGGAATGTGAAATAATTTTTCTTGGTGACTTTTTCTTACATTGACAAAAGCAACGGTGGCTTTTATACTATTAAAATAGTGAAAAACGGGGATGTATTATGTTGCAACTGTCATTCGTAAACTATAAACAGGGTTCTTATCTAACGGTAGAAGGAAAGGTTGCTGACCGCTTTTTTATCATTCAGGCGGGTAAGGTTCATTGTGAACGTCAGGGCTCTGTTTCAGGTAATGGCGTAGACATCCTTGGACCAGGTGATTTTGTGGGCGTTGTTTCCTGCATGGCTGGCATGTCTCAGATTGAAAATTCCGTTGCAATGACGGATGTAGTTGTAATTGCTGTTCGCCGCGACCAGTACCCTGACTTGATTAAACAGAATACTCCTATTGCTATGAAGATGATTCGTACCTTTGCGGCTCGTATGCGTGGCGTGAATGAACTTTTGATGCATCGTTCGGCTGCGGCAGGTGCGGCGGCAGATGCAAATCCCAATTCCCTTTTCAACGTGGGCATGTTCTACGACCAGCAGAAAAAGACTGACATTGCGGCTTTTGCCTACTATCAGTTCCTAAAGACTGGCGTACGGAATCAGAATACCGAGATTGCAAAACGCCGCTTTATTGAATTGCGCAAGCATACACAGGCGGTCTACTTTGAGCCTACGGCCGATATGACCCGCAGATATCCCGAAGACACCATGATTTTCTGCGAGAATCAGAGCGGTGCTGAAATGTTCATCATTCAGTCTGGGCAGGTAAAAATCGGCAAGGTAGTAGACGGCAAGGAAGTGACCTTTGCCATCCTCAAAAAGGGTGACATGTTTGGCGAAATGGCATTGCTGGAAAACAAGCCCCGTTCTGCCAGTGCGATAGCAAACGAAGACTGTATCTTGATGGTAGTAAACAGCAGGAACTTTAACCAGATGGTCACCACGCAGCCACAGATGATTTCCCGCCTTACGACGACGCTTGCGGAACGTCTCTGGTCTATGTCTCGTCAGTTGATTAACTCTAAGATTGCAGACCCGATTCAGCAGATGCTGGATATGCTTGCCCTGCAGGTAGAAAAGGCCAAGCTGCCAGCCAACTTTATGCGCGACTACAGAATCGGACTTACTGCTCAGGATCTTGCTGATATGTGTAGTTTTCCGGATGACGTAAAAATGCGCTACGCTTATGAATTCAGAAAGGATTCCCACATTAAGATTGAGCCTGATACGCAAAAACTTATCGTTTCTGACTGTGCGGAACTTATAAAGCATGCCGCTTTTGCCCGCAGTAAACTCAAATAAACACGTTCTTTTTGCCGGATAATTTTTCCTCAGATTTTTACGCATTGTGCCGACATTCAAATGATGAAGAAATTATTTTTTTGTGTTCTGTTTGTCAGCCTCTCTCTCTTTCTATGGGCTGCTGAAAATACCTCGCAGTCATTGCAGCAGAATGGTCAGCACGAGTCCTTGCCCATGGGCTACGGTGACATTCACTTGGGTATGAGTGTAGACGACGTAAAGGCTGCCCTGCTAAAAAATCATGCCTTTGGCTATCGCGGCGACAGGGACGTTTCTTTTTCTCCCAAAGACAATCAGGTTTTGATTGAGACTGACGGTAGGTTTGCGGCTTTTTCCTATTTTGGCCGCTGCTGGTTTCAGTTTGCGGACGGAAAACTCTCTGTCATTACCATCAACCTCAACGATGAAAAAGTGGACCATTATTCGGTCTTTACGAGCCTGTGCCAAAAGTACGGCGGCCCGAATCAACTTACGCCAAAAAAATCCCAGTGGCAGAATGACAGCGTGATGATGAGCCTGGAGCGTCCCCTTTCGTTAAAATATATTGATGCAAAAGTTTTTGCTGACCGTCAGGACAAGGCTAAAGTGGAAAAGACCTATGGGGAGCAGAACCGCGAAGAATTCCTAAAAGGACTGTAAGATGAAGAAATTCCATGTTGTTTTTGCGATTGTTTTTTGTATGTGTGCTTTGGGAACCTGTAAATCCCAGAAACTTCCGGTTAGAAATCTGACGATTGGCAAGGCATCTGGTGAGACTGTGCTGCTTGCGGCAGAAATGGCAGTGAAACCGGCAGAGCGTGAGCATGGCTTTATGGAGCGTAAAAAAATTCCAGACGGAACAGGAATGCTTTTTGTCTTTGAGAATGACCAGATTCTGCACTTTTGGATGAAGAACACGCCTCACCCCCTTTCCATTGCCTACATTGATAGAAAAGGTGTGATTCAGAATATCTTTGACATGACACCCTACAGCCTTGCTACGGTAAGCAGCACCTTGAGCGTACGCTATGCGCTGGAAGTTCCCCAAGGCTGGTTTAGACGGGTAGGCGTGGATGTGGGCGACAGCCTGAAACTGGATTTTTAAGCCTATACGTCCAGTTTTGCCAGTTCCATCTGGGCAAGTGTGTCGTGGGGGTCAAATTCCAGCACTGCCTGAAAATAACTTGCGGCTACGGCAGGATTTCCTTCCTTGAGGGCAAGATACCCCAGATTTGACATGATTTTAGTGCTTTCGGGCGTGATGGCAAGGGCTTTTTCCAGTTGCCTTTTTGCTTCCGAAAGATTGCCGGCTTCCATGGCGCAGATGGCCAGTTCATTATAGGTGTCGGCATTTTCTTCGCCGCCTTCGCAGACCAGTGATTTTTCAAAGGCTTGCTTGGCATCATCATAGCGGCCTGCCTTGCGCAGTCCCCAGCCCAGCATAAACCAGGCATTCCATACAGCGGGATTTTTTTGCAGAAAGAGACGGATTTCTTCCAGACCTTTTTCATTTTCTCCGCGATTGATTAAATCGTAGGCGGCCTTAAAGTGTTCGTCGTCCATGTTGCGGTTTTGAATGTCATGTAAGATTTCCTGAGCCCGGTTCTTTTTGTAGATGCCGTTTTCTCCCAAATCTTCATCTTTTGTCTCACAGGTGAGGGCGAGGTAGCTTTCAAAGCAGTTTTTTGCCTCGCGGTAGTTGCGCTGCTTGAGGAAGAAAAAGCCTGCGTTAAAGAAGGCATCCGGAACTTCCGGCTCAGCATTCATGGCTTCGCGGTAGTAGAGCAGGGCGCTGTCATCGTAAGCATCGGCATCTTCATGCAGGCCGGAACGGCGGTAGGAGTCTGCCCTCTGGTCAAAAAACAAGGCCATGTTCAGGACGATTGCCATGTCTTCCGGGTCAAAGCCGTGGAGGGCGGTAAAGATTTCTTCGGCAAGGTTAAAGTCTTCGTTTTTTGCTTTGAGGATTGCGGCCTCGCTCAACTCCTTCTTGATGTTGGGGCGGGCATTCTTGAGCAGGGAACGATAGTACTGAATGTGCTCATTTTTTGTGTCATAGGCCATAACGGTGAGCAAGCCGGAAAGAATCTGTTCTTCGGTGAGTTCCGCCATGTTAAAACTGCCTGCTGCTTCTCCGTCTTTTTTCTGCACGGGAATCGGAAGGGTGGGGTCGATGTGCATGGCACTTTTAGAAAGCGTATAGTCTTCGGGCAAGGTGATAAAATAAATTGATTCAAGAGGATTGACTGGTTTCATGTGGTGTTCCTTTACGGAGTAATGTATGCAGGCCTGCTATTGAGCTGCTTCAGGCACAGGAGTTGCCGCTGCTTCTTGAGCAGGACTTGCCTCTGCGGGGCTTTCGCTTGCTTCTGCCGCGGTTTCGGTCTGGTTTTCTGCATTTTCCTCAGTCTGAGATTCTGCCTTGGCTTCCTCTGACTTTGCTTCCGCTGATTCGCCTTCTTTTGCCTCGTCTTCTGACTTCTTTGCGGACTGCATTTTTGCACGCTGCTGTGCCAGCTGGTCTGCGGCAGACACTTTTACCTTGCGCTGTTGCTGCAGGAAACCGTTGACGTGCATTTTGTAGGTGAGGGAAACAAGTTTTTCGTCAAACTGCATGTTGACGGCAACTATATCCTTGCGGCCTTCGATAATGCCGGCTGCAACGATTTTGCCCTTCATCTGAATGCGCTCAGGCGGATCTTCAAAATCCATCTGAATAACGGCTTCTTTGTTGGTGAGGAACTGAGACAAGCCCAGCAAAATGAATTTTGCACCGCCAAAAGAAATCTGGCGTAAAATGCAGTGGCGGGGTACGTTTTCAATCATTACGATGGTTTCTTCCCGCATGAGACCGAGTTTTCGCTTGTTTTCTTCGTTGATGAGGATGTATTCTTCGCGGCGACGAATGGCGTTCTGATTTGCTTCCAAAAGTCCGCCAATCTGCTCAATCAAATCGTCCGGCGGCCGCTGGGTAAAGGTAAGGGTAACGATAACTAAATCCTGCGAATTCATGTAGGGAGAGATGTTCGTTACCTTGGAATTGACGAAGAAACTCATCATCTGATTTCCGTCTTCCTTAAAGCAGAAACGCAGGCTGACGGCAGGCGGTTCTTTTTGGGAAATCATCTGATATGCGCCGCCCTTTGTACCAACGATGATGCGAGCCAGTTTGAATGAAGTAGAATTGATGATGCACGGCCACTGGGTGCCGTTACACTTAATGTAAATCTGCCGAGGATCAATGTTCAGAACGCGGATAATATCTTTTGAAAAAGCAATTTCTGTGTCGCAGAACTGATCGTAATATCGCGTAATCTGCTGGCTCGTTATCACACCCATAAAAATTATTCTATAGCATTATTCCGTACTCGTCAATGATTATTGGGGAGTGATTTAAAGGAAAAACCAATGCTGTTTGCATTTATTCGGATGCTGGGATAGGAAAGCATGTTTTTTCCGCCGATAAAGAGGGATGATGAACCTCCGCCATCAAATTCCATGGCATCGTCTGCTCCCATGGCTGCAAGCAGGTCGGCACATTCGGGGTAGGAAAGTCCTTCGCTCATGCTTATGGCTTCTCCCTCCACAATCAGCAGGTAGAGCGTGTGGCCGTCCTGGGAAAGCCCGCAGGCGGTACGGGAATCGTGGTTATTGATGAAGGGACCTTGTTTTTGACCGTCTCTCAGTATCGTCCAGAAGCCACCGAATGCAAAGTATGCGTCAGCAAGACTTTCCGGGGTCTGGCTGTCGATGATTTCTCCTTTCCAGCCCTGTCCAGTTTTTCTAAGGATGAGGGCACAGTATGAGGAAACTGGTGGAGAAAGTTCCCTGCCCGCCACGGTATGTATGCCGACGAGCTGTCTGGTGGAAGTGATATGGGCAAGAAAATCCCATTTGCCGTTTTTTCCCGCAAAGGGGGATGCGTTGATGGCGATGTCTGCTCCTGCGGTTTTTGCAAATTTTCCTGTCCGCTTGCCGGTAAAAAATTTGGTTCGCTCGCCTTTTTTATGGGTAAAGTCTGCCTCTGTTGCGGGAAAGGCGGAAATCTGCAAGTTGTCTGCCTTTAGATTGATTCTTAGGCAATGGTAGCGCAGGGGAAATTCCTTGTTTTGGTAGCAAAAGTATTCTGCGCCTTCATAGACCGCTTTCCAGCCAAATTGCACAGGAATGTAGGCGTTTTTTTCTTCGGTAAAAAAAGTGTAGGGTGCGCGCCGTGTGGATGCGCAGGAAAAGAGAAGGGCAGTCAGACACAGGACGGCAAAGAATCTTGTGCCTGCGGAAAGGATGCGGGCAAAATAAAACCCCTGACCGATGCCAGAGGTTTTTATGCGCTTAGTAGGCAGAACGTCCATCGTGTGCCTTGCGGTTCTTCTTCATCAACTTGCGCTGCAGGGTCTTGTTCTTGCGGTTCAAGATTGTTGAAGGCTTTTCGTAGTATTCGCGCTTTTTGTATTCACGGATAATACCTTCTTTTTCAACCATGCGCTTAAAGCGTTTGATTGCTTTTTCGAGGTTCTCGTTATCATCAACGATAATGCTTGCCATTTGTAATTCACCTCCTCGTCTTCGGTAGTTCCGTAAGTGAAATTCAGTATGACAGAAAGGAGATTTTTGCGCAAGAGGGGCAAAGGGCATTATTGCAAAAATCTTTGGGGAGGACTGACAGTCCAGAATGCCTTGAGGGGGATGTCGCCAGTGTTGGAAAGGGTGTGCGGCGAACTTGCACTGAAAGAAACGCTGTCGCCCTCACTCAGATTGTAGACGAGGTTCTCGTAGTGGAGCTGGGCTTTTCCCTGTACGATAAAGCCGATTTCCCGTCCCAAGTGGCCATAGGAGCCGCGATGAGTGTGGGCACCCACTGGAATTTCCATCATAAAGGATTCCATGGCGTACTGCCCGTCGGCTTCCACGGGTTTTGCCAGTTCCTCGTACACAACGTCATCTTCACTGATTTTCTTTCGCTCGTCTGCCCGAATAATCTGTACGGGTCGCTTTCTGCGGTATTCCTCAAACAAAAACTCCAGGTTGATGTCCAGCACATCGGCAAGGGCAAGCAGGGTGTCGATTGCGGGGGAGACGCGGTTTCGTTCAATCTGAGAAACAAGGCTTTCGCTTACGCCTGCCCGCTGAGCGACTGTCTTGAGCGTGTAGCCCTTGCGCTCTCTGACAGTACGGATTTTTTCCCCAAAGTGATAGGGAACTTTTTTATCTTCCGATTCCATTTTATCCCTCTTTAGCGTACACGTCATTGTTCTGCTTGTCGCGGTTTGATTCCATGACATAGCGGATGAATAAATCTTCCAGTGTACGGTGGGGACCTGAAAGCCCCATGCGTTTGCGGGCGCGGGCATTGTCTCGCCGGATTGAATACTGGGTAAAGAAGTCGCGGTAGTCCATGCTTACGTCCGTCTTGATATGCTCTCCCAGATATTGTGACACTTCATCGCGTCCGATTGCGGCGATTCCTTTTTCCCTTAGGATTGATTTGAGTTTGTTAATCTGTTCAAATGAAAGACCGAAGAGAAATTCTTCCATGGCCTGAGAGACTTCGGGAACGGCGAGTTTTGTCTTGATGAAGGCACTCCACTGCTCGTCCATCTGGAAGGAAATCATAATCAGTTCGCTTGTGCCCATCATTGTGCCAAATGCGGGTGCCAGTGTGCGGCGGGCTTTCCAAACTGTCTGCAAAACCGGGGAAATGTCTGAAATGTTCTGGTCGGCACGATGTTCCCACAGCAAAAGCAGGGAAAGTGCCAGTTGCCGACGAAAGTCCATCTCCAGATTGGTGTCGCGGATAAGGTTCAGGTAAACATCTTCTGCCAGAAGCAGGAACATCATGGACACGGTTTCATCCTGAAAAGCCTGAGAGATTTTTTTATCCATGCCGACGCTTTTTGAAAGTTTGCTCAGTGAAGAAAAGGTGTGAATCTTTGCCACAAGGAAGCCTCTGCCCAGCGTTGCTTTTGAAGGCAACTGCAAGGTATTGTCACCGTCCTGGGTGTGGGTAATCAGGGATTCAATCAAAGCCTGAGGAGTGCGGACTTCTGCCGTAAGGTTTGCCCGTTCCAAAAGCGAGGGGAAGTTTGCCAGCGATTTTGCCAGTCCCTCCAGACGCGTCATGCGGTCTGTAACGTTGTTCAACTGTTCGGGAGCAACCACTACCATGCGTTCGCACAGGTCGTCCACCATTTCCTTTTGCTTTGGCGTTAGGACAACGATACCAGTGGAAATATCATTTGCTGGTGTTTCTTCTTTGTCGAAAAATTCATCAATGGAGACATTTTCAAATGTTATGTTCTGATTGTCCGTTTCCATATCGTTGCTGAATACTTATTATAGCACAGGTTTGTCTAATTTCAACAATTCTTTTTGCCGATAATTGAATTATGAAAAAGCTGTTTTTTGCATGTATGGCATTCTTTTGTGCCTCAATTTCTCTGTTCGCCGCTGATTTAGTCATTCAGCGTGAGGATGTGCGCCTGTCATATGAAGAGGGGTCAACCTTTGGAACGGCAGCGGGCTATCATTTGTACGTCAGAAAAAAGCCCGGCATGGAGTCTATTCTTCTGACAGAAACTACGAAAGATCCGGCGGGAGAAAGTGACAGTTATGCCTACCGCGCCATGGACTACAATCCCATAAACGGTGACGAAATCCGCTATCTGGACGGAAAGCCACTGGTTTCAGAGGGCGCAAAATACAGTTTGATTGACTCCACTGCTGAACCGGATGCGGAATTTGGAGAGGCTTTTCACATTTACATTCCCTCAGAAATTCAGTACGGCTATCCCTGGTCGAGAAACGGCATCGTAAAAATTGATCGGGGAACTTTTATCAATATCCGCAGTTTTGAGAAAAAATATGCTGACTACACTGGTGCATACGAGGACAATCCCTTTATGTTTGATTTGGGAAAGCCGATTCCTCCAAAAGTTGAGCCTCCCGTCCCTGAGCCAAACCCCGTAGTGGAGCAGAAACCAGAGCCAAAGCCGGAAGCGACACCAGTGCTGACCGATGACTACAATCCCAAGGCAGCGGAAACATTCAACGAAATTGCCGGCTTTGGTGGCGGCCAAATGGTCTATTCCAAGGGACCCGAAACGCTGGTGGATGACCTTATGGATTCCCTTGCCCGTATTGATCCCAAGAAAAAAGTGGATGTGGTTTTTGCCATTGATGCGACAGGCAGCATGAAGGACGACATTCAGAAGTTGCGGGAAGAATGGGTTCCCCGCCTGATTGAAGCCCTCCCAGAATACGGTGATTTGCGTCTGGGGCTTTTGCTTTACCGTGATTACGGTGACGACTACAGATACATGGGCATTCCCGTTAAATTCTTTGACTTTACCAAAAAAATCGAAGTCTTTACCAAGAATCTGAACGGGTTCAAAATCCGTGGCAATGAAGGCGGCGACATTCCCGAGGCGGTCTATGAAGCAATGTGCGGATCGCTGGAATTCTACAAGTGGCGTAACGATGCCACCAGAAAAATCATACTGATTGGTGACGCAGAGCCCCATCCCAAGCCCCGTGGCAGCGGAAAATACACCAAAGAGCGTGTGGCACGCGAAGCTCAGTCCATGGGCATTACGGTTGATGCAATTATCGTGCCTGACAACAAGAGCGAGCGCCGTGCAAAATCTAAGGAAGTGGATGTGAAATAGGGGTATTCGTTTTGCCCTCCATGGCAAAACGAAACCCGACGGGAGCACCGCTCCTGTCACAGTTTTCAGCGTGCATCCAATTCTACAGAGGCAGGGACAGGGCGCATTTTAGGACAGTGCGGACAAAGGTGCTTTTGAGCGTTACCGTCACGCTGGCATCTGCGGAACTGCTGGCTTTTTCTCCGTTCTTGTAGGAAATCGCCGCGCCTCCAGTCATCGTAACCGTTCGCTTTTTTCCCGGACTTGCGCTAACCGTTAATGAAAAAGAATCTTTTGTGTTTCCTGTTTTTGATGACTTGGGATAGCGGTCATATCCGAGCGAAAGGCTTGCCCGTATGCTTTCCAGCAAAAGTGACGAAGAAATATCCGCGGAATAGTATTTTTCGGGTCTGGTGGAGTCAGTAAGAAAGCGACCGTCCAGAATGGCATTGCTTACTCCTGCCGTCACTTTTGTGGTAAAGGGCTTGCTTTCATAGGCAAAACCCGCCGCAAGTTTTAAAGTGCTGTACTGTTCTGCCTGCAGCGTATTCAGGATTTTCTTTTCAAATAAGGCATGAAGTCCTAGTCTAAGCGTGGCGGCATAGGCATTGTGCAGTTCAAGCTGTAGCTGGGGATTGAGCCCGAATTGGCGGATAGTGCGGCATACGCTGGAGGAGCCGCCCACAAGGGGACTTGCTTTTGGAGATGCCGACAGGGTGGGAATAAAAAAGTATGAGACATCAAGCAGGAAGTTTCTGTAACTGCTGCGGGCGGCGGCTTTTATCCACACTGCCCAATGACTGAAATCTTCGCTAAAAGGCGTTTCCTGCAAACCCGCAAATAAATTCAGTTTGAGCCAGGGGCTTCTGAATGCGCTTTCCCACACTGCACCGTAGAGCCAGTGCCTGCCAAAGTCTGCATTTGTGTCCCTAAGGTACGCATTTTTGTTTTCCACGCACATGCGGCCCCCGGTAAGTACGCTGTGGAAGGAAAAGATTTTTCCCAGAGGCAGGGTGCAGGAAAGGGAAGCGTAAAGTCTTTTTTCATCAGTAAAGGCGCACTGAGCCTGGACAGAAAGGGGTGCTTTTTGCGGAGCATTGACCGACGCGTACAGTGCCAGAGGCTTTACGGCAGAAGCGAGCGTGGGAAGGTTTGCGCCGATACCCGCGGAAAAGCCAAAACTTTTTGCCAGTGGATTTACCGAGGAGGAGGGCGCAGGATTTTCCAGTCGGGACACTGATTTGGAAAAGGACAGCATCCCCGCCTTTAGGGTTATCGGCAGCCATGTTTCCGAGACAATGCCTCCTCCGTAGCGCAAGTCGTCCATGAGGGCAAAAAAATCCGCCGGTGAAGAAAGTGCGCTAAATGCCGACCCCTTTGTTTTGGGCAGCGTCAGGTAAGTCCTTGCATCCAAATTCCACAGGGCTTTTCCAAATGCAAGCCGTAATCCTGCTGAACCGCCGTAACTGTTTTCTTTTTCAGAATCAACAGGTATGGTAAGGGAAGTGCTTTCCTTTACTTCCACATATTTAAAATAGGGTTCAGCGTCCATCGCCACCAGCGGAATGACCGCCAGGACAAAAAAATAAGACAGTACTTTCATATACTATCTTATAGGCATCAAAATGTCATTTTAGGCTAAATTTTCAGAAAAAAAGTGAAAAAAAGGTGAAAAAAGTGAAAAAAATAAGGGGCGACTGAGCACCCCTAAAAAATCTGCCTAAAACCGCTTATCGAACGGCTTTTGCTGAGGAATTGACAATGTAACTCTGAACGTCCGCAAACTGGTCAATCTTTGCCACCTGAGTCTTCCAGTACTCTGCCTCGCTTGAAGTAGTGTAGGGACCGATTCTTACGCGGTAGAAGACCTTTCCTTTTGAATCCGTATAGGTAAAGACTTCGCTGGGAATCTTGTTGCTTTCCAGTGTAGCCCGTGCCGCATCAGCATTTTTCTTTGTCGCATATGAAGCAGCTTGCACCCAGAAGCGGTCAGGAACTTTTGCCACGGCGACAGCCTTCTTTGCAGAAGCCGTGCCTGACTGAGCCGTAGATTTTGTCGTTTTTGCGGGAGCGGCTTTTGCAACTGGTGCAGGAGTGCTTGTCTTGCTGTCTTCGTAGTTGTAGCGAGGCGTGCTTTCTGACTTTGCGGCGGCGGTGCTGGCAATCTGTTTTGCCGTTGTTTCATTGGCCGGTTGAACCGTAGTGTTTGCCTTTGCGCTTGCAATCGGATTTGATTTCAGCGTGTTCAAGTCAATTGTTGTCGTGCCTGATCCGTAGACCGTGGTGTTGTCGCTGTAGACGGTCAGATTGTTTGTCTGAATAGCGTTTGAGGGCACTTCTGACTGTGCAACTGCGGGCAGGTCAAAGGGCGAAGCCGGAGCGGGTTTGTCCTCGGAAAAATCGGGAACGCTGATGGCATTGTCTGCAAAAGCATCGCTCGTTCCTGCCGGACTTTCTGACGGATAGGTCGTTGTTGCATATGCCGGGGTTGTCCAGCCGTCAGCGGGATTGAATGCTGCTTGCTGAACCTGATTATTGTGGAGTGACGGCGAATACAGAATGAGCGCGGCTCCCACCACAACCAAAAGGAATACGCCAGATGCGGCGATAATCCAAAGAGTTCGTTTCTGTTCCATAGCGATAACCTCGTTACCGACAGACTTTTAGAAATGCCTTGATTTTGCTTTCCAATGCGTTTAAATTGCCGGTATTATTTACTTTATAAATATCGGCATTTGCATTTTTATATTTAGCAAAGAGTGAGCGTTGTTGCCAAAATCTTGCAAGAATGTGCCTTGTTTTCATGTGATCACGGTCTTTTGCCCGCCAAAAGCGTGTCCAAAAAGGTGCCGTAACAAACAAAACGGCATTGCAGCGGCTTATGACGGGAATCTTGTAGAGCACCGTGGCATTCAGCACAATGTCCTCTTTCGGGTGGGAATTGATAAAATCATCTATGAGGCTGCTGACGGCGGGATGTACCAAGGCTTCCTGCAAGGCGAGCAGTTTTTTGTCCTTAAAGATAAGGGCACCCACGTTGCGCCGGTTTAGCGAGCCGTCCTCGTTCGTAAGCGAAAGATTTTTTTCCGCGGCATAGGGTGCAAAGGTTTCAATCACTTTTGCCTGCAATGTATCTTCTTTTAGAGCCTGATGCACAAGAGCGTCTGCATCTACGGTCACAAATCCATGCTTTTCCAAAAGAGCAGATGCTGCATTTTTTCCTGCCGCCATCGGCCCGGTGACGCAGAGAATGAAGGGGGCGTTACGGGGGCTTTCCCCCGTAGAGGGGGTAGGCGGAAACGAAGTTGCAGCCGAGGGGGAGACCTCCCCTATCTTGCTCAATGGAAGAGCCCCCAGTTTGCGCCCTGTTCAATGCTCACGCGGAGGGGCACTTTCAGCGTTACGGCATGTTCCATCTTGTCGCGAATCAGTGCAATCGTATTGCTTACGGCTTTTTCATCGTCCGGACACTCAAAAATCAACTCGTCGTGTACCTGCAAGAGCAGTTTTGCCCCCGTGGGGTGCTGGTACAGGGCCTCATCCACATCCAGCATGGCTTTTTTTACGATGTCTGCGGCAGAACCCTGGATGGGCGTATTGATTGCCATGCGCTCGGCAGCAGCCTTTTCAATCTTGTTGGCGCTGGTAATGGAAGGAATGAGGCGGCGGCGACCCATAAAGGTTTCCACATAGCCTGTTTCCTCTGCCTTTTGAATCGTGCTGTCTATAAAAGTGCGTATTCCCGCGTACTGGGCAAAATAGTTTTCGATAAATTCTTTTGCCCGCGCCATGGGTATGCCCAAATCCCGTGCCAGACGGAAAGCACCCATGCCGTACATCACGCCAAAATTGATTGTCTTTGCCGTGCGCCGCATGTCTGCCGTCACTTGCTCAGGAGAAATGCCGTAGATAAGGGCAGCGGTGGATTTATGCACGTCCACCCCCTCGTTAAAGGCGGCACAAAGATTGGGGTCTCCGCTCAAATGGGCAAGCACCACCAGTTCAATCTGGGAATAGTCCGCGCTGATGAGAACCGTGCCGCTTTCTGCCGTAAATGCCGTGCGGATTCTTCTTCCTGCCTCATCGCGGACGGGAATGTTCTGCAGGTTGGGGTCACGGCTGGAAAGTCTTCCCGTCGCTGTTCCCGTCTGCATAAAACTGGTGTGAATTCTGCCCCTTTCGTCCGTCATATTGGGAAGTGGCTCCACATAGGTGGAAAGCAGTTTTGCCATGTTTCGGTATTCCACGATTTTCTGTGGCACTGAATCCTGATCTGCCAGTTCTTCCAGCACCGCCGCATCCACCGAGTAGCCGCGCTTGTTCTTCTTGGGCGGCTTTAACCCCCGCTCGTCAAAGAGCACCACACCCAGTTGCTTGGGAGAAGCAATGTTGAACTCATGTCCCACAAGGGCATACACTTCTTTTTCTATCCTGTCAATCTCCACTTTCAGTTCCGACTCGTAGGATTTGAGTGCGTCCGCATTCAGGTGAATGCCCCTCAGTTCCATGGCCGCAAGAATAGGAAGCACCTTCATCTCCATGCAGGCAAACAAATCGTAAAGATTGCTTTCATTTAACTTTGGCTTAAAGAAGTGCCACAACTGCCAGGTAAAATCCGCATCCTCCGCACCATAGTCAGCAGCCTTTTCCAGCGGCACATCGGCAAAGGAGCCTCCCTTGGGCACCAGCTCGTCATATTCCGTGCCTTTAAGCCCCAGTTTTGTCTCGCTCAAATGCTCCAGCCCGTAGGCCACCTTTCCCGTGCGGTCTGGCTCCAAAAGCCATGCGGCAATCATCGTGTCTGCAATCGTCGCCTTGTAGCGGACGACGTCGGGATTTTGCGGGGCAATAAACTTATCCAGCCCGTTTGTCCACAACACCTGCAAGTCAAATTTTGCATTGTGCAGTATAATTGTGCAGTCTTCCGCATTAAAGAGCCGTGCAATCTGCTCCAGCACGAATTTTTTTTCAATTGTGGTGGCAAAAAGCGAATCCGTCAGAATGACCGGCACGTAGATTCCGCTCCCTGCCGAGGTACAGAGACTAAAGCCCACCAGATTTGCCGCCCAGGTGTTCAGACTGTCGGTCTCCGTATCCAGGGCAACTTCCTTGCTTTCTGAAGCAAGCACCGCGTCAACAAAAGCGGCAAGTTCCTTTTCTTCCGTCACCGCCTTGTAGTCACCCTGATTCTGTCTGATGTCCTTCTGCTGCTCAATCTTTACCGCATCACGGGAAGAAGTCGCCTCTCCCATGTCCTCGCCAGATTCCGAAGCCAGCGTCATAAAAAGTTTTGCCACTGCAGGAAGTTCCCGCCTTACCAGTTCGCTTGCCGTCTCCTTAAAATTAAGCCTTTCCGTCCTAAAGTCATCGGGATGCTGCGCGCAGGGAACATCGTAGCGCAGGGTAATCAACTCCTTGGAAAGAAAGGCATTTTCCCTGTCCGCCCGCAGTTTTTCCCCCTGAGCCCCCTTGATTTCATCCGCATGCTCGTAGATTCCTTCCAGAGAACCGTACTCAGCCAGCAGTTTTACCGCACTCTTGGGACCAATGCCCTTTACCCCCGGCACATTGTCCGCCGTGTCGCCCATCAGACTTAGTAAGTCCAGCAGTTTGTCTGGTGGCACCCCCCATTCCGCTTCCACTCCAGCCTGGTCTACTTCCGCCCAAATTTCCGTCCGGTCAGGCTTTAAAATATGAGTGTTTTCCGTAGCCAGCTGCATCAAATCCTTGTCTGCAGAAAGCACGCAACAGTGACGCCCCTCTTTTTCACACTGGGAAGCAATCGTTGCAATCACATCGTCCGCCTCAAAACCATCACACCGCACCATCGGAATGCCCAGCATATGCAGCATCTCCTCAATCCAAGGAAACTGAGCCTTTAAGTCATCAGGCGTTTTCTCACGGTTAGCCTTGTATGCAGCGTATCGCTCGTGGCGGAAAGTCGGCGTGCGGGAATCAAAAGCCGCCACCATATAGCAAGGACGGTACCGCTTTAAAATAGTACTCAAGTTGCGAAAAAATCCAAAAAGCGCAGAAATATTTTCCCCCGCCCTGTTCGTCAGCGGATGCGAGATAAAAGCAAAGTACTCGCGGTAAATCAAGCCGTAGGAATCAAGGATAAAGACCGTCTTTTCGTCAAAAAAATCACTCATGCAAAAAAGTATAGCAGATTTTATAGTGGGGGAGAAGTCTCTCCCTACGCGCCCACCGCTCCGAAACTTCGCCTGTGGCTTCGTTGCATTCGCGTTGGTCGCTACCCTCTCGCCTAGGGGCTTCACCCCTAAAACCCCAGACAGGCTTATTTTTCAAGCGTATCTGCAATCTGCTGCACTTCAGCAAGCGGCAGTTCTGAGCCTTTTGCCACTTGTTCAACGGAAAGTCCAAGAAGCAGATAATTTCGAGCCGTTTCAATTTTTGCTTCCGCTCTGCCTTCCGCTCTGCCTTCCGCTCTGCCTTCCGCTCTGCCTGCTTCAAGCCCTTCCCTGCGCATTGCGGCAAGCGAGGACAGCTGGTCACGTTCCATGATTTCCTGCCTGTATTGTGCAAACCACAAATCGCGGTCGGCACTGATTGAAGAAAGCGATTTACTTGCCTGCATAAGCCCTACCTCCTTGCCGGTAAGTTTGTTTATGATTTCTCTTTTTGTGGGATTATCTGCATTTTTCAGAAAAATTGCCCAGTTTTCCAGTGCAGAGTTAGTGTCAAGTTTTCCCTCAATGCCATCTACTTTTGTCAAGTCAATAAAAATAACATTGAGTGAGTTGGAAAGTTCACGACCATCCTTAGTCCGCATGGCGTAGCGGCTAACCACATCCTTGCAGGCAGCATCATATGAAAAATCAAGGACGGTAATCTGGTACACGGTGGGTGCTTTTTCCCATGTATCACCTTTTTTGAGATAGGTTGTCTCAAGTCGTGCAACTTGATATTCAGAACGCTTCCCGTAATCATATTTCTGATTAACTGCCTGCATTTCAATGTCAGCAGCAAGCCCGTCATCGAACACGCATGCAATGTCATAGCTTACGCCACGCTGTCCAGCAAATTCCGCAGGGGCATCGTTTGCCGTGAGGGCAAAAGTTTTGATTTTGCGTTCGGTCGCTGCTTCCAAAAAAGAATGCAGGGCGTCATGAGATTCCTGCGTAGGCTGTGTAAAGAGAGCCTTGAACGTGGAGTCTATGCGCGGATTCAGAAGTGCACCGTGCTCCATCTGCGAGATATATTCTTCTTCGGTCTTAAAATCCTCTAATGTCATAAGTCTATACTATAATATAAAAACGCTTTTGTGTAGACGTAACTGTGCATGTGGTGGCAAATTTCGCCAAGTTTTTATGCAACCGTCTTGATTGTATGCTTTTTTTTTGTATAGTTGAGTATACATTTTCCCCGTTTGGGGAAACGTCATGGAGGATTACAATGAAAATGACAAAGAGAATGCTGTTCGGCGCAGCAGTTTTGGCAATGGTGTTCGGATTCGCATCATGTAAAAATGAAGATGACGATCCGGAAGGTGCAATCAGCGGTAGCAACAACAACTATACCGTATCTTATGATAATACCAACGGCTATTCTGCAGATACATCAGAAGATGCTAAGGATTCTGCTAATACTGGTGTATATCGTGCATGGAAGCGCACATCTCTGAAACACTTGGGCGCACTGACAAAAATCACGCTGAAAAAGGGAAGTGCCGCCGAAGGCTCTGGAAAGAACTCTGGTGTTATGGGTTTTGCGTGGGATTTGCAGACCTCAACGGGCACAGAAACCGAGAATGATGCTACTGCAGAGACATTCAATGTTGTTGGTGTAAGAAATAATGCGGGAACGATTCAGGCTTATGTGTCACGTTTTTATAATATTACGGACAAGCAGTCAAACAACTTTGGCGCGACAACCGCTTTATCACTTTTGACCGCTTATCCTTCATCAGCAACAGAGTATGATGTGACAAAACGCCATTACAATGGTACTTGGGTAAATATCAAAACAGGCGCTACGAGCGATGAGACAGAGATTTGGGTTGATGTTACTGCAAAACTGACCACTTCGCAGGCTAGCGACCAAAAGGGTCTTGCTGCGACACTTACCGCGGCGGCAGCTGATCCAAACTGGGATGTAGGTGCTTGGGCTATCTCTTTCTATACAGTGGATCCAACGGGGGCAAATTCTACCGTAACACCTGTAAAGACTGTCGTTATTCCTGCGGCATCAGACACAAACATCGGTTCTGGCTATGCGGCAACTGCTAATGCTGATAAGAAGGTTACCGCAATCGACAAGTCTGGCAGCCAGAAGAAACAGGCGGTGTATGCGAACATCTACAAGGGTCACATCTTGAATGGCGCATGGAACTATGCTGATACCTACTTCTTGGCAGAACCTGTTGTAGAAGAGTAATCGCAATACTGTGAAAACTAACAGCCTGACTTCCATGTGTTAGGTTGTTTTTAAGGCGGGGGCGCAAGTCTCCGCCTTTTTTGTGCTTTCTTCACTTTTTTCAGAAAATGTAGCCTAAAGTGAAACATCTCTGCATATGAATATAGTGGAGGCATGGTAAAAATTACATCCGTGTAATTTTTACCATGTGCAGATTTTGCCGTTGGCAAAACTGCGTTTTCGTGCCCGCTCGAAGTGCTGCTACGAATGCCTGCACGACCGCTAACGCGGAGTTTTTATGGGAGACCTGCTATAAAAAGTCAATAAATTAAGATTGAGAATTTATAGCTTCTTCTG
>CAKZZO010000100.1 GCA_937885175.1 uncultured Treponema sp. | reverse complement strand
ATACCATTCCGGCGACCCAAGGGTCGGGGTATTAGACCCATATAGCGAATAAAACTGACCGCGACCGCAGATAGTGGCTATGAACTGGAGTCTTACAGCGTAAAGGATGCAAGCGAAAATGAGCTTACGGTTACGGATGACACTTTCACCATGCCAGAAAGCAATGTAACGGTAAGCGCGACATTCAAGGCGACTGCTGTTACATCACAAAAGACGGCCGGCAGCATCAGCTACGCCACTACGACCGTAAGTAAGACAACAGCCGACGAGGCTTTCACTAACGAGCTTACCAAGACAGGCGATGGCACAGTGAGCTACGCTTCAAGCAAAACAGGTGTAGCCGAAGTAAATGCCACAACCGGCGAGGTGACCATCAAGGGAGCAGGTGAAACAACTATCACAGCAACAGTAGCAGACAGCGACACCTACACCTACGCCACAAAGACAGCAAGCTACACTCTTACGGTGACACAGGCCACAACCCCAACAACCTATATTGGCACCAAAGCACCGACTGAGGCAAAAGTTGTAGGCGACATCGTGTTCTCGGACGGCTCTGCCACCCCTTACAGTGAAGACCTCACTCTTACTGACGATGAGAAAAATGCCGCAATCGCCGTGATTTTCTATGTGGGAACGGACTGCTCCAACGACAGTACCAGCCGCACCCTTGGCGTAGGCCTTGCCCAGAACCAGAGCGGACTTGCATGGTGCTTAGGTTCCGCTGATGCCTGCAATGTGAACATCACCACGATTCAGGAGTCGGACAAGGACGGAAGCGACAACTTGGAGCAGATAGAAGACTTTGACGGAGTAAATGACACTGCGACCGAAGCAAATTACCCTGCCTTCTACTTTGCCAAAAATTACGCGAGCCAGACGGGAAGCAATGTGAGCGGCACTGACTACGAGGACGGCTGGTACTTACCCGCAAAGGCTGAGCTGCAAAAAATCTACGACATTCTTTCGACCGTGAACAAAGAGCTTGCTGCCTGTGGTGGAACAACGTTCGAGACGACAGGTGTTTACTGGTCGTCGTCCCAGTACGCTTCCGGCGGTGATAACGCATTCTACCTCAGTTTCTACGATGGGGGCTGGTGCTACAACGCCAAGTACAACACCAGCTATGTGTGTGCGGTTCGGGCTTTCAACTAGCGCAACGAAGTGGAGCGGATTTAACTATTCAACTATTTTTCCGAAAAGCTGCTCTGCGGCTTTTCGGAACGATTTTCGGGCAGCTTCCCAAAAGGGGGAGCTGCTTTTTTCTTAAGCAGACATTAATCCAGCACAAAATCCCGATGATATGAAACTTAGGCTTCTTGCCGAAAACATAAATTCCCCCTATTGCCCGAAAATCTGATTTCTGATATAGTAAGTTTTCAGTATGAAAACTGAACAGTGCATTTACATGACGATTCTCAAAAATTGCATTTGCGGTTTTCATTTTTATTTGTGATTTCAAAGGCGAATTCTTTTTTAGAGTTCGCCTTTTTTTTCGCTCAAGCCATAGATATTTTTTGTAAGGAGGTGATGTAAAGTGGATCAAACAGAAATACAATCAAAAGAGTCTCTTATAGAACACGATGCCCACCTTTCTCTTCTTGCAGAAAATATTGGTGATTTAGTAAATCATGCCAGACAATCTTCTGCTACACTGCTTAATTCCGTTATGATTCAAACTTATTGGAGCATTGGAAAATATATTGTGGAATTTGAGCAGGAAGGAAATGCAAAATCACAATACGGCACATCGCTTTTAACAAAACTTTCAAAACTGCTTACTGTTAAATTCGGCATGGGATATTCCCGTCCAAATCTTAACAATATGAGGAAATTTTATATTTACTATCCAAACTTGAATTTGTCAGACATGTCTGACAAATTGAGCTGGAGTCACATCTGTGAACTTATAAAAATTGAGGATGATCTGGAGCGAAAATTTTATCAAAACGAATGTGTTGCAGAAAAATGGAATGTTCGCTCATTACGCAGACAGATTGATTCGGGGCTGTATCTGCGACTGGCCGCAAGCAAGGATAAAAAAGAAATACTCGCTCTTTCACAAAAAGGAATGGTTGTTCAAAAACCAGAAGACATTGTGAAAGATACTTATACACTTGAATTTTTAGGTCTCCCCGATAAAGAAAAATATTCCGAAAAAGATTTGGAAAATAAAATAATCGACAACTTGCAGGCTTTTCTGCTTGAACTGGGAAAGGGCTTTACTTTTGAAAAGCGACAGTACCCATTAACCATCAACAATATCCATTACCATGTGGATTTAGTCTTCTATCACCGTATCTTAAAGTGTTTTGTTTTAATCGATTTAAAGAAAGGCTCTGTAAAGCATGAAGATATCGGACAGATGAATATGTACATGGGATATTTTGCAAAAGAGGTTAACGAAAAAGATGATAATCCTCCCGTAGGAATCATTCTTGCTCATAATAAAGACGAACTGCTTGTTGAATATGCCACTTACGGCATGGATACAAATCTTTTTGTGTCAAAGTATGAATTGTATCTACCTGACAAAAAAGAGTTGCAGTCTTTGGTAAAAGATATTTTGAATGATAAATAGGTTTTTAGTAAGGAGTAATATACATGAAACGAGAAGACATCAAAAAGGTTTTGATTATTGGTTCGGGGCCGATTGTTA
>CAKZZO010000099.1 GCA_937885175.1 uncultured Treponema sp. | reverse complement strand
TTACCGGCTCTGAGACTTGAACTCAGACGCTTTTAGGGGCAATGGATTTTGAGTCCATCGTGTCTACCATTCCACCAAGCCGGCGTTTTCCTCACTATATCAGAAAAAACGGTGTTTTGACAAGAGGAGAAGGAAAGAAAAATCATATGAAAATTGCGAAAAAGCGACAAATATGGTATTTTGAAAAAGACTAGTATGATGCAATCTGACTTTACCGGTGCAGCGCCAGAAGTAGTGCTTAAAAGCGTTTTTGGTTACGACTCCTTCCGACTTTTGCAAAAGGATATTATTTCTCATGTGCTTTCAGGACGCGACACGCTTGCGGTCATGCCGACAGGGGGTGGCAAATCCCTCTGCTATCAGATTCCTGCGCTCATCTTTGACGGGCTTACGGTGGTGGTCTCGCCGCTTATTTCGCTGATGCAGGATCAGGTGGCAAGTCTGAATGCGGCAGGCATTGACGCGGTTTTTTTGAACAGCACGGTAGAATGGGAAGCCTACCTGGATTCCATGAATGCCATTCGCCGCGGATCGATAAAGATTGTCTATGTCTCTCCCGAAGGGCTTGCCACGGCAAGAATCCGCGATTTGCTGCATGACGAACGGGTGACAGTGCGGTGCATCACGATTGACGAGGCTCACTGTGTAAGCGAGTGGGGACATGATTTTCGTCCCGATTACCTTGAGATTGCTTCCATAAGAAAGCAGTTTCCTAAGGCAGTCTGTCTTGCCCTTACGGCAACAGCAACAAGGCAGGTGCGTGAGGATATTGTAAGGAATCTTGGGCTTGAAAATCCTGCGGTGCTCATCTCCAGTTTTAACCGTGAAAATATCTATCTGAATGTCCTTCCCAGACAGAACGGACTGGGGCAGATTGTGGATTGCATCCGACGACATTGGGGAGAAAGCGGCATCATTTATTGTTTTTCCCGCAAACAGGTTGACTCCATTACCGAGCAGTTGGAAAAACTCGGCTATTCCGTGCTGAACTATCATGCGGGTTTGAGTGACGAGGAACGCGCCGACCATCAGACAAAGTTTATCCGCGATGAAGTGCAGATTATGGTGGCTACGCTTGCCTTTGGCATGGGAATCGACAAGCCGAATGTGCGCTTTGTTATTCACCATGAGATTCCCAAGTCGCTGGAACAGTACTATCAGGAAATTGGACGTGCGGGGCGAGACGGACTGGCAAGCGAGGCCTTGCTTTTGTACAGTGCAGGCGACATGCATAAAATCCGCTATTTTTTTGATGAAGCCGCTGACCGGAAAAAGTCAGAAAAACTTCTGCAGGGTATGATTGATTATGCCACAAGCCGTTTCTGCCGCAGAAAAACCCTGCTTGGCTACTTTGGCGAAAAATATAACCCAAAAGAAGAAAATCGGCCTGCTGCTTCCTGCTGTGATTTGTGCGACATGGGTGAAATCCCGCTGACTGACGTGACTGTTCCCGTGCAAAAACTTTTGAGCTGCATTATCCGCACCAATTCCCGCTTTGGCGCAGGCTATGTGATTGACGTGCTTTTGGGCGCACGGCAAAAACGCATTCTTGAAAATCATCACGATGAACTTTCTACCTATGGCATCGGGCGGGAACTTGACAGGGAGCAGTGGTTTGAGCTGGTGAATGTCCTTCTTGACCAAGGCTACCTTACTAAAACAGAAGATTACGGTGTGTTGCAAATCACCGTAAAAGGATTGGCTGCACTTCGCGCTCGTGATGCCTTTGCTTTGCCCCTTGTCTTTGCATCTTCCTCAGAAGAGAATCTTTCTGCCCGGGAAGCCTTTGTACCCAAGTCGCATGGACTTGCTGGAGCAAACGGTGGGCTCATGTTTCCCAAGCCCGCGGGGAAAAAATCGCGTTCTAAAAAGCAACTTTCTGCTGATTACACACGGCAGATGGCGGACGCGCTCACTCAGAATGGCGCAGGGCAGGGAGCGGAAAATGCCGCCCTTATTGACGCACTCAAAAAATGGCGGCGCACGCAGGCGGCTGAACTCAACGTGCCTCCCTACATCGTCTTTGGGGATAAGACGCTCTACGAACTGGTCGCCTTAAAGCCGCGTACCCGTGAAGACTTGCTCATGGTGTCGGGTATTGGCGAAAGTAAGGCTGACCGTTTTGGCGATGAAATCTTACGGATTTTGCTAGAATAGCCTTCTTGCTTCAATATAGAATCGCTTTTCGCTTGCCTCGCCCATGCTGAAACTCTTGCGGGGCAACGGTCCGCGACCGTTAATCGTGGCAAAGAAACTGTCCTTGGCAATGGGCGGCAAAAGAATTCCCATCTGTCCGTCCTTGCTGCCTAGTTCCACCGTTTCTTCCGTTCCATGGATGTAGTCTATTTCCACTCCGCTGTTTTCCTTGATGAACTCGTCCAAGGCGGGTTGCAGCGAGGCGATTGCAAGGTCAGTGATTTCTGTCTGCAGGAGGGTGTAACTTGTCTTTCCCCATGCCGTAGTGATAAAGCCGTAGCGCGCACCGGAAGCCTTTTTGTCGGAGACAAGTTTTTTCAGTTCGGCGGCACTTTCAATGGCTTTTACTTCTCCGTCCAGTTTTTGCGCGATAAAGGCGAGCAGGGCAACATTGTCTGCCTTAAAGACCACGCGGTGAATCGGCTCAAAGGTCAATCCTTCGTCATAGATGTTTACGATTTCGACCAGCGCATACTTTACAGGACTTGCGTTGATTTCTGCCTCGCTTGCGTTTTTTGCCAGCAGTTCCTTTTTGTGTTCGTCCCAAACGGCTTTTGCGGTGGCAAGACTGTGGTTTCCGTCACCTACGGCAAAGAGGAATGTGTTTCCGTCCTTGTCGGTGCCTTTTTTTGCGATGTCAGAAAGTGCATCGGCGATATGGCTGAAGGCTTTTTCATCGCGCACCGCCCAGCCCGTGATGTGTCCGCTTTTCTGCTGCAGGTCACCGTCGTAGGCAGGTTTTTCTCCTTTGACCAGTTCGCCTGTTTTTCCTACAAGCGCATCCTTTGGGTCATCAACAAGCAGCATGATATGGGGCAGTTCCAGCGGTGCGCCATTGCGGATTTTCATGCGGGGAGGAATGCGCTCTGGCACGGTGGCTTCTGTGGCCCGAATCAGAGCCTTGCTAAAGGGCTTCCACTCGTAGGTGTCCAAATCCACCGCGACAATGAGCCCCTTGCGGGTGCGGCCATATTCTGTCTTTCTTTCTATATAAATGAATTCTTTTTCTGCAGGAGCAAAAACGCCGTCTTCAAGATAGGCTTTCATGGTCTTTTTGATGTTTGCAATACGCTCACCATTGTCTGCGTCTGCAAGATAGACTTCAGGAAAAATTACATTGAGCGTACTGGGTTCTTTTCCTGCGATGTCTGCCGCTTTTTTCCAATAGGCTCTGTCCTGCGTGTACTGATCGCAGGCAATCACCGCCCATTTTTCCAAATCAATCTTCTTTGGCAGCAAAATCTCCGGCACTGCCA
>CAKZZO010000098.1 GCA_937885175.1 uncultured Treponema sp. | reverse complement strand
AGAAGAAGCTATAAATTCTCAATCTTAATTTATTGACTTTTTATAGCAGGTCTCCTAAATATGCGGCTTTTACCGTTGGATCACTTACCAGTTCTTTTGCATCACCACTCTTTATAATCTTGCCTGTTTCCAGAATATACACACGATTTGCAATGTTCATCGCCTTAAAGGCATTCTGTTCCACCAGCAGAATAGTCGTGCCTTCCCTGTTGATTCTCTGCACAATCTCAAAAATCTCATCTACCAGAATCGGAGCAAGCCCCATACTGGGTTCATCAAGCAAAAGCAGTTTTGGCTGACTCATAATGCCGCGTCCCATGGCGAGCATCTGCTGCTCACCACCGCTCAACGTGCCCGCTACCTGCTTAATTCTTTCTTTAAGGCGAGGGAAAAGTTCGTAAACGCGCTCCATGTCGGCCTTTATTTCTGCCTTGTCCTTTCGGATGAATGCACCCATCTCAAGATTTTCTCGTACCGTAAGGTTTGCAAAGATGCGCCGCCCCTCCGACACATGAATCAAGCCACGGCGTACAATCTGGTCTGCGGCAAGCGAGGTAATATCCTCACCGTTAAAAGTGACGCTTCCACCCTGTTTCTTTATTAGATTTGAAATTGAATGCAGTGTTGTAGTCTTTCCTGCGCCATTTGAGCCAATCAGACTGATTATTTCTCCCTGCCCAACGGTAAAAGAAATGCCTTTCAGCGCACGAATCGCACCATACGAGACCGTCAGATTTGTTACTTCAAGCATTTGTCCTGCCATTCTTCCCGCCTCCTACATATTTACTGCGTCTTCACCAAGGTATGCTTTGATAACCTGAGGATTAGAAACCACTTCCTTTGGATTTCCGCTTGCAATCACTCGTCCATAATCCAGCACAAAGAGCCGCTCACAGATGCCCATAACCAGTTTCATGTCATGTTCAATCAAAAGAATTGTCACCTTAAACTGTTTTCTTATTGCCGCAATTGACTCCATCAGTTCTTTTGTTTCCTGGGGATTCATTCCCGCCGCCGGCTCATCCAGCAAAAGAAGCGTAGGCTTTGCCGCAAGGGCACGGGCAATTTCCAGTTTGCGCTGCTCACCGTAAGGCAGATACTTTGCAAGCACGTTTTCTTTTTCCTTCATGTTAAAGAGGGAAAGCAGCGTCTGCACCCGCAATGTCATCATCAGTTCATCACGGAAAAAACGCGGCGTCCTAAAGAGCACGTCAAAAGGAGTCACCCTGCGCTGTGCATGCATGGCAATACGTACATTGTCCGCCACCGTCAAATTTCCAAACAGGCGAATATTCTGGAAGGTACGGGCAATACCGATTTTATTCAGTTGGGCGGGAGTTTTTTTGTTCACCACCTGCACCTTGCCCTGCCTGTCCCAAAAGGTTATTTCGCCACTGGTAGGAGTATACACGCCGCTCAGCATGTTGAAGACCGTTGTCTTTCCTGCACCGTTGGGACCAATCAGTCCAACCAGTTCCCCCTGATGCAGTTCCATGTTGAATTCACTTACTGCCCGCAGGCCTCCAAAAACAATGGACACATCGGAAGCCTGCAATATCAGTTTCTTTTCGTCACTCATGCCTCTGCCTCCCCATTATTCTCTCTAGCCTTTGCTTTTTTCGCCTGTAGTTTCCGCACTGCTTTATATTCTTTTAGATTGTCAACAATCCTGACGAAACTCAGTTCCTTCATGCCCAGCAAGCCCTGCGGCCTAAAGAGCATGACCAGAATCAGTATAACTGGATAGAAAAGCAAGCGATAATTCTGAAGGAAGCGCAGGAACTCCTGCAGGTAGGTCAGCACAAAGGCCGCCAGCACAGAACCCGTCACACTACCCATGCCACCCAGAACGACAAAAATCAAATCATTGATAGAATTATTAAAAGATGCAAGGTCAGGCTTGATAAATCCAATAAAGGGAGCGTACAAGGCACCGCCAATGCCGCCCACAAAAGATGCCGCCACAAAGCCCACCATCTTGTATTTAAAGATGCTGATACCATTGGAGTTTGCCGCAATCTCGTCTTCCCTCACCGCAAGAATTGCCCGTCCATAGGTGGAGCGGATAAAATTCTGCAAGAGAATGATAATCGTCACCAGCATCCCCACAATCACAAGATAGGAGAGTGCCGGTCCCCACACAAAATCAGTTGAAAGAATCGTGGGAAACTGTTTTCCGTTAGGCCCACCAGTAATATCCTTTACATTCACCAGCACCACACGGATAATCTCACCAAAAGCCAGCGTCACAATGGCAAGATAGTCGCCCTCCAGTTTAAGCGTAGGAAAACCAATCAAAAAGCCAAAGAATGCCGCAATCAAGGCCGCCAAAACCATGCTCACCGGAAGGGGAATGCCCAGATTCTGCGTAAGCAGGATAACCGAATAGGCACCGATTGCCTCAAAGCCCGCCTGCCCCAGGGAAAGTTGTCCCGTAATGCCGCAGACAATGTTTACACTCAGAGCCATAATGGCATTGATGCCCCCCAGCGTGATAATCTGAGCCGTATAGGCATTGATTACGCCAACCTTAATCAGCACAGTGGGAAGAGAAACCGCCAGAAATGCAATCATGCCCAAAATAAAGGTATTTCTGTAAAACTTATTCTTCATGCAGCACCCCCATCAAACCTTCACATGGGTCTTCTTACCCAAAATGCCCGTCGGTTTTACCAGCAGAATCACAATCAAAATCATGTAGGAAATAGCATCCGCATACTGTGAAGAAACATAAGCCTTGGTCATCGTCTCCGCAATGCCCAGAATGATGCCGCCCAGCATTGCCCCCGGAATGGAACCGATTCCACCCAGAACCGCCGCAACAAATGCCTTCAAGCCAGGAATATAGCCCATCACTGGGTCAATCTGAGGATATGCAGTCGCATAAAGAACGCCACCTGCACCCGCCAGCACAGATCCAATCACAAAGGTAATGGCAATAATTCTGTTCACGCTAATTCCCATCAGGCTTGCCGCACCCAAATCGTAACTGACTGCACGCATAGCCTTTCCTGTCTTGGTATAGTTTACAATGTAGTTCAAGACCACCATAAGCACGGCACTGAGCACAATAACAATCAGCTGAATATTTGAAAAAGAAACGATGCCTACATTGAACATCTTGGTCGCCATAGTAGGAAACTGACGGGGATCCGGGCCAACAAAAGGAAGCACGCGCATCACATTCTGCAAAATCAATTCTACCGCAATGGCCGTAATCAGCGAATTCAAGCGGGGTGCATTCCTCAGCGGACGATAGGCAAGCCGTTCAATCACCAGGCTCAAAAGCCCGCACATGACCATTGCAGCCAAAAAAGCCAGTGTCATTCCCAGGGGAGTCGTTCCCACTGCGCAGAGCACAAAATATCCCGCATACGCACCCACCATCATAACATCACCATGGGCAAAGTTTATCAGCTTTACAATACCGTAGACCATCGTATAGCCCAGCGCAATCAATGCGTAGATGCTTCCAAGTGAAAGTCCGTTTATCAGCTGCTGAACAAAAATAGAAGCGTTTGTCACGATTCCTCCGTTCCAATTTCAAAAAAGACAGTACTAGAAAAAAAGCATAGTCCCGTTCCCGAAACTATGCTTCGTTGCCCTTCTCTTTATAGCAAATTATAGAAGAAATGTAAATAAGTAAGGCGGGGGAAGAATCCCCCTCGGCTCCAACTCGCATTGCTCGTTTTCGCCTACCCCCTCTGCGGGCTCAAACGCCGCCCGCAACGCCTGCTTAGGGGTTAACCGTTGAATTATACTTTGTCGCAAGTTTGCCGTCTTCACCGCGCATCATTTCCAGCATAACAGCAGACTTAATCGGGTTGCGCTTTTCATCAAAAGTCAGGTGACCAGTTACATAGTCGCCGTCAGTTGCTTCCAATGCGTCACGAACAGCCACACCATCAGTTGTGCCGGCTTTTGCCAATGCATCCTTGAGCATATACACACTGTCATACCCCAGAGCCGCAAAAGAGTTCGGTGCCTTGCCATACTTTTCTTTAAAAGAAGCAACAAACTTCTGCACCGCCTCAGAATCAGAGTCAGTCGCGTAGTGGTTAGAATAGTACCCGTTCAGAACTTCTTCACCAGCATTTTCAGTCAGACCGTCCCATCCGTCAGCACCAACAATCGGCTTTGTAATACCCTGAGCGCGCAACTGCTTTGCAATCAGAGCAACAGTACCATAGTAGTCAGGCAGATAGATAACATCCGGATTCACATTCTTGATTTTGGTAATCTGAGCGTTAAAGTCTTTGTCACCTGTGTTGTATGATTCCTGTGCAATAACACGACCGCCAAGGCGTTCAAACTCCTTAAAGAAGTTTTCTTTCAAACCAACTGAATAGTCGTTGCCAATGTCATACAGGATTGCCGCACTGTTTGCTCCCAAATTGTCAGCGGCAAATTTTCCGCCTACCGTACCCTGGAAAGGATCGATAAAACATGTGCGGAAAATATAATTGCCTGCATCGGTAATCGCCGGAGCAGTTGCAGCAGGAGCAATCTGAACAATCTTCTGAGCCTGTGCGCTCTGCGTTATAGCCTGAGTACAGCCTGATGTCAGGGAACCGATGATATATTTTACACCGTCCTTAGTAACCAGCTTCTTGTATGCGCTGACAGATTTTTCAGGATTTCCTTCGTCATCCTCAGCAACGATTTCCAAAAGCTGACCGTTTACGCCACCAGCAGCATTGATTTCTGCTACAGCCAAATCAATACCGTTTTTACACTCAACTCCATACACAGCAACCGGACCAGAAAGAGGACCAATTGAACCTACTTTAATTGCATTGCTGCCTGATTTTGAACAGCCTGCAAGAGCCAAACCAATCAATGCTGCCGCAAACACAAAAAGAGTTTTTTTCATTTATAAACCTCCAAAATGTTTATACAAAATAATAAAGCCGTCCTTGCAAAGTGAAGAACGGCTTGGAAAGTTACCCGGCGACTTACGCCTGAGCTTCTTCAGTTGTTTCAGCAGGTGTTGTTTCAGCGGCGGGTGCAGCAGCCTTAGCCGCTCTCGCTTCTTTCTGTGCAACATTTTTCAGCGTTGCATTACAAACCTTACAAATCTTAACCTGCTTTCCGTCAATCTCTTTTTCATACAGAGTCTTAACGTTTGTTTTTCCACAGCGCGGACACGTGCCACGACCGTGATGTGCTTCTGAGCGGATACCAGCTCCGCGATGACCTTTAGACATCTCTTAGTCCTCCGCCTTTGCTTTCTTTTCAGCCTTCGGTTTTTCCGCAGACTTAGCAGGAGCCTTCTTTGCAGCCCCTTCTTTCTTTTCAGCCGCCTTCTTAGCAGGTTTTTCTGCCTTTGCCTTGGGCTCAGCCTTCTTTGCCTTAGCAGCATCCTTATCTTCTTCAGTCGGCAACGTATAGTCTACCAACTCAAGGATAACCATGTCTGCTGCGTCACCCTGACGGAAACCGATTTTAAGGATGCGGGTGTAACCACCCTTGCGTTCCTTCATTCTGGGACCCAGTTCCGTAAAGAGCTTGTTCAAGATTTTTTCGTCCTGAATGTACTTTGCTGCGATACGGCGATTGTGTACTGAATCTACCTTACTGCGTGTAATCAACTTTTCAGCAGCACGACGCACTTCCTTTGCTTTTGCACTGGTAGTCGTAATGCGTTCAAATCTGAAAAGAGAAGTTACCATATTTCGTGACATAGCACGGCGATGTGCTGTTGTACGAGAAAGCGGATTAAAACCATTTCTATGATTCATCTGATTCTTCCTTCTGCTTTGGCTTAGTTAAATTGACAGCGTTTTTCAGGTGACTGTAGTCCGTCATACCGAGCGTCAAGTTCCATTCCTGGAGTTTTTCCTTAATCTCAGTCAGACTCTTCTTACCAAAATTACGAGTTTTGGCAATGTCATCCTCTGTCTTTTTGGTTAATTCGCCGATTGTGCGAATATTTGCGTTCTTCAGGCAGTTTGATGAACGAACTGAAAGTTCCAATTCCTCAACAGGCGTACGGAGCAAGGCACTGATTCTCTCGTCACCTTCATCAACATCATCACCACTAAAAACATCATTGTCGTTAAAGTTCACAAAGATTGAGAAGTGATCTTTTGCAATCTTTGCCGCTTCTGCCAATGCATCTTCAGGAGCGATAGTACCATCGGTCCAAATCTCAAGAATAAGCTTGTCGTAGTCATTGCGCTGACCAACACGACAAGGTTCAATAGCGAACTTCACCTTGCGAACAGGAGAGAAAATCGCATCCATCGGAATTGTACCAACAACTTCGATATAATGCTCATTCACTTCTGCCGGAACATAACCTCTTCCCAGGTCAACCTGAACTTCAATTTCAAGATGAGCACCATCCATCATAGTGAAGACTGGCACATCTTTTGTAAATACTTCAAGTTGTCCTTCTTTTTCAAAGTCATCGCTTTTTACCGTGCCAGGACCTTTGAATTCATAAAGAAGAGTATCTTGCTCTGTATCGCCAGGAAGACGCACGCGAATCTGTTTCAAGCTATTCAAGATTTCCAGCGTATCTTCTGAAACATTCGGAATTGTTTCAAACTCACTGGAAATTACATGAGGTACACCGTCAGCATCATATGAAGTAATCCGAACTGATGAAACCGCAAATCCCTGAATAGATGAAAGCAGTACACGACGAAGGGTATTTCCAATCGTTGTACCAAATCCATGTTCAAAAGGATATGCCGTAAACTTACCGTAATCCGGATTCGTTTCCAGATGTTCAAATGTAATGCCTTTTGGTTTCTTAAAACCTTTTAGCAGATTTTTGCGAGCCATCTGAACTCCTTTGTATAAAATAGAGCTCAACCACGAGCCATTTTTGTAATACTATGCAGGCAGATAATTCTGCCAGATTTCCAACAATCCGCTGCGGTTTAGGCGGACTGTGCCAGACTATCCGGCCACTTGAACAAATGACAGCAAAAAAAAGGCTGTCAAATGTTCGTCTTTTACATACGGCGTGTCTTACGCGGGCGGCATCCGTTGTGAGGAATCGGTGTAACGTCAGAAATTGACTTTACCTTGAGTCCCAAAGTTCCCAAAGCGCGGACTGCATTTTCGCGGCCGACACCCGGTCCCTTTACGAATACGTGTACTTCACGCAGACCGTAACTCACTGCCTTCTGAACAGCTGTTTCTGCAACAGTCTGTGCGGCAAAGGGAGTAGATTTTTTTGCTCCACGGAAGCCCAGTCCACCCGAAGAAGCCCAAGAAAGCGCATTTCCCTTCAAGTCTGTAATTGTTACGATAGTATTGTTGAACGTTGCCTGAATGTACACATTGCCTTCGTAGACGCTCTTCTTTTCCTTTCGTTTCTTTGTAGTATTTGCCATTTACCTTACATCCCCCGCCTATCAGACAGCCTTCTTCTTGTTTGCAACCGTCTTCTTTTTACCTTTGCGAGTACGTGAGTTAGTGCGTGTGCGCTGACCACGAACGGGCAAACCTTTGCGATGGCGAAGGCCACGATAGCAACCAATATCCATCAGGCGCTTAATGTTAAGACCAATTTCTGAACGAAGACGACCTTCAACCTTGTACTCTGCATCAATCAGAGCACGAAGCTTAGCCTGTTCATCCTGATCCAAGTCATTCATCATCTTCTGAGGATCAATATTGGTTTTTTCACAAATCGCTTTTGCTGCTGAACGACCGATACCATAGATATAGGTCAATGCAACGACAACATGCTTATTAGGGAGGTCAACTCCCGCAATTCGAGCCATCTGTTACTCCTCAACCCTGCTTCTGCTTATGCTTTGGGTTAGTGCAAATGATACGGACAATACCATTGCGCTTAATTACCTTGCACTTGTCGCAAATGGGCTTTACGCTGGTTCGTACTTTCATAAAAGTCCCCCTAGGAACATATGCTTTTTTCGCTGAATCATGGCAATTCGCAATGAATTACAATTCAACGTTCTAAAAATATAGCATAAATTCCCAAACTTATTCTACTGCTACAGTCGGAAAATCTAAGAAATTTAGACACAATTTGCGCGAATTTAGCACTAATTCGCGCAAATTATTGCATATCTAGATTAGCCTAAAGATTTCTTGACCGCAGTTTGCCTCTCTTAACAAGCCCCTCTGAGTGGTGCATCTTAAGCAAGGCTTCAATCTGGCTCATCGTATCCAAGTCAACACCAACCAAAATCAAGAGTGAAGTACCGCCCATCAACATTGAAATCGACTGGGGGAATCCAAATAGATTCTGGATAATTGTCGGCAATACTGCAATTGCAGCAAGATACAAGGAACCCGGCAATACGAGACGGTTTAAAACCTTCTGCATATATTCTTCTGTTTTGTCGGTACGAATTCCCGGAATGGTTCCGCCATTCTCTCTTATGTTCTTTGCGATTTCTGTGGGGTTCAGGGTTACCTGTGTGTAGAAGTATGCAAAGAAAATAATCAGGAGCACCAGCAAAATATTGTACCACCATCCTGTCGGCGTAAGGATTGCAGAAAGACGAGCAATCCAACGTGCAGAATTCTGACTGTTACCAAGACTTGAAACAATCTGGAGCGGGAAAGTCAAGAATGACGAAGCAAAAATGACCGGAATAACTCCCGACGGATTGATTTTGAACGGAATGTAAGTATTCTGTCCGCCGTACATCTTGCGGCCAACAACACGCTTTGCATAGTTGACCGGAATCTTGCGAACGCCCTGCTGCTCATATACAACAAAAGCGATGACTGCAACAAACATAATCAGTACGACAATCAAGAACACCGGATTGATTTCCGGGCTCGGTCCCGAAACCTTTTCATACAGTTCCACAACCGCATGGGGCAGACGAGCAACGATACCAGCAAAAATCAAAATTGAAATTCCGTTTCCGATACCATGTGCCGTAATCTGGTCACCCAACCACACCGTAATCATTGCACCCGTTGTTACCGTGAGCATTGCAAGCAGTCTGAATGCGATACCGTTTTCAAGTACAACTGCACCTGGAATACTGTACGCATACACTGTTACAGCAAAAGACTGAATCAGACAGACAAAGACTGTCCCGATTCTCGTCCAAGCCGCAACCTTACGCTGACCGCCGTCCTCTTGCGCAATGCGTTTGAGAGACGGAAAAATAATCAGCGCAAGCTGCAAGATAATCTGTGTTGAAATGTAAGGCATAACACCCAACATGAACACAGAAAAGTTAGAGAATGCACCACCGGCAAAGAAGTCCATATAACTCGCAAATGCGTTTCTGTTTTTTGATGCCAAATCCCTAAAATAGTCAACAAGGACTCCTGCATCAACACCCGGAATTGTCAGCACACATCCCAGACGGAAAACAGCTAAGATTACAAAAGTAAAGAAAAGGCGACTGCGCAATTCTTTAATTCTGAACATATTTACAATCGGATTATTTGCCATGTGTGTCTCCGCCGCTTACTTTTCTTCTTTTTTGGTAGATTTTTTTGCAGCCTCGACTTTTGTATCAGCATTTTCAGCGACCTTTACGGAACCGCCGGCCTTTTCAATTTTAGCCTTTGCAGATGCAGAAACCTTGTCCACTTCTACCGTCAATTTTTTTGTCAGTTCGCCGTCAGCCAGAATCTTTACCAGCTTATCAGCAGAATCAAGCAATCCCTTTGCAATCAGAGATTCTTTGTTTACCGTATCGCCATCGTTGAATTTTTCTTCCAGCAACTTTACGTTTACAGTAACGAATTCCTTCTTGAAAGGATAGTTTGAGAAACCGCGGTGAGCAATACGGCGATACAAAGGCATCTGACCGCCTTCAAAACCGATATATGTCTTACCGCCAGAGCGAGACTGCTGTCCCTTGTTTCCCTTGCCTGCTGTAGTACCACGACCTGATGATGAGCCACGACCTACAATGCGCTTTTTCTTATTGGCACCCTGAGGTGCGCTCAGTACGAAATCTGCCATTATTTTGTCTCCTCAACTTCAACCAAGTGTGAAACAGAAGCAACCATGCCACGAACGCAGGGATTATCTTCCTGTACTACTGAAGAATTGATCTTTTTCAGACCAAGACTGCGGACAGTAGCCTTTTTAGCAGGCTTCTGACCAATTACGCTTCTCTTAAGAGTAATCTTGAGTTTCTTAGCCATGATCAACCCCACATATCCTGCAGAGACTTACCTCTGTTAGATGCAACTGCCTTTGCGTCCATAAGGTTCGCAAGGGCATCGAATGTTGCGCGAACAACGTTGACTGATGAGCGTGAGCCCTGTGACTTAGAAATAACATCAGTTGCTCCGATTGCGTCCATAATTGCACGAACCGGACCACCAGCGATGATACCAGTACCAGGACAAGCCGGCTTCAGCAGAATTGCTGAACTCTTGTACTTGCCAATCATCTCATGGGGCAAAGTTCCGTTCTTAACGGGCACCATAACGAGGTTGCGCTTTGCCTTGTCAACACTCTTTCTAATTGCCTCGGAAACATCATTTGCTTTACCAAATCCGTATCCGACACGTCCCTTCTGGTCACCAACAACTGTCAGTGCTGAGAAAGACATTCTACGACCGCCTTTTACAGTCTTAGATGTACGGTTCAGCTTAACCAGCTTTTCGATGAACTCTTTCGGTTCTCTTTCTTTATCAAACTTATTCTGGCGTTCCATAGACTCTCCTAGAATTCAATCCCGGCTTTGCGGGTTGCGTCTGCAAGGGCCTTGACAACACCATGATACAGATAACCGTTGCGGTCGAAGACTACTGTTTTAATCTTCTTTTCCTGCAGGCGTTTTCCCAAAGCTTCACCAAGTTTTGTTGCACCGTCGATATTCGGCTTAAGTGCAGCAAATTCCTTTTCCATCGTAGAAATGGCGGCCAGGGTCTTACCCTCATCGTCATTGATAACCTGAACATACAGATTCGTATTGCTGCGGGTTACAGTCATGCGCGGGCGTTCCGCGGTACCGAAAATCCGCTTGCGAATGTGAATCTTACGATGCAGGCGCTTTCTATTTTTTTCAGTCAGTTTCTTCAACATATTGCTACACCACCTTATTTAACGCCGGTCTTACCAACTTTGCGTCTGATAACTTCAGTTTCATAGCGGATACCCTTGCCCTTATACGGCTCCGGTGCACGCAATTTGCGAATCTGAGCACTGAACTCACCTACCAGTTGTTTGCTTACGCCAGTAATAGTGATTTTACCCTGAGCGTCAGCTGTAACAGTCAAGCCTTCAGGGATAATTGCGATGAAGTCTGAAGAATACCCCAAATTCATCACAAGGTTTTTGCCCTGCACTTCTGCTCTATAACCAACACCAGTGATAATCAAAGATTTTGTAAAACCAGTCGTAACGCCTGTCACCATATTGTGAATCAAAGCGCGATACAGACCATGAGCCGCATTAGCAGCCTTAGTCTCAGACTTTGGTGTTACCGTAATCTGCCCATCTTTAAACTCAACAGCAACATCATCGCTATAAGCCTGTTTCAGTTCGCCTTTCGGTCCCTTTACAGTGATAACGTTGTTCGCTGTTGTAACTGTTACTCCTGCCGGTACAGCAACAGGAAGTTTTCCGACTTTAGACATCTCTTCCTCCTATTACCAAACCTTGCAAACCAGTTCGCCACCGACCATCTTCTCGCTTGCTTTCTTGCCAGTAGTTACACCGACAGATGTAGAAACGATCAATGTGCCGTAACCGTTGTAAACACGGGGCAAATCCTTATAACCAGAGTATACGCGGCGACCAGGCGTAGAAATTTTTTCTACTCCGTGGATAACCGGACCATTCTGATCATCATACTTCAAGAAGATACGGATGATTGATTTGTTTTCTTCCTGCACTTTCTTGAAATTCTTAATATATCCTTCTGTCTTCAGGATCTTCACGATTTCCAGCTTAAGTTTAGATGTAGGAACATCTACCTTTTCGTGGCGAGCCTGAACGGCATTGCGGATCTTTGTCAGCATATCTGCTACGG
>CAKZZO010000097.1 GCA_937885175.1 uncultured Treponema sp. | reverse complement strand
GCCTGTGCCCTTTTTGTCTTACTTGTGAATGGATTATAATGCGTTTGCCCTGGCCTAAACGGTTTGACCATATTCGCTCCAACTGCTATTATATATTTCAGAGAGGAAAAAGTATGACTATTTTACAGAGCGTTGTTTTAGGATTGGTTCAGGGCATTGCGGAATTTTTACCCGTCTCTTCCAGCGGACATCTTTCGGTAGTACGACATTTGTTCGGGCTGAGTGAAGTGCCGCTTTTGTTTGACGTTATGTTGCATCTGGCAACACTTTTGGCAGTTGTTATCTACTTTAGAAAAGTTATCGGCAGACTTTTTATGATTCTTTTCCGTGCAATCGGGCAGAAAGGCGAGCCGATGAACTCTGAGCCCATTACCGATGCAAAAATTGCAACGCTTGCTCCCAACGAACAGGCAGGCCGCTACACTATCATAATGATTATTATGACAACGATTGTTACTGGCGCAATCGGCATGGTTACGAGCAAGCTGATTAAGAATATTTCCCTTACCTACATTTGCATTGGCTTTTTGGTAACGGCAGGTCTGCTGGTGGCTTCATCAGTGGTGGACAAAATTCGCTGTCTGCATCGTGCGGCAATGAACGGTGTTTCTGGCGACCGTCATCTGACGGGCATCAGCTGGTGGCAGGCACTTATCATTGGGTTTGCACAGGGTGTGGGAACATTGCCGGGCATCAGCCGTAGCGGTTCTACGATTGCGGGTGCCTTGTTCAGTGGTGTGGATCGCCGCACCGCTGGTGACTATTCTTTTATCGTTTCAATCCCCGCCATTTTGGGTGCTTTTATTCTGGAACTCAAGGACTTGGACGCTGTAGCCGATTCTGTTGGCTTGCTTCCCCTGCTTGCAGGGTGTGGGGTGGCTTTTGTTTCTGGCTATCTTGCACTTTCTTGGCTCATGGGCATCATCCGTCGCGGTCACTTGGAATGGTTTGCCGCTTATCTGATTCCTCTAGGTGTGCTGGGACTGATTTTCTTCTAATTTCATTCTTCAAAAGAGCGCATGCAGTCAAAAAATCAAATCGACATGTTGACCGGCTCGCTGCTGGATAAAATCTGTCTCTTCGCCTTACCTCTGGCGGCAAGCAGTATCCTGCAGCAGTTGTTCAATTCTGCTGACGTTGCCGTGGTTGGACGATTTGCCAGCAGTCAGGCATTGGCGGCAGTCGGTTCCACCAGTTCAACAATCAATCTCCTTATAAATCTCTTCGTTGGCTTGAGCGTAGGTGCAAATGTGGTCATCGCCCAGTTCATCGGACAGAATAAAATGCGCCGAATCAACGAAGCCGTGCATACGGTTATTTCCATTGCGCTTTTGAGCGGTATATTTTTGGTCTTGGCAGGTCAATTTGCGGCTCGTCCTATTCTCACCATGATGAATACTCCCGATGATGTAATCGAAATGTCGGTGCTCTATCTGCGTCTGTATTTTTTGGGTATGCCTTTTATCATGCTCTACAATTTTGGCTCGGCAATTTTGCGCTCCAAAGGCGACAGCAAGCGGCCGCTCTATTGCCTCTTTTTGGCTGGAGTAATAAATCTCCTCTTGAACTTGCTTTTGGTGATTGTCTTTCATTGGGGAGTGGCGGGCGTTGCCATTGCAACCGTGGTTTCAAATGTGGTGAGTTCGGGGCTGATTGTTTTTTTTCTCCTGCATGAGGATGAGCCTTTTACATTGGATGTGCACAAACTTTCGCTCAAAAGGGAATACATCATTCGCGTGATAAAAATTGGCGCGCCTGCGGGCTTGCAGGGCATGGTCTTTTCCTTTTCAAATGTTTGTATTCAAAGCGCAATCAATTCCTTTGGTTCAAGTTGTGTTGCAGGAAGCGCAGCGGCAAACAATTTTGAAGCCTTTGCATTTTTTACCGTAAGCGCATTCACCCAGGCCTGCGTTACCTTTACCAGCCAAAACTACGGAGCCCATCAGTTTGACCGTTGCCGCCGTGTCTTTAGAATCAGCATGTTGTGCGGCATCATTTCCAACATGACGATGGTGGGGCTCTTTATTCTCTTTCGTCTTCCCTTGCTTTCTTTGTATTCTACAGATGCAGAAGTGGTGCAGTTTGGCTTAATCCGTATGCTCCATGCACTGCCCTTTGACTTTATTATGTGCGGCTACGAAGTGAGTGCTGGTGCCTTGCGGGGGATGGGACATTCCATGCTTCCTGCTGTCATTACGATTTTCGGCACCTGTGTATTCCGCCTGCTCTGGGTCTTTACGATTTTTACCCACTGGCCTTCATTTGAAGTGTTGATTAGTGTCTATCCTGCCAGCTGGTCTCTTACGGCACTTGCCATGCTCACCGTCTACTTTTTGGTGCGGCGTCGGGCATTTGCAAAAGCCTGATTATGCGTCGGCAAAAGTCATGCCGCTTTCCAGGGTGACTTGCAGTTTAGTGTATTCGCTGTGAAAATCATTTTTAAGGCGGTCAATGTAACGTCGGCATTCCCACTTGCACATGGGCAGGTCGTGCAAAAGGTAATTTCCACAAGTCTGGGGCGTGGTGGCAGGAACTGCATCCTGAGTTAAAATCCATTCCAGACATTTTATGGTCAGGCGGCGCATATCTTCCACGGTGTAGGAGCCAGTCATAATGATATACATGCCGGTAAGACAGCCCATAGGACCAACGTACACCACATCATCCTTAACTGCTGAGTTGCGGAACCAGGTTGCCATCAGATGCTCAAGGCTGTGTATGGCGGCAGGAGCGATAGCCGGTTCTTTGTTTGGCTCGGTAATGCGAATGTCAAATGTAGTAAAACCCTTGTCTTGGCGGGAAACATAAATTCCGGGTTTTAAATGTGTGTGATCGATAGTAAAACTTTGAATGACTTCCATGCTTGTATTATAGCACGAAGTTCGTAATTGTAAAAGCGGGAAAAAACTGCTATACTAGTGGCAGAGGATGGGGATTTTCATATGAAGAACAGAAAAAGCACGACATTTGTTACAACAATTTGTTTTCTTTTCCTTTTTATGGCGGGTTGTGCCAGTGTTCCAAAAAGTACGCAAAGTGCAGAAGAAATCCTTTTTAACATGTCCACGGAAGAAAAGGTTGCCCAGCTTTTTGTGATTCGCCTTGACCAGATTGATTTTAAGGAAAGCACAGAAAATACAAAATCATCGTATGACTATGGACATACAAAACTGACATCACGGATGAAGTCTACACTCAGACAGTACCCCGTGGGCGGATTCTGCCTTTTTGCAAATAATATCAAGAGCAAAAGACAGCTCAAAAAACTGACCAGAAATATAAAAAATTCCTGTAAGATTCTGCCCATGATTGCAGTGGATGAAGAAGGCGGTCGTGTGGCCCGCTTGGCACAGACTAAATCACTTGGCATACAGAATGTGGGCGCAATGGAGGAAATTGGCAAAACAGGCGATGTGGAAAAGGCGAGGGAAGCGGGAAACTGCATCGGTTCCTATCTTGCGGCATATGGATTTACCTTTGACTTTGCTCCTGTTGTTGACGTAAATACCAATCCAGAAAACATTGTCATCGGCAGCCGTGCCTTTGGTTCTGACCCCCAATTGGTTTCCGATATGGCGGGGGCATTTTTGGACGGTCTTCATGCGCAGGGCATTAAGGGCAGCATCAAGCATTTTCCTGGCCATGGAGATACCAAGGGTGATACCCATGAAGATTATGTTGCCGTGGATAAGACTTGGGATGAATTGTTGACCTGTGAATTGATTCCCTACAAGGCAAATCTGAAGCAGGCTGATACGGTTATGGTTGCCCATGTTATGATGACAAAAGCCACTTCTGACGGGCTTCCGGCATCACTTTCAAAAGAATTGATTATGGGCAAACTGCGTGGCGAACTCGGCTATCAGGGGGTCATTTTGACCGATGCCCTTGCTATGGGTGCAATTAAAAAAAACTTTGGCTCTGCAAAGGCCTCTGTTATTGCCTTTGAAGCGGGAAACGATATTCTGCTGATACCAGAAGATTTTCCTCTTGCATACGAGGCAGTGCTTTCTGCCGTCAAGGAGGAAAAAATTACTATGGAGCGTTTGGACGAAAGTGTACTCCGTATTCTGAAACTAAAAGGATATTAACTGCAAGGACTGTCGAACATGAATATTCTGCTTAAACTAAAGGAAACGCTACTCTCCGTGTTGCCGATTATGGCGGTAGTCCTTTTGCTTGGGGTGACCATTGCACCGCTCACTTGGGAACTTATCCTACGTTTTTTACTGGGTGGCATTCTAGTTATTTTGGGACTGACTGTTTTTTTACAGGGTATTGATATTGGGGTAATCCCCATTGGTGAGCGAAGTGGTGCGGCTCTTGCGGCAAAGCGAAATCTTGTTCTACTTTTGACCGTTGCCTTTGTAATTGGTTTTATTGTGACGGTTGCTGAGCCGGATGTACAAGTGCTTGCAAATCAGATAAAGGGTATTTCGCCGGGTGTAAACAAATGGGGGCTGATTCTGATGATTGCAGCGGGCGTAGGTCTCTTCGTATCATTGGGCATTCTTCGTATCGTGCTTTCCATTCCCCTTAATATTCTCCTGCTCGTTTCATATGTAATTGTCTTTGTGCTTGCATATTTTTGTCCTGTAGATTTTCAGGGAGTTGCCTTTGACTCTGGCGGTGCAACAACTGGTCCCATGACGGTTCCCTTTATCATGGCACTGGGTGTGGGTGTAGCGGCAGTCCGTGCAAAAACAAATGCTGCATCGGCGGTTTCCAATGAAGACAGTTTTGGTCTTACTGGCATTGCATCCATCGGTCCCATTGCCGCTGTCTGTCTGTATGGAATTCTGTTTGCCCATCCGTCGCTACAAACCGATGTAAGCAATCTCATTGATGCTGTTGACGGCAAGGAAGTTGCTGCTCAGGGACCGGCTATTTTCATACACTTGCTTCCCGAAATTACCCGTGAAGTGGTAACGGCACTGCTGCCGCTGGCGATTATGGCAGCAACCTTTCAGATTACGCTGATAAAGATGCCGCCTGTTCAAGTGCTGCGTATGGTGCGCGGTTTTGTGCTGAGTTTTATCGGGCTGGTAATTTTTTTGACGGGTGCGAACGGCGGCTTTATGCCTGCAGGAGAGCGGTTGGGTGAAGTGCTGGGTGCGTTGGCAGCGTCTAGTAGCCTGTGGTCAGCCTTGTTGGTGATAATTGCCTGTGCCTTTGGTGCAGTGGTTGTCATCGCCGAGCCTGCGGTTTGGGTTTTGACCGACCAGGTGGAAAGCGTAAGCGGCGGCACGATAAAGCGTAGGGTTATGCTGATTGCACTTTCTGCGGGAGTTGCAACTTCTATCGGACTTTCCATGCTTCGTGTGCTGACGGGATTCAGTCTCTGGTATGTTTTGATTCCAGGTTATGCACTGTCACTGCTTCTTGCATTTTTCTGCCCCAAACTTTTTACAGGCATTGCCTTTGACTCTGGCGGTGTAGCCAGCGGAACGATGACAAGTACTTTTATTCTATCCTTTACCATCGGTGCTTCGGCGGCAAGCGGTGGAAATCCTGCGGTGGACGCATTCGGAGTTATTGCATTGGTTGCCATGACACCACTTATTGCGATTCAGCTTCTAGGTCTAGTGTATAAAGAGAGGTCAAAATGAGTATGTTTTCATTGCTGATAAGTATAGTTCCCCATGATAAGGACGAGCTTCTTACGGCGGCGGCGGTCAAAGCTGGCTGTGGTGGCGGTACCGTTCTTATGGGGCGAGGTCTGGCACAGTCTAATGTGGCGGCGGTATTTGGGCTGGGAGAAACAACAAAGGACTTGATTTACATGGTTGTAGATGGAGGCCAAAAAGAAATCATTATCAATGCAATTGTAAGGGCCACAGAGTCTGAAAAACCTCGTTTTGGCTGCCTTTTTTCAATAGATGTGAATGCGATGATGAAGAGAGGCCTTGTCACTCAGGAAAAAAACAAAGGAGAAAAGCAGATGGAAAAATCACGGGAATTAATTTCAGTTATTCTGAACAAAGGATATGCAGATGATGCCATGGCGGCCGCGAGAAGGGCTGGAGCAGGTGGCGGTACTGTCATCAATGCACGGGGAACTGCCAGGGAAGACGATGAAAAATTCTTTGGTGTTCATATTGTTCCTGAAAAAGAAATGCTCCTGATTGTTGTAGAAAGCGAGAAAAAAGCGGCTGTTCTTGATGCAATCCGAGAGCTAAAATGTTTGAGCGAGCCGGGGAGCGGCATTGCATTCTGCAGCGAAGTAGACGATTTTACGCTTTTGGGAAAAAAGGACGCATAAAAAGCCAAAAGATTTTTTTCAGCAATAAATATCGATATAAATACTGCTAAAGAATTTGCGTGCTTCTCATTTGTCGTGTATAATAAAAATAGATATTTTGGCGAGAGGATAGAGGAGTGCGTATATGAAACGACGTATCATAACTTTTGTTGTTCTTCTTGCCATTATTGTATTTGCTTTTTTCTTTTTTCAACAGCGAATCAGTGCAACAGTCTATGCAAATTCTACAAACTTCCTCAAAGAAACGGCTGTTTTGTATGCTGGTACTTTCAAAGTCAAACTGAATGACCAGTTGTTCATGCTGGAAAGTCAGGCACGTTACTTTACCGACATCGACATGAATGATTACAACAAAATCAAGCAAACAATTATGTCCACAAAAGGCGTGGGTGAATTTAAGCGCATTGCAGTTGCAAATACCAGCGGCATGACCATCAATTACGACGGCAAGTCGTCTGGCAACATTATGATGAACGACTATTTTAAGCAAGCCTTGCGGGGAACTGCTTCCGTTTCATCAAACATTTCTCTGGATGAAGACGGCGAAAAAGTCTTGACTCTTGCCGTACCGATTTTTCAGAACAAAAAAGTGGTAGGTGTCATTACAGGAACATTCGCCTATTCAATTTTGGACAATATTTTTGCCGTAGACACCTTTAGCGGCAGCGGCTATTCTTTTCTTGTAGACAGTACGGGGCGTGTTTTGGTGGGCAGTTCAAGTGCAGAACGATTATGCTTTTCCGAAAACTGGCTTACTTTTATGGCAGACCAGCAGGCTTTGAGCAACCTGAGGCTGAACACAATCCGTAATGATATCAAGGCAAACAAAACGGACAGCGTGCGTTACGAAATCAATGGTGAAGAACGTATCATGGTCTATACGCCAGTTAATATGAACGGCTGGTATGTCCTTTCTGCGGTTACGGCGGATTATCTGAATGCCCAGCAGCGCAGAATTGTCTGGATGAGCATTATGCTTATTCTGGTAGTGCTGCTGGTCTTTAGTGCCTTTATCTATTTTATCTTAGAACTCCTGAAAGAAAACGAAAAAATTGAAAAAGACAATGTTCGCTATGCCGTTACCTCTCAGAGCAGTCAGACTTTGGTTTATGAATATGATTTTGAACGCAAGGTAATTGAATTTACTGGCGACACAAAATTCCTCTTTGGCGAAAACTTGCGGCAGTTGCCCATTGACTGGTTCAATATGATTGAAGAGCGTATTCACGAATCAGAACGCGACTTGCGTACCCGCTTGCAGGATTTTATCGCTTCTGGAGAAACTTCATACAGTTCAGAATTACGCTTGATTGCAGGGGAGAATGAATATGTATGGTACAGGCTTTCTGGAACGCTCATCAAGGACAAAGAAGGCGGTGTTCCGGTTAAACTTATTGGAAGCCTTGCCAATGTAAATGAACAGGTTGTCCATGAGCAGGAACTGAAAGAGATGGCTGAAACTGATTTGCTTTCAGGCTTGCTCAATAAAGTTTCCATGGAAAAGCATGTGGACAACTGGATAAAGACAAGGGATAGAGATGCCGTCGGTGCATTCTATATGCTTGACCTGGACAACTTTAAGCAGGTGAATGACAAAATCGGACACAGTGCAGGGGATACGGCAATCTGTGATGCGGCAAATAAGCTAAAACTGGTCTTTTCCGAGCGGGATTTTATCGGGCGTATTGGTGGTGACGAATTTTGCGTTTTCCTTACCTTGCCAGAAACAATGCCGCGGGAAAAAATAAAGGAAATCATTGCGGAAAAAGCACGTGTGCTGAACAGTATTTTGCACGAAACCTACACGAGCGGAGACATTGCAGTAAATGTTACATCAAGCATAGGCATTTCACTGTTTCCCATGCAGGCTAAATCCTACAAAGAATTGTTCAAGTATGCCGATGCCGCATTGTATTCTGTAAAGGAAGGTGGCAAGAATAATTTTGCCACCTTTGATGTAGAGACGATGAAAGAAGCAGGAGAATCAGTCTATGGCTAAAAAACTGATGGTATGGGCGATGTGCGCACTTGCGTTACTCTCGCTCAATGCATGTAAGAAGCAGCAGAAACTTGTTCAGAACAAACAAGTGCAGGAAACAGTTTCAGAAGTAGAACACGTGACTATTTCGCTGGGCTTTTCCACCAATGCAGAAGACCCTCGTGGCCTAGCGTCCAAATTATTCAAGGAAGAAGTAGAGCAAAATTCAAACGGACGCATTACAATCTCCATTCACCCCAACGGCGAATTGGGAAGCGATGCGGAACTGATTGAAGGCGTAATCAATGACAAGGTAGACATGACAGTTTCAAGTGCAGGAAACTTTGCCGTATACGCCACAAAACTGGGCATTTCAGCCATGCCCTTTTTGTTCTCAGACTTTGACTCCGCATGGAAATTCATGGACAGTGATTTGATTAAGGAAGTGAACAAGACGCTTGAACCTTTTAACATTGTGGTGCTTTCTCACTATGATAACGGTTTCCGCTGCGTAACAACCACAAATAAGCCAGTCAATAAAGTGGCGGACATGAAGGGTTTGAACATTCGCACGCCGCCAAATCAAATCGTTATGGAAACCATGTCTACGCTGGGAGCAAATCCCAAGCCCTATGCATTCAATGAACTTAAGGCGGCACTTCGAGACGGATTGTTTGACTCGCAGGAAAACCCCATCCCCATCATCTACAACAGCAAGTTGTATGAGGAGCAGAAATATCTTTCCGTCACAAATCACAGCTACGATGCCATGCCCCTTGTTATCCGCAAGTCTTTGTGGGATGCTCTGGGAGAAGGTGACCGTCAGATTTTGCTGAATGCCGCCATCAAGGCTCAGGATTTGGACAGACAACTGGTAAAAAAGCAAACCGAATCTTTTGTGGCTCGTCTGCATAATGCCGGCATGACCATTACCAATCCCAATCTTAAAGAATTTGCCAATGCAACGGCCGGGGTGATGGACACCTTTGCCACTGTTTACGGCGAAGACTTGATTGCAAAAATGAAGGCGGCGACAAACTGATGCCTTCTCCGCTCACTACGCTTTGCTACATAGAAAAAGACGGCTGTTATCTCATGCTGCATCGGGTAAGCAAAAAGAATGACATCAACCGTGACAAATGGATTGGGGTGGGCGGACACTTTGAAGGAAGCGAAAGTCCAGAAGACTGTCTCTTGCGGGAAGTGAAGGAAGAGACAGGACTTACTCTTACAGACTATCGCTTCCGTGGCATTGTTACCTTTGTATCTGATGACAATCCGCCAGAATACATGTGCCTGTACACGGCGACAGGCTTTTCTGGCGACATGATTTCCTGCGATGAAGGCAGCCTGGAGTGGGTACCTATTTCCCGCATATCAGAACTGAATTTGTGGGAGGGGGATAAGATTTTTTTCCGCCTCCTGCAAGAAAATGCCCCCTTCTTTTCACTCAAACTGGTGTATCAAAAGGGGGCTCTTGTGCAAAAAATATTGGACGGAAAATCCTTATAGTACGCTCTTTAAGAACTGCTGCAGGCGTTCGCTCTTAGGCGCACCAAAAATTTCGTCGGGCTTACCTTCTTCTACAATTTTTCCGTTTTCCATAAAGATGACGCGGTTTGCAACTTCGCGGGCAAAACCCATTTCGTGGGTCACCACAATCATCGTCATGCCGTCTTCCGCCAGTTTTTTCATAACGGAAAGAACTTCACCTACCAGTTCAGGGTCGAGTGCGCTGGTTGGCTCATCAAAGAGCATGATTTTTGGCTCCATGGCCAAGGCGCGGGCAATGGCAACACGCTGCTGCTGTCCGCCACTCAATTTATTTGGGTATTCGTCCACCTTATCTGCCAGACCTACGCGGGCAAGCAAATCCAGCGCACGTTCTTTGGCTTCTGCCTTAGAAATCTTACGCACATGAGTGGGCGCAATCATGACGTTTTCCAGCACCGTTTTATGAGGAAAAAGATTAAAACGCTGAAAGACCATGCCCATCTCCAAAAGCACCTGTGCGCGCTCGTGCTTGGGCATGGCAAAGGTGTGCTTGCCCTTATCGTACTGGTCAAGCAGTTTGTCATCTACAAAGATTTTGCCGCTGTCAAATTTTTCCAGTCGGTTTAGCGTGCGCAAAAAAGTTGATTTTCCCGCACCACTGGGACCGATGATGCAGACTACTTCCTGAGCTTCCACGGCAAGGGAAACGCCCTTCAGTACATGCAAATTGCCAAAGGAAACGTCAATATTTTCAGTCTTAATGATACTCATTTTTCAAATCCCCTATCGCGCATGGATGCGCAGTTACGAGTTCGACTTCGTACATCAAACCCGCTTATTCATAAACCGAATAGCGCTTTTCAGTCTTATTGAACACAAGGCTGAACACAGCGGTAATAATCAGATACAAAATCATTGCCGGAATGTATACCAGTTCGTTGCCGCTAGAAGAAGCAATGCTGCGGGTCACCTTGGTAATGTCTTCCAGGGCAATCAGAGAAACCAGAGACGCATCCTTTAAGACCATGATGAATTCATTGCCGATTGAAGGAATCAGGCGGCGGATTGACTGAGGCACTATGATAAGGCCCATTGTCTGCCAATAGGTAAAGCCCAATGCCTTGCTGGCTTCATTCTGCCCCTTGTCTATGGACTGGATTGCCGCACGAATGTATTCCGCCATGTAGGCCCCTGAATTTAAGGCAAAGGCAATAAAGGCGGCAAGAAATTTGCTCCTGAGTGTCAGGACTGGAAAAAGTTTGGGCAGACCGAAATACAGAAAATACAGCTGCATCAAAAGCGGTGTACCACGGAAGAAAAAGATATAAGCACCACACACTTTTTTGAGCACTTCTTTTTTTGACATTTTTCCCAATGCAAGAAAGAGTCCCAGTACAATACCCGCCGCCACCGAAGTGAGCGTGAGCAGGATGGTTATTTTTGCACCGTCCAAAAGCGCGGGAATCCAGGTAATAATTTTCTGTAAAGCGGTCATACTATTCCTTTTTGTGGATACGTCTGTTACTTAATGGTATCTGACAAATCAACGCCGAATACTTTAACGTAGAGTTCTTTCATCGTACCGTCAGCAATCATCTCTTTGAGGGCTGCATTCACCTTATCCAGCAAGTCAGTGTTACCCTTGCGGATTGCAACGCCAAAGAATTCATCTGCTGAGCCAGTCCATGTAGAAACATATGCGGGGTCACCCTTGTAGTTTGCATAGACCAGCGCATCACATACAAGTGCATCACAGCGTCCCAGTTTCAGTTCGTCGTATGCATTGATAACTTTGTCAAACTCTGCAGGAGAGAATTGCAAACCTTTTTCGCCAAGTTTTGTCATAAAGATGTCAGAAGTCGTTTCTGCTTGATAGGCAACTGTCTTTCCAGTCAGTTCTTCCAGAGTTGACGGCTTAAAGTCTCCCTCAGCACGTACTACAATAGCCTGTCCGTTTCCAACATAGGGAACAGAGAATTCCATTGATTCCAGACGTTCGGGCGTGATGGTAGCCGCAGACATAACACAGTCGTACTTGCTTGTTTCTAGCCCTGCAAAAATGCCGTCCCATGCAGTGTCAATAAATTCAACCTTCAAGCCGAGTTTTTCTGCTACAGCCTTTCCCAGCTCAATGTCAAATCCAACAGGCGTTTTTCCATCAACGTCGTAGTATTCCATGGGCGGGTAACCGATTTCCATGCCAACTTTCAGAACCCCCTTCTCAATGGTGAATTCACCAGACTCAACCTTTTTGTTGCAGGATACAAGTGCAAGCAGGGCAGAAAAAGCCGCGGCCACAAGTACTGATTTTTTCATTTTTAAGCCTCCAAAAAATAAAGGGACACAGCATCATCGCCCTTGTCCCTCGCACATGATTATAGAAAGATATACATTTTTGGTCAATGCATATGCAGAAATTATGAATATTTATGCACTTTTTATGGGCGGTCCGGCATCATTGCCATCGCTATGTCCTCCCTTCCTCCAGCCGATACACATGGCGAGCGCATACAAAAGCGTTTGC
>CAKZZO010000096.1 GCA_937885175.1 uncultured Treponema sp. | reverse complement strand
GCACACGGACGTGCGCTGAAAAGCGCAGAAGCAACGCTTCTGCAGAGTTTCAAAAATGCCAAGGAGGGCATTTTGAACACTCCTACCACGACCCGCTGGCACCGCCACCGCCAAAGTCTCCGCCGCCGCCAGAAAAACTGTCACCATCATCTGACGAAGTGCTAAAGCTATGACTGGAAGTGTCAAAAGAATCCCCGCTGGCAGAAGCACTGCCTTTTACCACAGGACGCTTTCGCCGTACAAAGGGTTTTCCCGCCGCCTTCGCCTTAATCCAAAAGCAGGCAAAAGGTCCATATCCCATGGAATCAGGAATCGCAATGCCAAAGAAAATCAAAACCATTAAAAGGGGAATCCACAGTTGAGGGCTTCCGCCATCGTCTTTTTGAGCATAGGATTCCAGCCTTGCATTCAATTCCTCATCACCGCGAATCAAGCCAAGCAAGGCTTCCACGCCAGCACGAATGCCTCCGCTATAGTCATCATTTTTAAAAGCCGGAGTCATGCAGTTGCGGATAATCAGACCACATTTTGCGTCCGTCAGCGTACCTTCAAGTCCATAGCCCACTTCAATGCGGACTTTGTGCTCAGCAAGGGCAAGGGTTATGAGTACACCGCTGTCTGCTCCTTTGCTACCCACTTTCCACTCACGCGCCACCCGCATACTAAAATCTTCTATTGATTCTTCCCCAATTGAGGGCACCGTCAGCACTGCTATCTGCGTTCCGTTTTCTTCATACAGGGCGCGGATCTGCTCGTCCAAGGCAACTTGTGTTTCTTCGTCCACTATGCCCGCCGTGTCCATAATCGGCCGACTCAAAAGGGGCACCGCTGTCTGGGCGAAAAGAAGGGGAACTGACAAAAAGATTGCCACCGCAAAGAGTCTCAAAATCCTTCCGCACAAAAATCCTTTTAGTTCCATCCTGCACTTTCCAAAAGAATCAGGCTGTTAGGAAGTTCATTCCCTTCTGTTTTCTGGGCAGGAAAATGCTGGGCAAGCAGCTCGCCACACTTTTGCACCGTGCCTACAATTGCCGCCTCATACTTTTTCTCACCAAGCCCCGCCGTCAAATCGTCAGCAAGCAAATTCCACATGTCCTGAGAAATCTTTTTATTGATGCCGCTGTCTGCAATAATCCGCACCTGCCTTTCCAAAACAGAAATGTAAATCAGAATACCGCTGTGAGACACCGTATCATGCAGACCGCTTTCTGCAAACAGACGAAAGGCACTTCCCGTCACACAAGCAGTACGCACAAAGCGCGGCACCACCAGACGGTCAATGATTGGAATGTTTGCCAGCGAAAATAAAATGGCTATCATCGCAAAGGAGGAAATGCCATAAAAAGCCGGCACATACCATGAAGGCACAATCCAAAAAAGCCGTGCACACAGGTCAAAAATTGAGTCCGCAACAGGAAGCAATGCCGCAAAAATCAGTACTGAACACACAACAGAGGCAAGCAATTCCCAAAAACTGTAGCGGGAACTTTCCTTTGCCACTGCCACCACAATTTCACCGTCCGTGTTTTTTTCCGCATCCTGCACGGCTAGGGCAATACGCTCCAAGGCATCATCTGTCAGCCGCAGTTTTTTCTGAAATGCCGTCAAAATTGCACCACCGGGGCAGACTGAGCCGCTTCCGAAGCCTCAAAATATGCCTTGGTTCGGAATCCGCTCATATTGGCAATGATTGAACGGGGAAATTCACGAATAAACTGATTGTAGTCTTTTACCCCTTCATTATACCTTCGGCGTTCCGTACTGATTCTGTTTTCAGTGCCTTCAAGTTCATCCTGCAATGACAAAAAGTTCTGGTTTGCCTTCAATTCCGGATAGTTTTCTGACACAACGAGCAAGCGACGCAAACTTGCACCCAAAGCGTCCTGAGCCTGCTGGTATTTCTTAAACTGCTCCGGGTCATCAAGCATGGAAGCGTCCACATTCACTACGCCACCCGCCTTTGCACGGGCCTCAGCAATCGCCGTAAACACGCCCTCCTCATGGCTGGCGTATCCCTTTACCGTGTTCACCAGATTGGGAATCAAATCCATGCGCCGCTGATACTGATTCTGTACCTGCGCCCATGCACTCTGCACCCCCTCATCTCGTGAAACCATACCATTATATGCACTCTTGTAGCAGCTGTAGGCTCCAAACAGCACCACCACAATAATGCCCACCGTAATCAAGGCTTTCTTTGTTCCGCTTTTCATGCAGCACTCCTTCTACGAAGTCTAAAATTCACCTTTAAATATACAGATAAAAGAGAAATATGGCAAACAAAAAACACCGCTTGCACCAGGGCAAACGCATTATAGATATCGTGCTTGAATATCGGCTGGACAAATGAAATG
>CAKZZO010000095.1 GCA_937885175.1 uncultured Treponema sp. | reverse complement strand
TACTTTCTGACCCACTTTATTCCCCCGCCTTCTCGTCAACAATGACGGTGATATGGCACATACGCTTCAAGAGCTGATCAGCACGACCGCGTGCGCGGAACCACACTCTCTTGAGTCTCGGACCTTCGTCGATGCGAATTTCCTTGACATACAGCATATCTTCATCCAGTTTCTTGTTAGCATACAGTGCATTGGACGCCGCTGATTTCAGAGTACCAGCGATAAGTTTTGCACCTTTCTGCGGCATGTTAGCAAGAATTGCCATAGCCTCTGAGTAGGGCTTCTGATTGATTACATGAGCAACAGGGCGAACCTTTGTCGGAGATGCAATCAGGAATTTTGTAGTGGCTACATAACCTTTCTTTTCAGCCATAATATCCACCTTACTTTGCAGCTTTTTTATCTGAACCGCCATGACCCTTGAAGGTACGTGTCGGAGCAAATTCGCCGAGCTTGTGACCGACGAGATTCTCTGTTACGTAAACCGGAACCCATGACTTGCCATTATACACAGAAATAGTATTGCCTACCATTTCAGGGATGATTGTAGAGCAGCGAGAATATGTTTTAATCATCTTCTTGTCTGACTCTTTATTCATCTCGATTACTTTCTTGTAAAGACTCTTTTCAATGAAAGGTCCTTTTTTAACAGATCTTGACACCGCTAACTCCTCTACTTCTTACGACGTGAAACAATGAACTTGCTTGACGTCTTTCTCTTGTTGCGAGTTTTGTAACCACGACAAGGCTGTCCCCAAGGAGTAACAGGCTGATGTCCTTTACCTGCACCTTCACCACCACCAAGCGGGTGATCGACTGGGTTCATCGCCATACCACGAACAGTCGGGCGAATACCAAGCCAGCGCTTGCGACCTGCTTTACCGAGCTGAGTGTTCATGCGGTCTTCATTGCCAACAACACCGATTGTAGCATAGCATTTGCCAAGCACACGGCGAGTTTCGCTTGAAGGCAGACGGATAACAACATATTCACCGTCTTTTGCAGCCACCAAAGCACTTGCACCGGCAGAACGAGCAAGCTGTCCGCCACGACCAAGTGTCAACTCGATGTTATGTACTGTGAAACCTACCGGAATTGCTTCCAAAGGCAATGCATTTCCGACAGTCGGAGTCGCATTTTCACCTGACATAACTTTCTGACCAACTACCAGTCCTTTCGGAGCGATAATATAGCGCTTTTCGCCATCTGCATAAGCAATCAGAGCGATATTTGCACTGCGGTTCGGATCATATTCAATTGTCTTGACCGTTCCGGGAATGCCGTGCTTATTGCGCTTGAAGTCAATTACACGATACTTTCTTTTGTGTCCGCCGCCCTGGTGACGCACAGAAATACGTCCGCCCTGGCCACGTCCACCGTTTGACTTAAGACCTGATACCAGACTTTTTTCGGGTTTATCGGTTGTCAGTTCTTCTCTTACCAAATCAATGCGGTTACGAGTACCCGCAGTGTATGGTTTAAAAACTTTAAGAGCCATCTGGTTCCCCTTAATTTACGAAGGCTTAAACGCCCTCGAATACCTTAATCGTTTCACCGGGAGCGAGACGAACAATCGCCTTCTTCCAGCTGGCAGTTCTTCCGGGTCTTCCGCGGAGACGCTTCATCTTGCCAAAAACATTGATTGTTGTGCAGTTCACAACTTTAACATTGAAGAGCTTTGATACTGCTTCTTTAATCTGAGTCTTTGTGGCATCAGATGCTACCTTGAACACATACTTGTTCTGCTCGCGGAGCGCAGTAGCTTTTTCAGACAGTACCGGCTGAATAAGAACATCGTTCATATTTGACAAATCGCTCATTATTTAGCCTCCTCTTCTACTTTATAGAAATCAGAAAGATTCTTTGCCGCACCTTCCAACAGGATGACCTTGCGTCCGTAGAAGAGATCATGTGCGCGCAAGCGGTTGTATGACAGGAAATACAGGTTGCGAATATTACGCCCAGCCTGCTTAATCTTCTTGTCGTCATCCTTGAGGATGATTACAGTTCGCTCATCTTTTGCAAAGTTGTTCAGGATTTTTACCAAATCCTTTGTCTTTCCGCTGTCCACTGTGAAATCTTCCACGACAGTCAGTCTGTCGCTCTGAGCCTGCAAAGACAGAATTGATTTCATAGCAAGACGCTTTTCTTTCTTCGGAATGGAATAGCTGAAATCACGCGGCTTCGGTCCAAAAATTGTACCGCCACCTACGTTAATTGGTGATTTTTTATCACCACGGCGAGCGTGACCAGTTCCCTTCTGCTTGTACGGCTTAGCGTTTGAACCATGCACTTCTGAGCGAGTCTTTGTGCATGCAGTACCAACACGCTTGTTTGCCAATTCGTTCGTGATGGCGTAGTAAATGACATCCTCATTTACCGGAAGACCGAACACGGTATCATCAAGTGTAATCGTGCGGAGTTCTTTACCATCGATTGAATAAACTTTCTTTTCCATCGTATTCCCTCGACCTTACTTCTTAACCGCAGACTTGATAATCAGCGTGCAATCTTTTACTCCCGGGACAGCCCCGCGAACCATAACTACCTTCAGCTCAGGATCAATCTTAACAATCTTAAGGTTCTGTACTGTTACACGTTCAAAACCCATACGTCCCGGCATCTTGATGTTTTTCATGCTGTGTCCAGGTGTCGTACAATTTCCTGTTCCGCCCGGCTCACGATGGAATTTAGAACCGTGCGTTGCACGTCCACCATGGAAGCCCCAGCGTTTCATAACACCCTGGAATCCCTTACCTTTTGAAGTTGCGGTAACATCGACAAATGATGTCTTTTCAAAGAGTTCAAGACCAATCTGGTCACCAACTGCAACCTCTTTCTCGAAGTCTCTGAATTCTTTCAGATGACGCTTCGGTGAAATGTTTTCAGGAAACTGACCCTTGTATGCCTTGTTCACTTTTGATTCTTTCAAATCTTCAAGACCGAGAACAACAGCATCATATCCGTTAGCTTCCTTTGTTTTTGTAGCAACAACAGTGTTCGGCTCGACGTGGATCACGGTTACTGGTGTCAGGTTGCCGTTTTCGTCGAAAATCTGTGTCATTCCTACTTTTTTTGCTATCAGACCTTTCATTCTGACTTTTCTCCTACAGAAAGACCTTGCAGTCCTTCTCTATTCAGCCGCCATCCCCGATCCATAGGGGACCGTACTGTTTTATTACAGCAAGACCTGTTGCAACGCAACGCAATCTTACTGCTTAATTTCTACATCCACACCGGCAGGCAGTTCAAGTTTCATCAGTGAATCCATTACATCTGTAGAAGGATTCAAGATGTCAATCAACCGTTTGTGTGTTCTCATTTCAAACTGCTCACGTGACTTCTTGTTGACGTGGGGTGAGCGCAGAACAGTAACCTTGTTGATTCTGGTCGGAAGCGGGATCGGGCCTGAAACCTTAGCACCTGCTTTCTGAACAGTCTGCACGATGGCTTTTGCACTCTGATCGATCAGTTCTACATCATATGCACGAAGTCTGACACGAATCTTTTCGTTAGCCATTAAAATATTCCTCCAGGAAACAAAACGGGCACAACCGGAGCCGTACCCGTTTATCCATAAACCAAATAAAACTATTCGATAATCTTAGTAACCTGACCAGAAGCGATTGTGTGACCACCCTCGCGAATAGCCAGTTTCAGACCTTCATCCATAGCAATCGGGTGAATCAGAGTACCAATAATCTTGGTGTTGTCGCCCGGATTGACCATTTCTGTACCAGCCGGCAGTTCAACAGTACCGGTGATATCAGTTGTACGGAAGTAGAACTGAGGACGATAGCCTGAGAAGAAGGGGCTGTGGCGTCCACCTTCATCCTTTGACAGAACGTAAATCTGTGCTTCGAACTTGGTGTGCGGGTGGATAGTTCCCGGAGCAGCCAGAACCTGACCGCGCTCCACGTCTTTCTTTTCAATGCCGCGGAGAAGGATACCAACGTTATCACCAGCCATACCTTCGTCCAAAGTCTTCTGGAACATTTCGATACCAGTAACAGTTGTGTTCTGCGTCGGGCGGATACCAACGATTTCAACAGCGTCAGCCATCTTAACGATACCGCGTTCGATACGTCCAGTAACAACAGTACCACGACCAGAAATCGTGAAGATGTCTTCAATCGGCATCAAGAAGGGCTTGTCTTCTTCACGCTTGGGATCATCGAACCATGTATCCATAGCCTCAAGCAGGTCATCGATACACTTGGTGTCTTCCGCAGTAGCACCGTCAGCCAGAGCCTTGAATGCTGAACCCTGGATAATCGGAGTATTTTCGTCAAAACCGTATTCCTTGATAGTGTCCTTAACTTCCTCAACAACCAGTTCAAGCAGGTCAGGATCATCAACCAGGTCAACTTTGTTCAAGAAGACGATAATCTTGGGAACGCCAACCTGACGTGCGAGCAGAAGGTGCTCACGAGTCTGCGGCATAACTGAGTCCGGAGCAGAAACAACGAGAATAGCACCGTCCATCTGGGCAGCACCAGTAATCATGTTCTTGATGTAGTCAGCGTGTCCCGGGCAGTCGATGTGTGCGTAGTGGCGCTTGTCTGACTGATACTCCAGGTGACGAGTGTTGATAGTAATACCACGAGCCTTCTCTTCCGGCGCGTTGTCGATTTCGTCATACTTGAGAGCCTTGTCGCCGTACTTCTTTGCACAGTGCATTGTAATAGCAGCAGACAGAGTGGTCTTACCATGGTCAACGTGACCGATGGTTCCAACGTTCATGTGGGGTTTAGTTCTGTTGAACTTCTCCTTTGCCATGTTTGTTTCTCCTTGCCGACAGTTTCCTTACTTCGGCATTTTAAATATATATGTGATGCACTTTAAGCCAGAACGAAGCTCTTTTCCACTGAAAAAAGTTCATTCGCAACACACTAATGTATGAAACTGATAAAGACGATTTGCAGCAGTCAGACATTCCATCTCTTTCGGAACATCCTGGTTCCTGCTACCGAACATCATCAATTTCACCTTGACGACCGATGTAGCATCCGGAACTCCGTAAGTCACTGAAAGCAACTTACATTCAGGAACGCCTTGACTCAATCGTCTTATTATAGATACTGCCAACGACAGGTACCTGCAAATCAAGGGTTGCACCCACCTGAAAACCGCCATATCTTCACCCGCGGCTAACTTTACGGTGTGCACCGGACCTCCCAAGTCCGCCTGACTATCAAAGAACCCTATAAAAGCACAGATTATCCGAAGATAAAGAGTGTACTCTTTTATACAAAATTTAGAAAGATTGTTCAAGGGGAATTCAAACGAATTTGAAAAAAAATAAATAAAAACCCCGCCACGGATGGCGGGTCATAAGCAGATGAAGGCAAGTTTTCTGCCGTCGGGTTTCGCAAAAACAGGATGTTTTTGCGAATACTCCTTACCAACGATAGTGAGCAAAAGCCTTGTTTGCCTCTGCCATCTTATGGGTATCTTCCTTCTTCTTGAATGCAGAACCAGTGTTGTTGAATGCATCAATCAGTTCAGAAGCGAGCGTATCAGCCATACCGTGACCTGAACGACTGCGTGCTGCTGCGATAATCCAGCGCATTGCAAGGGCTTCGCGGCGGCTGTCACGAATCTCAATCGGCACCTGATAGGTTGCACCACCAACGCGGCGGCTCTTAACTTCTACCAACGGCTTTACGTTGTCCAAAGCCTTGTTGAACACTTCCAGAGGATCCTGATTAGTCTTCTCTTTCAGTTTGTCCATAGCTTCGTAGATAATTTTCGTACAAGTATCTTTCTTTCCGTCCAGCATCATGCGTGTGACGAATTTCGTGATAACCGGGCTGTTGTATTTTGCATCAGGTACAATAGGACGGTTTACGGATTTCTTATGTCTTCCCATGGTATTCTCCTATTATTCCCAGATTAAGCCTTCGGCTTCTTTGCACCGTACTTTGAGCGAGCGCGTTTGCGTCCGTCTACGCCAAGTGCATCTTTTGTACCGCGGATGATGTGATAGCGCACACCAGGAAGATCTTTTACACGACCACCACGGATAAGAACAACTGAGTGTTCCTGCAAGTTATGTCCGATACCGGGAATGTATGCAGTCACTTCAATTCCATTTGACAAGCGAACACGAGCTACCTTACGGAGAGCAGAGTTCGGTTTTTTCGGAGTAACAGTCATAACACGTGTGCAAACACCGCGTTTCTGCGGGCAAGACTCAAGCGCGGGAGCTTTTGTCTGGTTTGCCAGAGACTGTCTTCCTTTACGAATAAGTTGGTTAATTGTAGGCATTGCCTTTTTGTCTCCTATTAGTTTGCCGGCCAGCACTCCGGACAAAATCCTCGCACTAAACCCAAAGTGCGATAGGTTTTAACATTGTATTGAATTCAGAAAATGAATTCAAGGGAATTCATGCATAAAATTACACTGACGAACAAGTAAGCATGTCCGTCAGCGCAATCTTGTCTTACTGATCGTCACCTTCTGACACGGCTGATGTAGATTCGGTCATCAGAGGTTCGCGAGCCAAAGCAAGTTCGGCTTCGCGTTCCTGGCGGCGGCGCTCAAGGATTTCTTCCATTTCGATATCCAAGTCATTGTCACCGCGGTCAAAGAGTTTGACATTGCGATAATTGCGGATACCAGTACCAGCAGGAATCATGTGACCGATAATGACGTTTTCCTTCAGACCATGCAGGCTGTCCGTTGCTCCAGAGATTGCCGCATTCGTAAGAACGCGTGTGGTCTCCTGGAAGGAAGATGCAGAAATGAAGGAGTCGGTTGCCAGAGCAGCCTTTGTGATACCCTGGAACATGGGGCGGGCAACTGCGGGCTGTCCACCTTCTGCGATAACACGCTTGTTCTCTTCGTGGAAGTGGTATTTGTCAACCTGCTGTCCAAAGATAAAGCGTGAATCACCAACGGCCACGATTTCTACCTTGCGGAGCATCTGGCGCACGATAACACCGATGTGCTTGTCATCAATAGATACACCCTGGGCATTGTAAACCTGCTGGATTTCATCCATAAGGTAATTCTGCAGGGCATTTTCGCCAAGGATTGCAAGAATGTCGTGTGCGTCTGGAGATCCATCACACAATGCTTCGCCAGCCTTTACACGGTCACCATCGCGAACCAAAAGACGACGCGTCATCGGAACCAGGTGTTCAAACTGCTTACCATATGAGTCTTCTACGATAACAGAGCGTTTGCCCTTTGTAATCTTACCGAACTTAACGGTACCAGCAATCTGAGAAAGCACAGAGGGAATCTTAGGCTTGCGGGCTTCAAAGAGTTCAGAAACACGGGGCAGACCACCAGTAATATCGTTTGACTTTGCGGCAGCCATAGCAATCTTTGCCAGCGTTACGCCTGCATCAACGTGCTGTTTGTCTTCCACCGTCAGAACTGCGCCTGCAGGCAGATAGTAGCCGCCAAGTTCGTTACCTGCTTCATCGGTAATCAAAATGCGCGGCTGCTTGGTATCCAAGTGCAAGTCACTGATGCTGCGTTCCACATTGCCCGTGTTGGGGTCGATATCTTCAACCAGTGTTGAACCGGCAATAATGTCTTCAAAGTGGACATAGCCTTCTACTTCGGCAATAATCGGCTCTGAATAAGGATCGAATGTACCAACAACTTTGCCTGTTTCTACAATGTCGCCAACCTTTACGAAAATCGTTGAACCGTTGGAGATTTCGATTTCCTGAGGCTTTGCATTGATAAGGTAGAGAACACCGTCTTTTTCCAGAATGCGTCCGTTTTCTTTAGCAATGACATCGCCACCCTTGCGGTTAATCAAGGTTGCTCCTCTCAGAACAGGATCGCCATCTTTTACCGCAGCCTTGTCACCCTTTTCAAGCGTGAGCGTATCAATAATGCGGGTTGCAGTCATGGTACCCTTACGGGTAAAGAGCCAGCCTTCGTTTGTCTCAACGTGCGTACCTTCCATATCATTGACGATAATCGGGTACTTGAGCAGAATGCGGTTTTCCTCAGTTTCCTTAGATGCCGTACCACCAACGTGGAATGTACGCATCGTAAGCTGAGTACCCGGCTGACCGATTGACTGGGCGGCGATAACACCCACAGCCTCACCGATTTCAACCAATTTGTTGCGGGCAAGGTTCTTGCCGTAACATTTGACGCAAACACCGTGCTCTGCTTCACAGGTAAGAACAGTGCGGAGTTTTACTTTTTCCACACCGGCTTCATCAATGCGGTCTGCCAGTTCTTCCGTGATATATTCGTTTACATCGCAAATCAACTCGCCAGTAACCGGATGCACCACGCGTTCAATCGTAAAGTGTCCCACAATCCTGTCTCTGAGCGGTGTGATGATTTCATCGCCGTTCTTGATTGCAGTGTAGTCCAGACCGTTGATTGTACCACAGTCTTCTTCGTTGATGACGACATCCTGTGCAACATCAACCAGACGGCGGGTCATGTAACCTGCGTCAGCGGTCTTCAAAGCCGTATCGGTAAGACCTTTACGAGCACCGTTTGAAGAAATGAAGTATTCAATAACGGAAAGACCTTCCTTGAAGTTTGAACGAACAGGGAGTTCGATGATGTCGCCATTCGGTTTTGCCATCAAACCACGCATAGCGGCCAGCTGAGAAATCTGTTTCTTAGAACCACGGGCACCAGAGTTTGCCATCATAAAGATAGTATTGAAACCGTCTTTATCCTTTGACATGTTCTTGTACATGATGTCGGTAAGTTTTTCGTTGGTACGTTGCCAGATATCCGTTACCTTGTTGTAGCGTTCCTCTGCAGTAATCGTACCCTTTGAGTACTGACCGACGATTTCTTCAACCTGCTTGTTTGCCTCATCAACCATGGGCTTCTTTTCATCCGGAATAAGAATGTCGTCCATAGAAAGCGTCGCGCCAAAGAAGGTAGCATTTTTGTAGCCGCATGCCTTGACCGCATCCAGCATCTGGATTGTCAGCCAAGGGCCCTGCTTGTGGTAGACATCCTCAATCATCTTCTTGAGCTTTTTGTCGCCCATCTGCTGATTGACGTAGCCCACTGCTTCCGGCATTTCTTCGTTAAAACGCAGACGACCAGCAGTTGTTTCAATCAAATCACCAGCCTTGAATACGCCTTCGTCAAAAGAATCCTTGGGAGCGGGCACTTTGATTTCTGCCTGCCATTCAATATTTCCGCTTTCTGCAGCCATTGCCGCTTCTTCTACAGATGAAAAGCGTTTGCCAGTGCCGATTGCGTTGGGCTTTACAGAAGTCATATAGTAGATACCCAAAACCATGTCCTGAGACGGATAAACGATTGTGTTGCCGTTTGCAGGGTCAAGCAGGTTGCGGGCTGAAAGCATCAATGTCCAGCATTCCATCTGTGCCGCCTGAGTCAGCGGTACGTGGATAGCCATCTGGTCACCATCGAAGTCAGCATTGAATGCCTTACATGCCAGCGGGTGCAGTTTAAGGGCCTTTCCTTCAACCAAAACAGGCTCAAATGCCTGAATACCCAGACGGTGCAGAGTCGGAGCACGGTTGAGCATAACCGGATGCTCACGAACAACTTCGTCCAAAATGGCAAATACTTCGGGAGCCTCAGACTCAACGAGCATCTTTGCTTTTTTGATATTGAAAACAACGTCCTTATCGACGAGTTTCTTCATAATGAAAGGCTTGAACAATTCCAGAGCCATCTTGGTGGGAAGGCCACACTGCCACAGTTTGAGTTCCGGGCCGACAACGATAACGGAACGGCCTGAGTAGTCAACGCGCTTACCGAGGAGGTTCTGGCGGAAACGTCCCTGCTTACCTTTGAGCATGTCGCTGATAGATTTAAGCGGACGGTTTGAAGCACCTTTTACAACTCGCTTACGCTTTGAGTTGTCGAACAATGCATCCACTGCTTCCTGCAGCATGCGCTTTTCATTGCGGATAATGATGTCCGGTGCTGAAAGCTGAATCAAACGCTGCAGACGGTTGTTGCGGTTCAAAACACGGCGATACAGGTCGTTCAGGTCAGATGTTGCAAAACGACCACCGTCCAACTGTACCATGGGGCGCAAATCCGGCGGAATAACCGGGATAACGTCCAGAATCATCCAAGAGGCTTTGTTGCCTGAGGAACGGAAATTCTCTACGATTTCGATGCGCTTACGCAGTCTCTTGTCGCTCTTTACGCCTTTTTCCGCCATTTTTGCGCGAAGTTCAGCGGCCAGTTCGTCAAGATTCAGGTTTTCAAGCAAGGTCTTGATTGCTTCTGCACCCATACCAGCGGTAAAGGCCTGTCCATAGCGTTCCTGTGCTTCGATGTATTCATCTTCAGTCAGAAGCTGCATCTTTTTGAGGTCAGTCTCACCTGCATCAATAACAATGTACTTTTCATAGTAGAGAACGCTGCGCAGAGCCGTAACCTGCAAGTCCAAAAGCAGACCCATGCGGCTAGGCACTGAGCGGTAGTACCAGATGTGGCTGACCGGAGCAGCCAGTTCAATGTGACCAGTGCGCTCGCGGCGAACCTTAAAGTGCGTAACTTCAACGCCACAGCGGTCGCAAATCACACCCTTGTAGCGGATTGACTTGAATTTACCGCAGTAGCATTCCCATTCTTTTGTAGTACCGAAAATCTTTTCACAGAAAAGACCGTCCCTCTCCGGGCGAAGCGTGCGGTAATTGATTGTCTCAGGCTTTTTTACCTCGCCATAAGACCATGCACGAATCGTGTCCGGGGATGCAAGCTTAATTTTAAGGCTGTCAAAATCCTGAATATCACGCATTCTTTTCGTTCTCCTTTTCAAAACCAGTGCTTGCCTTGTCAATCATTTCCTGGTCACGCTCGGTAAGAGCAATCTGCTTACCCTTAGCGTCATAAATAGTAAAGTCCAGAGCAAGACCGCGCAATTCCTGTACCAGAACGTTGAATGATTCAGGAACGCCAGCCGGTGAAGAAGGATCGCCCTTTACGATTGCTTCGTAAATCTTTGAGCGTCCGTTCATATCGTCGGACTTAATCGTCATCATTTCCTGCAGCGTGTTTGCAGCACCATATGCTTCCAGTGCCCAAACCTCCATTTCTCCCAGACGCTGACCACCGAACTGAGCCTTACCGCCCAGAGGCTGCTGTGTCACCAGAGAATAAGGACCAGTTGAGCGAGCGTGCATCTTGTCATCTACCAAGTGGTGCAATTTAAGGAAGTAAATGACACCAACAAAGATGGGGTTTACAAAAGGTTCACCTGTACGACCATCACGGACAATTTGCTTACAGTCAGGGCTCAAGCCTGCTTCCTGTAGTTTTTCAGCAATCATTTCCTGGCTCGGAGTCTGGAAAGCGGGGCTCTCAAAGTACTGGTTCAGGTATCGGCCTGCAATTCCCAACTCAGATTCCATAATCTGACCGATGTTCATACGAGAAGGAACACCCAGCGGGTTCAGACAGACATCAAGCGGTGTACCGTCTTCCAAATAGGGCATATCTTCTTCCGGAAGAATGCGGGCAACAACACCCTTGTTTCCGTGACGACCAGCCATCTTATCGCCTTCGCACAGCTTACGCTTGTTGGCAATCAGAACCTTAACCACTTCGTCAACGCCAGGGTTCAAGTCATCACCTTCGCTTCTCTTCAGACGCTGGACATCAATAACGACTCCTTCAACGCCATGGGGAACACGCAATGATGAATCACGTACTTCCTTAGCCTTTTCACCGAAGATTGAATTCAAGAGTTTGAATTCAGGAGTTGTATCGGTTTCGCTCTTAGGCGTTACCTTACCTACCAGAATGTCACCGGCACGAACTTTTGCACCGATTCTGATGATACCTTCGGCATCCAGATTGTCCAGATTCTTTTCGGCAGTATTAGGCACATCACGGGTAATCTTTTCCGGTCCGAGTTTTGTTTCGCGGATTTCGGTAAGGAATTCCTTGATGTGGATTGATGTATACATGTCTTCTTTTACAACGCGCTGGCTGATAAGAACAGCATCCTCGTAGTTGTAGCCATTCCAAGGCACAAAGCCTACCAGCAGATTGCGTCCCAAAGAAAGTTCTCCGTTAAAGGTTGCAGGACCATCGGCAAGGACATCGCCCTTCTTGACTTTTTCACCTTTTTCAACAGTAGGACGCTGGTGGTAACAGGTATCCTGGTTGGTGCGCTGATACTTCAAAAGCGGATATTCATCCAGTTTGTCGCTGTCATTCGGCTTTACCTTAATCAAATCGCTGGTTACCCAGACAACTTCACCGTCATGCTTTGCCTTAACCAACACGCCTGAGTCGTAGGCTGCCTTGCGTTCCATACCAGTACCGACATAGGGTGGCTCAGGAAACAAAAGGGGAACACCCTGACGCTGCATGTTACAGCCCATCAAGGCACGGTTGGCGTCATCATGCTCCAGGAAGGGAACGAGTGAGGCGGAAACGGAAATAACCTGACGGGGAGAAACATCCATGTACTGAATGTCCTTTACGCTGCGGGTTGAATAGTCGCCACGGTTGCGGCAGGAAACCATTTCCGTGGGGAATGAGCCGTCTTTCTTCATGCCCTCTGCAACCTGACCGATAAAATAGCGGTCTTCTTCGATGGCAGAAAGATATTCAACCTTGTCGGTTGCCTTGCCGTTTTCCACCTTGCGGTAGGGTGCTTCAAGGAAGCCGTAGTCATTTACACGAGTGTAAATTGCCAGAGAAACAATCAGACCGATGTTCGGACCTTCAGGAGTCTCAATGGGGCACATGCGTCCATAGTGAGTGTAATGTACATCGCGAACTTCAAAGCCTGCCCGATCACGGGAAAGACCGCCCGGTCCAAGAGCAGACAGACGGCGCTTGTGAGTCAGTTCTGCCAAGGGGTTTACCTGATCCATGAACTGTGACAATTGTGAAGAACCAAAGAATTCTTTGATTGCGGCCACAATCGGCTTAATGGAAATCAAGTCCTGAGGCTTCATGGTTTCAGTTTCTTTGAGACCCATGCGTTCTTTTGCAATGCGCTCCATGCGGCTGAATGCAGTCTTCAGGTCTGTGGTCATCAATTCGCCCACTGAACGAATACGGCGGTTGCCCAAATGGTCGATATCGTCAATTGCAGCATTTCCGATATATACTTTAATCAAGTACTTCATCGTGCTGATGATATCGTTTTCGGTCAGGGTCAAATCTTCTACTTCGTCCTGGAACTCAGAGAATTTCTTGTTCAGCTTGTAGCGGCCAACGCGTCCCAAATCGTAGCGGTGCAGCGTAAAGAACATGTTGCGCAGTTCTGTCTCCGCATTTTGTGAAGAAACAGGCTCGCCCGGCTTGAGGATTGAATACACATGAGCCAGAGCATCTTCTTTTGTCGGTTCTTCGTTTTCTGCACCTTCTTTTGCGAAGTTGATTTCCTCTTTTTCAAAACAGTTGATGATAATCTGGCTGTCCAGAGAGGGATTCCACTCTTCTTTCTTGCCCTTTACCTTGCGGGCATCAAAAACAATTGTGGAAATTTCTGCAACATTGTTTGCAATCAGGTCGTCAACATCGTGCAGGTGTAGTTTTGTTCCGGCCTTGAAAAGCACTTTGTCTTCGCCGTCTTCGTTGATGACAACGGCTTTAGCAAGCACTTTGTCCACCAGGGCATCCTTATCGGCCGCATTAATTTTTGTCATCTCGGTGACATAGAAAGCCTCGATGATTTTTTCGCGGGAAGTATAGCCCAGTGCGCGCAGGAAAATCGTACCGAGAATCTTCTTCTTACGGTCGATTTTTGCGTAAATCAGTTCTTTTTTCTGGTCAATTTCAAATTCAAGCCATGAACCACGGTAGGGAATGATGCGGCTTGAATATACGCCCTTCTCATGGTTAAAAATAACACCAGGAGAACGGTGAATCTGAGAGACAACGACACGTTCCGCACCATTGATGATGAATGTGCCACGGTCAGTCATGAGCGGAATGTCGCCCATGTAGATATCTTTTTGCAGAATGGCTCCGCTTTCCTTGAAGTTCAGGTTGATTCTTGCCTTCAGAGGAACGGAATAGGTCAAGCCCTTCTGCTTGCATTCCAATTCTGAGAATTTAATGTTCTCTTCGTCAAGTTCATAGAACTCATACTCAAGAGACATCGCTCCATCGGGACTTTCAATCGGGAACGTAGAAGTGAAGACTTCCTGAAGCCCCTTGTTTTCCAATGGCTGCTTGTTGTCGATTTTTTCTTTCTGAAGAAAATTTTCGTAGGATGACAACTGAATATCGATAAGATTTGGAATCTCCATGAAATTCTGGATATCCTTACCGATGTACTGGCGGTTGATTGTTCGGGATTTGGCGAACATCATATACCTCATTTTGTAGATTTGACCTTTCAGTTTGCTACAAGATACGGATTTTTACAGAACCTGCAAAAAACGCACTCAGCACAAAAAGAACGTCTATTGTAAACGTTTTGTGTTTTGTCGAATATCGTACATTGCACAAAAACAGACTTCCGACAGAAGCACAACCGCTTAACGAGGTACTTCGCTTCGCTCCGTATCCTATGTCTCGCTTGTTGCGAACCTGCCTCACGTCTGTTTTCGCGGAATATTCGGTTGCTGTAATATTCGACTGTTTACAGCAACCGTTCCATTTGCAAGAATTCTATTTCTTTGATGCCTTACCACCGGCTTCGGTAATCTTAGCGATGATTGCATCTGCATCAGCCTTGCTGACACCAGCCTTAAGTTCTTTCGGTGCGCCTTCAACGAGAGCCTTTGCTTCGCCAAGACCAAGACCAGTAACTTCACGAACTGCCTTGATAACCGGAATCTTCTTTGCTGCGTCAAAACTGTCCAGAGTAACAGTGAATTCTGTCTGCTCTTCCGCTGCACCGGCTGCCGCACCACCTGCTGCAGGACCTGCTGCTACTGCAACTGCCGCAGTAACGCCGAATTTTTCTTCCATTGCCTTAACCAGTTCTGATGCTTCCAGAACAGTCATGTTTGCAATTGCTTCAAGAATGTCTTCTTTTGAGATAGCTGCCATATTATCTTCTCCTTAATTAGGCATTGGCTCTTAGGAGCCCTGTTTGTCTTGCGGACGGCACAAACTGTACCGCTTTTTCCGCAGTATGTACCCTACACCAAATGATGTAAGGGAAGCACGGACAGTCCGACAGCATACGAAGTCTGACCGCGCGTCATCAAAAGAACGCTTAGTTTGCGCCTTCTGCTGATTTTTTGTCCACGTATGCCTGCAAGGTAGCGGCAATCTTCTGTGCCGGACCGTTGATGGCAGACATAAGCATTGCGATAAGCTGCTTTTTGCCCGGAACCTTTGAGAAGGCTTCGATTTTTGCAGCATCGTATACTTCCTTACCAACGTAAGCACCCTTTACTTTGAGTGCCGGTGCTTCTTTAGCGAAGTCAAACAAAATCTTTGCGGCTTCGTTTGAATCTTCCTTAGCCATTGCAATAGCAGTCGGACCGGTCAGATATTCCGCTACGTTAGTAATTTCCATTTCTTCAAAGGCAACGCGCGCAAAGTTATTCTTGATAACCTTGAATGTCGCTTCCTTTTCACGAAGCTTGTCTCGGAGGGCAGTAATCTGCTCTACGGTCAGTCCGCGGTAATCTGCAAAGATGTAGTCATTGTATGCTGACAGAACATCTTTTGCCGCTTTGATAGCTTCTGCTTTAGCAGGCTGGATTTTCTTTGCAAGGATTGCCATAGTTATTTATCCTCCTGTTTGAAGTCTACCCAAACGCCAGGACCCATTGATGAGCTTACAGATACAGAGCGAACATAGTCAGCCTTTGCATCTGCGGGCTTCTTGCGCAGGATTTCGCCAAGCAATGCAGTAACATTCTCTGCAACCTTAGCAGCATCCATAGAAACCTTGCCCACAGCAATGTGGACGATTCCTGTTTTGTCTGCGCGGTATTCAGTACGACCCTTTTTGAGTTCACCGATAGCCGCTACGATATCGTTGGTAACCGTACCAGTCTTGGGGTTCGGCATCAAGCCTTTGCGTCCCAAAACCATACCCAGACGACCAACGTCCTTCATCATGTCAGGTGTAGCAACGGCAACATCGAAGTCGAGCCAGCCGCCCTTTACCTTGTCGATGTATTCCTGTGCACCAGCGTATGCTGCGCCTGCATCCAATGCTTCCTTAGCACGTTCGTCGCGGCAGAAAACCAAAACTTTCTTTTCGCCTCTGAACTGATTGGGGAAGACCAATGTGTCGCGCACAGTCTGGTTCTTACCGAGTTTAAGGGCAATGTGTGCCTCAACAGTCTCGTCAAATTTGACGTAGTGCAAATCTTTTACAACTTCGCAAGCCTTTGCAACGTCGTAGTGCTGCTGGGGGTCATACTTAGCCAGCGCAGCACGATAATTCTTTCCGCGTTTCATTAGTTTGCCTCCACTTCAACACCCATACTGCGGGCAGTACCGGCGACGATTTTCTTTGCCGCTTCAATGTCGTTTGCGTTTACGTCGGGCAGCTTAACCTTTGCAATTTCTTCAAGTTGTGCCTGAGTCAGTTTGCCAACCTTGTCGCGAAGGGGATTTCCCGCACCCTTGTCCAGTTTAAGCGCCTTCTTGATAAGAACAGCAGCCGGCGGGGTTTTAAGGATGAATGTGTAGGATTTGTCCTGATAAACAGTGATGACAACCGGGATAATCAATCCCTTTTCCATTGACTTGGTTCTGTCATTGAATTCCTGCACGAACTTGGGGGCTGAAACGCCGTGAGGACCGAGAGCCGGACCAATCGGCGGAGCCGGAGTCGCAGAACCTGCAGGACACTGCAGCTTGATGACAGCCGTAACCTTTTTTGTAGCCATTTTTAGCTCCTTGTTTTGGTGGTGAATCAGGACTTACCACTTGCAAGCAAGCCGCCTGTTCTAGCGAAGTGCCTGTATCCAACGGATATGCACCTCTCCCAAAGTATAGGAATCAAGTTTCCACTTTTTTAATGAAAACTCAAAAACTATGCTAAATACCGTAATTAGATTGCCTTTTCGACCTGCAGCAAGTCCACTTCCACGGGAGTTGCCCGGCCAAAAATCTGCACCATAACGCGCAGTTTATTTTTTTCTGCATTGATTTCTTCAACGGTACCGGTAAAGGTAGCAAAGGGACCTTCAGTGATTTTAACCTGGTCGCCAAGTTCATAGCTCTGCTTGACGCGCACGGTCTTTTCACCCTTAATGTCACCAGACTTCTGCAGAAGGTTTTTTGCCTCATCGGAAGAAATCGGACGGGGACGGACATTGGGATTTGTACCGACAAAACCGGTTACACCCTGAATATGGCGAATTGCACCGCACACATCTTTCCAACCGATTTCCGGCAAATCCATTTCCATCATTATATAACCAGGAAGGAATTTATTCTTGCGCGAGCGTTTTTTGCCGTCTTTGATCTCCACAACTTCTTCAACAGGCACTTTTACGTCACTGATAACATTCGAGTCCAACTCACCCGCTTCCAGCATCTGACGGATTGTGCGCTCAATCTTATTTTCGTAGCCTGTGTATGTGTGGACAATATACCAACTTTTTGCCATAAGATAATCCTAGAAAACGAGACCCATACCTGTTGTAAACAACAAGTCCAAGGCACCAAGAATAATTGCAATGACAACTGTAGAAATAATCACAACTTTTACTGAGGAAACAACATCTTCGCGTGTCGGCCAAACAACCTTACGAAGTTCAGCACCACATTCTTTTAGAAAACCAACTACCTTTCCCATTTTCTCGTCCTCGTTTGTTTGAAGCCACAGTCAGAGACTGCAACTTTATAAAATACAGGCCCGGCAGGATTTGAACCCGCGACACTCGGTTTTGGAGACCGATGCTCTACCAACTGAACTACAGGCCTAAGTATATCCAGGGAAATTTCACCTGCTTTTCAGAAGGAACCTGAAAAGGGGCAAAACTCCCGAAATATTTTACTTTGCTTTTGTTTCTTTATGCAGAACTTCCTTGCGACAGAAGGGGCAATACTTATTCTTTTCAAGCTTACCCTGAATGTTCTTGCGGTTTTTTGTCGTCGTATAGTTCTTACGCTTACATTCGCTGCACTGAAGAGCGATGATATCAATAGCTGTCTTTTTCTTGCTACCCATTTTATTTCTCCATAAAAAAGATGAAAGCTCCCGAGCGGAATCGGACCGCTGACCTCCGCACTACCAATGCGGTGCTCTACCAACTGAGCTACAAGAGCATATACGCGATAATTATGCGTTCTAACACTATATCCAAGACGTAAAGTTTAGTCAAGGGAACAAACGGTAGATTTTAAAATAAATTTGTGCTATCTTCCTATTGAAATTGATTGACAATCCATCTTGAAGGAACTGAAAACTATGGGTATAGATGCACAGGTTGAAAAAATATTGCAGTCTTACACAAGATACGGCGGAATAAACTGCTCCGGAGCAGAAAGTTTTCCGAACAGGGAAAATGTCGTTACTATTATCCACGATTTGCAGAGCCTCATCAACCCTGGCTACAAAAGGGCGGAAACGCTGGATGAGTCAAATCTGCGCTACGAGACCGGGCTGAAAATCAACCGCATCATCTCCATGCTGACAAAGGAAATTCAGAAGGCTTTTGTCTACGAAGTCCGCAAGCAGAATAAGGACAAAAAGAATGTGGAAAACTCCCACTGCTTTGGACTGGCAGAAGAAACGGCAATTGCCCTGATTGACGAGATTCCTGAATTGCGCCGCCAAATTCATCTGGACATTCAGGCTCTGTACGAGGGAGACCCTGCCGCACGGAGCGACGAGGAAGTGATTGTCTCCTACCCAGGACTGGATGCCATTGTGATTTATCGGGTGGCACACTTTCTTTACAAGAGCGGTGTTCCCGTCATCCCCCGCATTATGACCGAATACAGCCACAGCCGCACCGGCATTGACATTCACCCTGGCGCACAAATTGGCGAAAGTTTCTTTATTGACCACGGCACGGGCATTGTTATTGGCGAGACAACGATTATCGGGAAGAACGTGAAAATCTATCAAGGCGTAACCTTGGGTGCATTGAGCGTAAAAAAGGAATTCATGGATAAAAAAAGGCATCCCACTATTGAGGACAATGTGACCATTTATGCAAACGCAACGATTCTGGGTGGAGAAACCGTTATCGGCGAAGGCTGTACCATTGGCGGAAACACCTGGGTGACAAAATCCGTACCGCCCCACACAAACTACTACAACAAATAGGCTAAAAAAACGTGGGGTTCCGAAATGCAACGCACCTCAGAACCCCACGCCGTCCAGCAAAACTGGACATCGGAGAGAGTTTATCAGCTTTTTTTACAAGCTTACTTTATATTAACTTCCGCCCCCGTAAATGTCAAGGCTTTTTAAGAATCTTTTAAGATTTTTTTTTTAATTTTCTTTTAGGCTTTCGATAATCTTTTTGCTGTCGGCAAGGAATTTAGGCTCAACAAGGGCGGGATAGTCCGCGGAAAAACGCAGAAGCCTATCTTCCAGAGAAGAAATAGCAGATTCAGACGCAAGGACTGCTTCGCAATAGCCTTTTTCCCGCTCCTGTTTTGCCGCTTCGTTGAAAATCTGATAGAGATAGAGGATTTCGCGGCGGGCAAAAATATTGCTCAACTGTGCGTCCGTGCAGATAGGAAGCTTTATGTTGAGGACAGGAGAGAGGGATGAAAAAGATGCGTGCTGGTCAAAAGCAATGTCCATGAGGATGCGGAAGACAGACGTATGCATGGCTGCAGCGTAGGTTTCGGTCATGCCGGAAAGGCGGGGATTTATTTCGATGATATGCCAGCCGTCTCTGTTAAAAATCAAGTCCACCTGGGCGATACCGGAAAGATTGAGTTTTTTTGCAAGGGACTGGAGCATAGCCTGAAGCTGGTCAACATGATATTTTTCTGAAGCAACCGGCCCGATTTTTACACTCTGCTTGGGACTGGTAATGCCGTAGCGGTTTACCGAAAACATGAAGGGAGGCATGACAGTATAGTTTCCATCCTTGCCGTAGATTTCCGCACCAAATTGCTCGCCTTCAATAAATTCTTCCACCAGACGGTCGCCATTGCTTCTGCCGGAGCAGAGATAATAGACTGCCTGCTTGTAGGACACCGCCACTTCCATGCCATAGGAACTCAAACCCACAGTGTCCTTAATCACGACGGGGTAATGCATATGCTCCAACTGAAAAAGAATGGCAGTCTTGTAGGCGTTTGTATGCACTTCTCGGTGGCTGCGTTCCGCCCAAAAGTGTTCGTGATGAATGTAGACGGCCTTGGGAAGTGAAAAACCCTGTTTTTCCAAAAACAGGCGGGTCTGGTACTTGTCAAAACAGGCAAGCATTGTTTCCAGCGGATGACAGACAGTACGGACACCTTTTTGCCGCAGGATATCTGCTACCTGAGCATCCTGTATGCCGAGCCAGTCAAAGGGGGTAACCCAAAAAGTAGCGGCTATAGCCACATCGGGAGAAAAGGCAAGGATTTTTTCCGCCATTTCCTGAGGTGTGCACAGTTCCGTCAGCAGATAGCGCACCCCCTGCGGCTCCTGGGAAAGTTCTTTGCGGTCAAAATCAAGAAGGAAGGAAGCAGGTCGTTGGGTGACTACAAAAAAATGCATGAGGGGAAAGGCACGGGCAAGACATTCCCATTCGCTTTTACGGGAAGGCATGGTGCGGGTGACGAGATGACTGCCGTCAAATTCGTTTGTGTTGGTGCTGTAAAAAACAATGTTCATAGCAGATGATAAAGAGTATAGCATACTTGCCGATTCAGAAAAAGACTGGTATTTTTTATAGAATGAAGGTGCTGAAGATTTTTCGTCCGCTGGATTTTGTCATGCTTGCCCTGTTCCTTGCCGTGGCAGCGGCTTCTCTTTTTGTGCTCAGAATACAGGCAGATGACAAGGCTTTTTTGCTGGTGAATACGCCCGAGGGAGAATTTGTCTACCCCCTGCATGAAAACCGGGAACTGCACCTGAAAGGGCTTTTGGGAGACTCCCTTGTGGTGATTCAGGACGGGAGGGCCTTCTTTAGGGAGTCCCCCTGCCCCAACAAAATCTGTGTACAGACGCGGGCAGTAGAGCATGCGAACGACTGGGCGGCCTGTCTGCCAAACCAAGTGATTATCCACGTGGAGACAAGCGGGAAAAAAGATGAACCTGACGCCACTGTGCGGTAGCGATGGGAGCCGCGCCGAAAGGCGTACCGTGGGCAAGGCCCGCGGCATGAAGCGACAAGCGGAACGGCGGACGTAGCGGCGATGCAAGGCAGCGCACCGCCCAAAAAAGGGAGAGCAACTGGAGAAAAAAATGGCCAAGAAAAAAGCAACAATTGTCTATAAATGTTCGGAATGTGGCTACACGCAACCACGGTGGCTGGGAAGGTGTCCTGAATGTGGCTCATGGAATACGCTGGAGGAATGCATTTCTGACCCCAATGCAAATGCGGCGGTTTTTGCGGGAGGCGTGGCTGAAAAGGCAAGACCGGTACCACTGGAAAGCGTTTCGCCCCAGGAAGGAATGAGACTAGGTACGGGAATTCCTGAATTTGACCGCGTATTGGGTGGAGGAGCAATGAAACGCAGTGCCATTTTAATTGGTGGAGAACCGGGCATTGGAAAAAGCACCCTTTTGCTGCAGACTGCCGCCCAAATTCGGAAGAATGAGGCAAAAGCGAAAATTCTCTATATCTCAGGCGAGGAATCTGCGGGACAGATAAAAGGACGATCAGACAGGCTGGGTCTACAGTCGGCGGGAATTGAGATTCTCTGCACCATGCGCCTGGAGGATATACGGGATGCACTTGCGGCACTGAACCCGCTCTTTGTGGTGGTGGATTCCATTCAGACTGTCTACAGCGTGGAAGCAGGTATTGTGCCGGGAACCGTAAATCAGCTGAAATACTGTGCCAACGAATTGATTGGCTGGGTAAAGGAGCGGGACAGTGTGCTGATTATGACGGCCCACATTACCAAGGAAGGAACCATTGCCGGTCCCAAAAGCCTGGAGCATATGGTGGATACGGTGATTTCCTTTGAGCGCAACGATGATGAGGTGCGTTTTTTGCGGGCTCAGAAAAACCGTTTTGGCAGCGTGGACGAACTGGGGATTTTTGCCATGAGCGACAAGGGGCTTGAAGGAGTGGCTGACCCCAGCACCATGTTCATTACTAAGCGAAAGGGAAAAACGCCTGCGGGCATTGCAAACACCTGTGTATTTGAGGGAAGCCGCAGTTTTCTGGTGGAGATTCAGGCCCTTACAGTGCCCGCAAAGGCAAGCACAAGCCGTGTCTACAGCGACAAGATTGACAGTGCCCGCGTGGCAAGAGTAGCCGCCGTTCTTGAAAAGCGGACAGGCTTATGCTTTAGCAATCAGGATGTATACATCAACGTAGCTGGCGGTGTGCGCCTGACTGAAAGTGCCATTGACGCAGCCCTTGCCGCTGCCTTGTATTCGGCACGCACGGATCTGGCAGTAAGCGAAAACACGGTGATTATCGGAGAACTGAGTCTTGCTGGCGAAGTGCGGCCAGTACCCAGGCTGAGACAGCGGATAAAGACGACAAAAGAACTGGGCTTTAGCAGCGTATTTGCGCCTGAGGCAGAAAATGGCTGCGCCTGCATGGGAAATGTGGGGGAGATGGTGAAAGGAGTGTTTGGGAGGTAGGAGATAAAAAGGTCGTCTGACTGGGGGCGTTAAGAAAACCTTACGGTGGTCTAGCCTGCCAATGCTTCCACGGGGTCTAACTTTGCGGCACGGCTTGCGGGATTAAGACCAAAAAATATGCCGACAAAGACGCTAAAGGCAAAGGCGACGACACATGCACCTGCCTGAATCGTAAAGGGCTGTCCGCGCACGTACTCCACGGCAAAACTGAGACCGATACCCAAGAGTATGCCGATGCTGCCACCCAAAAGCGTAATGCTTGCGCTTTCCACCAGAAACTGACGGCGGATTGCGGCAGGACTTGCACCCAGGGCTTTTCGGATGCCGATTTCCTGCTTGCGTTCAGTAACGGTGACAATCATTATGTTCATAATGCCGATGCCGCCTACAAGCAGGCTGATTGCGGCGATGCCGGAAAGCATGAGGCTGAGGGTTTTGGTAATTGTGCTCATCTGCTCAATCAGAGTCTGCATGGACATGACGTTTACCGAGCCTTCAGTACCCGTCTTTTCGTTTGCCCAGTTGGTAATGTCGGTGACCAGTTGCGTACAGTAGGAAGAGTCCGTTGCCTGTACCATGACCACGGAGGCTTCGGGATTGGGCTTTACCTTTTTGCTGTAAAAGCCCCGGGGAATATAGATGCCAGAAGCCGCGTCTTCAAGTCCGCTGGTCTGTTCTTTAAGCACGCCCACTACGGTAAAACTAAAGGGCACTTTGCTCGTCACCAAAAGCACGCCCCGCCCCACAGCATTTTCTCCGGGAAAGAGTGCACTGGCAACAGAACTTCCGAGAATGCATTTTTGATTTCCGATAACGTCATCGGTTACAGTAAAATACTCGCCGTAATCCAGGGCAAGCCCGTACATTTGCAAGTAGTCGGTTTCGATTGCAGTGCAGTTTGACGTGACGCTGGTTTCTCCATAGCTGATGGTGGCGGAAAGGGAATTCTTGAACCACACTTTTTTGATGTTGCGCACCGAGTCAAAAAGTTCCTGACGGAAGGTCTCGTCAAACTGTAAGCCCACGGCATCCCGCTTGCGGCGCATAAAGCCCGAGTTCACCTGCACCAAGTCCAGTCCGCTAGAGCCGAATGTAGCCTGAATCTCCTTGGTGGAACTTTGTCCGATGCTGGTGATGACGATGACGCTGGCCACGCCAATAATCACGCCCAAAAGTGAAAGGATGGTGCGGGTCTTGTTGCGGGTAAAATTGCGGAGGGAGTCGATAAAATCTTCAAGCATGGGCTACTTCCCCTTTGTTGAGCGCATCGCTTTGAATCAAGCCGTCCAGAATACGGATACAGCGTTTGGTGCTTGCGCCGATTTTCGGGTCATGGGTGACAATGACAATGGTTGTGCCCGCCGCATTGATTTCGCCGAACAAATCCAGCACTGCCCGCCCGGTGCTACTGTCCAAGGCACCAGTCGGCTCATCTGCAAGGATTATCGACGGTCTGGTGACCGTTGCCCGGGCGATTGCCACGCGCTGTTTCTGTCCGCCGCTCAATTCGTTGGGAAGATGCTTCATGCGGTTTTCCAGTCCAACCCGCTCCAAGGCGGCTTCTGCCATGGCACGGCGGTCGGCACGCTCAATGCCCTGATAGCGCAGGGGAAGCATGACGTTTTCCAGCACATTCATGGCGGGCAAAAGGTGGTACTGCTGAAAGACAAAACCTACCGTCTGATTGCGGAGCAAGGCGAGTTCTTTTTCACTCATCCGCGCCGTTTCCTTGCCGCCGATTTCCACAATGCCTGAAGTGGGACGGTCTAAGCAGCCAATCATGTTCATGCAGGTAGATTTTCCGCTGCCGCTGGGGCCCATGATTGAGACGAATTCCCCCTGCAGGATGTCAAAAGTGATGCCCCGCAAGGCGTGCACGGACTCTTCTCCCATGGCGTACACTTTGGTCACATCGCGCATACCGATAACACGGGCAGGATTGGCAGTCTCTCGCTCATTCATGGACGGCTCCTAAAATCCCGGTGGCGGAGCAAATCCGCCGGAAGGACGGCTCGTGTTATTCTTGCTGTTCTTGTTGTTTGCGCCCCGTTTGTTTACGTTCATGCGTCCGCTCTTGGAAGCATCCACCTGGGCCTTGAGTACCTCGCCGCCTTCAAGTCCGCTCAAAATATTCACGTAGTCAATGCCATAGGGCTCCACTTCAACGGCAACTTTTTGGGTCTGACCGCCCCGTTCAATAACCTCCACAAAGGTGTTGTCCTTGTCGCGGCCGATGGCGTAGCGTTCCACAACCAGTTTTGTCTCCGGCTCGGTAATCTGAATCTTTCCCGTAAAAGAAAAATTGGGCAGAATGGATTCGGGCACATCGTCAATGCGCACGGTTGCTTTTACCACGGTTGCACCACGGCTGGTCGTCTCCCCGATTGCAGGAAAGGAAACCACATAGCCTTCTACGGTGCCATTGTATGCGGGAAAGGTAAACTGCACCTTCTGCCCCACTTTGAGTTTGGACACATCGGTTTCTGCGACTTCAACTTTTGCCGTCAAATATGATTTGTCCACCAGCGTGCCGATAGAGTCCTTTGCCTCAATATAGTCACCCACATCAGCATCCCAGCTGGCAATCACGCCGTCAAAGGTAGCGGTAATCTTGCATTCATTCACTTTCTGCACCAGGGATGCCCGCTGTACTTCCATCAATTGAATCTGCCGCGTTGCCCCGGTAATGCGGGTGGAGGCCAAATCGTAGTCAAGTTTTGCAAGATTGTAGACCTGGGTCGTATCGTCCACCTGCAAAAGCACGTCGCCTTTTTTTACAGTGTCTCCCTCCTGCACATATACGGCCACCACCGTACCGTCATTCTTTGCCTGCAAATTCTGTTCTTTTGCCGCGCTTACCGTACCCGCAATTTCAATGACATTTTCATAGGTTTCCCTGCGCACACGATAGGTTATGTCATCTGTTTTTTTTGAGGCAGCAACAGCCTTTCTCGCCCCGAACAAAATGCCGAAAAGAGCCAGCACCGATACAGCCGAAATCAAGATACTCTTTTTATTTCGCGACAATTTTTTCATTGCAATCCCTCATCAGTATGAAACAACAGACGCGTCTCATCGTTAAACAAAATCACGTCAATGGCATTTATGAGCAGATTTATCTGTGCCTTGTCCGCATTGTCTTTTGCATCAAGATAGTCATTTTCCGTCACGATGCCCTGCTTGTACCACTTTGCCATGTCTGATTCCAGTTTTTCGTACATGGACTTTTCTTCCTGATAGGACTGTTTTTTCCATTGCAGGTCAGAAATAGAAGTAATTTTTGCCTCTATGTCCGTCTCATAATCATTTTTTGCACCCTTAATGTTTACGTTTTCCAGCATCTGATTCAGCTGATTTTGCTGCGTGGTGATTTTTGAAAGCCGCCAGGTGCTGGGATTCCAGCCCAGGGAGAATTTGTAGACCGGCGAGGAGGAGCCGCTACTTGTTGATGAAGAACTGAAGACTTTATTTCCCGTTGCCACCGATACGCCCGCCGTTGCAGAAAGGCCTTTCCAATCCATCGAAAGACCTGCGTCCACAGTATCGGAACTGGAGTAGGAATTGTTGAAGGTGTAGCCAAGGTTTCCCTTGAGGGTAAAGGCTTTGTTTGCGTCACGCTTTAACTGAGCGATATACTTGTTCCACTCTGCTGTTTCCCGAGCAGAATAGGCTTCCTCAGGAAAAGATTTGGGGTCAAGGATTTCCACATCAGGAATTTCAAAGGGCAGAAATGCCATGGCACTGTCAAAGGCATTGTCAGAAGTTTTTTCGTATTCCAGACCGCACTTTGTGGCAAAGATTGCTGTCTCCCGCTCCAAAAGACGCTCCGCTTCCATTACATCGCGCTGATCGCTCCTCACTTTTAAATCTGCCCGAAGATAGGTCGATGCCGTCTTGCTGTAGCCTTGGGCTTCCAGTTTCCGCAAGTCAAGAGTGTCATCATACAAAGTGCTCCGTTTGGTCAGCACGGAAACACCATAGTTGTAGAGTTTTTTGAGAGCCGTGTAAAAATTCTTTTCCGCCGTTACCGCCGCATCCTGCGCGCTTCGCCGTGCTTCCAGATATTTTCGCTCTGCTTCCAGAATATTTATTTTTTTGGTAAGGGGCGTGCCCGTAATGATTCCCGTAGAAAGGGAGACCGATGCGTTTTTTATGGAGACTTCATTGGAAGAAACCGTGGAGGTGGTATTGGTGGAAGTTCCTCCGTTCTGAAAGGTTACCGGAATGCTTGCCGTTACGGATGTATCATTTGCCGTAGGAATGGAAAGGGTTGCGCTGGGTTTCATCTCCACGTTGGTCCCCTTGCTGTCTGAGTAGACCGTTACCGTGCCCGATGAAATAGAAAAGGCCAAACCGTTGTTAATCCGAGCCGTGCGGTCGGTAAGGTATGCCAGTTGCTCGTTTATCGTCGCTTTTTGAAAAGTCACGTCATTGGCAAGATAACCTGCAAGCAGAACAGAAGTGCGGTCCATCTCCACGGAATCATCCTGAGCCAAAAGGGAACTGCATACTAGTAAAAAGAGAATTTTTGAAATCAGAGAGCGATTGCTCAGTCTCATGCCATTTATTATAGCAATTATGTATAAAATTACTATAAAAATAACAATAACCTTCTGTTATGTAACAAATATTTTTATGTTCTCCCAAGAATGCAGACTAAAAGAGTCCTTTTACAAAATTGGTAATGGTCGCCACAAAGCCTGCCCCTGCCACAAATGTTCCGATAGAACTTCCCACTGATGACAGGACAAATACCAGAAGGACACGCAGAATGCGGTTGCGGTAAAAGCCCTTTACGCTTCCGGCATCGTTCTGCAAAGTTTCCATGTCAGCCACCTTGGGCTTTTTGACCATGGCCTGCACAATGCCCGTTACCATGCCCACGCCCACCAGCGGACAGAGGGAGGTAATAGGTGCGCCCACAAATGCCACCAGAATGGAAAGGGGATGTCCCCCGGCAAGTATCGCACCGATTGCCGCCAGAATGCCGTTCCACAGCACCCATGCGCTCAGCATATCCGCACCCTTCTGCCTGCCACCAAAATAAAAGCCCGCCGCAATCAAGGCAAGAATCAGTACCGGAATAAGCCAGCCAGCGATTTTTGCACCCGCAGACTTAGGCGGAACGTCAGCAATATCACTGGTATCCGTATCTTCCTGACCGGCTGCAAAGGCTCGCAGATGTTTTTCTACGCCGGGGAGATGGCCTGCACCCAAAACAGCGGCAACTGTATTTCCATCTGCCTGCCAGATATGGGCGGCAAGATAGCGGTCACGCTCATCAATCAGCACTTCTTTTACGGTGGGCAGGTATTCAGAAAGCTCGCCCATCATGCTGTCCATTTCGCTGCGTTCCTTGAGGTCTTCAATCTGCTTGCTGTCCACTTCTTCCTTGTCAAATGCGCTGGCAAAAAGAGAAGCGAGCAACTTGCACTTGCCCCAAAGGGAATTTCTTGCCCAGGCACGGCGCAGGGTAATCTGAATGGGTCGGTCAACCATAGCCGTTTTGAGCCCCAGCTCATTTGCCACCGCATAGGCCGCTTTCATTTCATCGCCGGGCTTTACGCCAACATTTTCGCCCATGCGCCGCTGGAAACCTGCAAGCACCAGATTGGCAAGGAGCAGAAATCCCTGCTTATTTTTGAGCACTTTGATGATGTCCATCTTGCGCCAGTTTTCCTTGTCATTCAGGGCGGCAAGTCGCTGTTCGTCCAGTTCTATGGCCACACATTCAGGCTTGTGTTCCCGGATAAAGGCGGTTACTTCGTCAATGCTTTCTTTTGAAATATGAGCGGTTCCAATCAGCGTGATTGTCCGTCCATTCAGTTCAAGTTTCTGTTCAGTCTGCGGCATCGGCTGCACTCCATTCGGCTAGGCGGTATTCAAAGAACATGGGACTCTGCATTCCCACTACTTCCGCATAATACTTTTGCGCAATAGAGGAATTCTTTTTGAGTTCAAAATACAAGGCCGTGTAGTAGAGGAACTTGCCTTTTTTATTGCGGTTGGATTCGTTTGCCACCTTCTGTACTACACCAATATCGCCACCCATGTCATGGTACATGCGCGTTACGGCATATTCAAGGCTCGTCCTGTCCATGCCCTTCATCACGCTTTCGGTACATTTTTTCAGGTCGGGAATTTTGTTTTCCTTCCAGTAGCTGGCGGCAATCATCAGCGCATAGGAAACATTGTCAGGATTTTTTGCCCTCGCCATCTCAAAGGCAGACCGGGCTTCCGCCCAATTTCCTTTGTGCCATGCAAACATGCCCAGAGATTCATAAGCATAGAAATACTTGGGATTTTTTTCCACCACCTTGCGGTAGTATTCCAATGCCTTGTCAAAATCGTTCTGCTCGTCATACAGCCCCGCAAGATAGGCATAACCCAAAAAATAGTCGGGGTCATATTTTACGGCTTTTTGCCATGCGCCTTCCGCACCCTTGTAGTCACCCAAAAAGCGAGAATAGGTGCCCAAATCCAAATAAAAGTCAGGGTTGTCCGGCTCAATTTTTATGGCGCGGTTGATGTAGTCACGTGCGGTGCGATAGCGTTTTGCCTCACCTTCCAGTTTTCCAAGATAGGACAGGGCCTGCGTGTCATTGGGATTTTGTTCCAGAATTTTTTCAAATGACTGCTTTGCATCGGAATCCTGTTCCAGATAGTAGGACATTTTTCCGTAACTAAAAAGGGCAGCCGTATTATTTGGCTCGGAGGCAAGGGCAGTCTTGTAATAGTTGCGTGCGCTGCGGTAATTGTGCTTTAAGGCCTGCTCATCGCCCAGTTCCAGATTTGCATCGGGATTTTTGGGGTCAATGGCAATAATCTGTTTAAGCAGCGCAGATTTTGTCCTAGTGTCGCCCTTGCTTTTTGCCACCATCACGTTCAGCCCCAATACATCCACGTCTTTTGGGTTAGCGGCGAGCAATTCTTTTGCAAGGTTTTCCGCCTCACTGGTTTTTCCTGACGAAAGCAAAAGCGATGCCTTGAGGGTCTGCAAGTCAGAATCATTCTGCATGCTCGCAGGCATGGACTCAAACAAAGCCAGAGCCTTATCCGTGTTGCCTGACTCCAGTGCAGTGCTCACATTCTGGGCAAATTGCACTTCAGGCGTTGCCCTTGCTTCGGGGGCAGTATTCTTTGTGACGGGGGAAGCCTTTAGCTCGGTCTTTTTTTCCGTCTGCTTTACCGATGACTTTGGTGCAACTTCCGTTGAGGCGCAGGAAAGCGTGACGAAGACAACGGCAGATACAAAGGAAATCAAAACTTTCTTATAAAACATATGATTTTCTCCCACAACAGTACTTTATAGTATAGTTGAAATTATCGCAATCATTAGCTACACTATGCAAAATGTTACGACATCCTGTAAAAAAAATATTTGGACTCACTATTTTATACAGCATTATCATTATCGGCATTTTCGTGCTCCAATTTAAGAACGAATCTGTCATTTCCCGCAATATCGGTCTGCTCAGAATCTCAGTAGCGCAAAGTCAGGACTCACAGGGAAAGACACAACTTAAAAATACCCTGCAAGTTTCCTTTAAGGGCATTTCCTTTACCGCCGATGACGTAACACCCGCAGTACTGAACCTTGCCGAAAATCAGGAGCAGAAAAACCTCACGCTTACCGGCTGGAATCAGTCAAGTCCCCTGGCCTTCACTTTCCAGTTTGACAACGACACCGAACTTACTTTCAGCGTCACCGACACATCGCAAAAAGCAGGTCTTTTCGTTTCAGCAAAACTGCCGGAGAACGCACTTTCCCTCTCCCTTACGTATAAAACAGAATCAGGCTTTGCCGTTACAGAACAGACAAAAAATCGCCAGATTGTAAGCTCAAAGAATGCCGTTTACGTGATGAACGCACCTGAAATCAATCAGGACATGTTCTCCTTTACCAGCACCAACACCATGGCCTCCTATGCCATCTACGAGCCAGAGACCCGCTTTACCTTCCGTTCCGTTTCAGCCGAAACACCCCTCAGCACCGTGGGAGCCTATGAAGACTCCCTCAAGCGCCTGAGCACAAGCATTATGAACATCTCTGCCGCCACCATGCAGGACAGCGCAGTCTTTACGGAAAACACTGCCGTCGCCTACATTGCAGAAATGGCAGCCCACAAGCGCTATCAGGAAGCATTGGGTAAGATTCCAGAATCCCTGCGCCGCGGCTCACGCAGAACCTATTTCTCTGCACCCTTCCTTGACTCACTGGTTTCGATGAACCAAAGCCTTACCATGGTAAGCGACAATATGGCAGAAATGGTCAAAAATGCCCTGGCGCAGAAGAATCTGGACATCTTTACGGTATCAGCCATTGCCGACTACATGCTCAGGGAAGAAACAAGCGGAACCATCTTGAACCTCGCCACAATGATTTCTACACTGCCTGAATTCAAGCCAACACTATCCCAGGCAACCGGCATCATTTCCGTCTATCTTGCCCTTGTCAAGGAAAAATCATTCCTGGCAGAAAAGATGGAATACGCCATTCCCACCTGTCTTGTTACGATTGAAAACCACTGTTCGCTTGCAAACGACATGATTCAACTGACGGAAAAAGACATGACTGTTTCATTCCTGCAGGCTCTGGACACTGGCAAGACCCTGCTGGATTACGGCAGCTATATTTCTTCCGCCGAATATGAAATCTGCGGTCGCCTCATCATCAATTCAGCATTCTCTCAGACTAATGAACATGATATCCGTACACTGGCAGAAGCCTACCCCATCCTTATGAGAGACAACCCCTTCTATCCTCATTATCAGATTATCGGACGCAACGGAAACAAAAAGATTTGGGCATGGACCTGTGCAGAAAACATCACCTATGTGGAATCTGCTGACCACAGTGCGGCTACCATCACTATCACTTTCCCCCAGAACGACACGCACTACCTCATCCTCAAGGAAATCAAGCCCTTTACAGGCATCAACATCTACGGCATTGCCTTCCATACTGACCCGCGATTTGAAAGCTACAATTCGTCCGGCTACGTATACAATGAACAGACAAGAACCCTCTTCCTAAAATCCCGCCACAAGGACAACAAGGAAGTTATCAGACTGACCTTTAGCCGTCCAACCGCACAGACAAGCAGTGCAAGCCCTAGACCTGCCAGCACAACGGCCTCTGCACCTGCCGCTCCTGCTGCACCCAGTCAAGAGTCTGTCAGCGGAGATGGCGAAGACGAATAGCAGGTCAGAAAAATAAAAATAATTTTCTGTTTATTTAAACCTTTTTTTTAAAAGTATGCTATAATAAAAAGTGACGACTAAACTAAAAGTCTTGGAGTTTTTGTGAACAAGCGCGACTTTCCTAAAATCCATTTTTACGACCAGGATTTTGTAGACATCTATGATAAAACATGGGCGTGGCTCTCAAATTTCTGGCTCGATGGCAAAACAGGCGAACTTTCTCCAGATGGATACTTCATGTATCCCGGAAACGACCAACTGGTAATTGATCAGTTCGATTCTATTTTCTCATCATTTTTTCTCGTCTATTCAAACAGGAATTTTCCTGCCAATCAGAATCTTGATTTTTTCTACGAGCATCAGGAAGAAAATGGTGCAATCCGCTGGCGATACGATGTAAAGACTGGTGAACCCGTTAAGGATGCATCAAATCCTCAGGGAGTGGGACTTCCGCTTTTTGCCTGGGCTGAATTCAACCTCTACCATAAATCCGCAAACAAACGCCGCATAAAAGAAATCATGCCGGTGCTGCAAAAATACATGGAATGGATTGACAAAACCTTTAAGCAGGAAAACGGTCTCTATTCCGCACCGGCTTCTGCCAGCACCATGTTCAACGCTCCTCGGCAAAATGTCTGCTATCCAGTGGACTTTAATGCAGCCATGGCAATCAATGCGGCTCACATGAGTGCGCTGGGCGATATCCTCAACGACAAGGAATTGAGTTTCCAGTACAAGCGCATGTATTTCAGCCTCAAGACCCGCATCAACTCAATGATGTGGGATAACGAAAGCAGTTTCTATCACGATTTGGATAAAGACGAAAACCGTCTGTCCCTCAAGACAATCGCAGGCTTTTGGCCCCTTCTGGCAGAAATTCCCAATGCAGACAAGGCAGACGCACTAATCAGCCATCTGTCAAATTCTGCCACATTCGGTACTGACCACCCCTTCCCCACACTGAGTGCCGACAGCCCTGATTTTTCTCAGGATGGCGAAGCATTCCGCGGAAGCGTCTATCCGGCCTTCAACTTTATGGTCATCAAGGGTTTGGAAAAATACCAGCGTTTTGATTTGGCACGAGAGTGTTCAATCCGCCACTTGTATTTCATTCTCGAAGGTCTGTCTCCCGCATCAGGAGAAAAAGGCGACCTCTACGAAGCCTACAAGCCCTGCAAGGAAGGTCCGGCCGTCTATAGCGCAAGTTCTGAATTTCCCCGCAAGCGTTATGTAGCCAGCGTTGGCCTTTCAAGCATTGCACTGATGATAGAAAATGTCATTGGTCTGAGCATCAGCCTGCCCCGTAAAACGGTTGACTGGATTATTCCCAATCTGGAAATCATGGGTATCGAAAAACTCTCTCTCAAGCGCAATCTGATTACGATTTTGAGCAACAAGAGTGCCCGTGGCTGGGAAATCCAAATGGAAAGTGAAAAACTCTACTACTTCACGATTAATATTCTGAATCAGAAAAAGAAGACTTTGCCAATTCCGTCTGGCAAGTGCTCCATGCTCATTGATAAACTCTAGGCAGCACAGCACCTGCCTTGCATAAAAAATCCCGCCCAATAATGAGCGGGATTTTTCTATTTTCTCATGTTACTCATGCTCTTTGGCTGTCTTTGCCTTTTTTTCAGCAAATTCCTTCAGGCGGGTTTCAGCAAGTTTGTTGTCTTCAGCGGCACGTTTTTTCATGTTGTCCAAAGCCATCTGCATGTTGTTCACCATCAGTATCGGCTGGCGGGTAGCGTCCAAAGCATCGCGCCAGAATGCACCCTCAGGGTCAATCTTATTGCGTTTGAGGGTAATCAGTTCCATAGGCAGGTAAACGAACTTGTCATGGGTCAAGCCAACGACACAACGGGTTTTTCCAGCCATTGCCGCGTGAACCGCATTGTTGCCCAGGCGTTCACAAAGGATTGAGTCATTTGCCGTTGTAACCGCAGAACGAATCTGATAGCTGGGGTCAATGTATTTAAGGTTTACGTGAATACCCTTTACGTCAAAGTAGTCATTAATCTTGTCGCGCAGGAAAGTACCGATGTCAGAAAGTTTTTTGTTGCCGCTGGCATCTTTTTGGTTTAGATTTTCCAGCAGTTCCTGACCTGCACCTTCTGCAACAACAATAACTGCATGGTGGCGTTCACGGATACGGTCTTCCAGGTGAGCAAGGAAGCCGTTTGGTCCGTCCAAGTCAAAGGGCACTTCTGGAATCAGACAGAAATTTGTTTCGTGGCTTGCCAGTGTGGTAGCCGCAGCAATAAAGCCAGAATCGCGTCCCATCAGCTTTACGAGACCGATACCGTTTACCTGAGAATGGGCTTCCATGTGAACAGCGGCAACTGCTTCTTTTGCCTTCTGAACAGCAGTTTCAAAACCAAATGAGCGGTCAAGGAAAAGAAGGTCGTTATCGACAGTCTTGGGAACACCAACGATTGCAACTTTGAGACCACGGCGAGCCGCTTCCTGAGAAACTTCCAATGCACCGCGCTGAGTGCCGTCACCACCGATGATGAAAAGCATATTGATGCTCAAAGATTCAATTGCGTCGCAGATGTCGTTTACACGGTCTCCGCCGCCACGGCTTGTTCCCAGGAATGAACCGCCGATTTTGTGAATGTCATCTACAACAGTCGGGGTTAAATCCACGGTATCAAAGCCCTGCTCAGGGAAGAAGCCTTTAAAGCCAAAGCGGAAGCCACGGATTTTCTTGACGCCATAACGATACCAGAGGCAGCGCACGATAGCACGAATAACATCGTTGAGACCAGGGCACAAGCCACCACAGGTACAGATGCCCGCCGTAACGTGAGCGGGGTTAAAGTAGATATTTTCGCGGGGGCCGGCCTTTTGAATCAGGTTTGTCTGATCAAGAGGATCATCGGGATCTTTGTTTTCCATAAAGACATTCACCTTGTAGCGGACAAAGGACGAGTCTTTTACATAGTTTGCCTTAAAGTCACCATGCTGGCGTGAAAGCTGAATAGGAGACGGAACCTTACAGGGCCCCAACTGGTCAATAGTAAAGTCAAATTTTTGGTTCATTTCTGCCATAAAAGTTTACCTTCAATAAGAAAATGATTTGCTAGTATTCTACCTAAAATCAGGACTTACTTCAACTTTTTGTAGTTTTTTTTACCATTTTTTTTCATCATTTTTTTCAATTTTTTGTATATTTTTGCATTTTGCTGCATATAAGTATATGTATGGAAAAGAAAAACCTTTTTGTAGAGGGAGAAGACTATCCCGCACAGAGTGCAGATGCAGATGATTTGGAAATGGACTACGTAACCCAGGCAGCCCATGATGCTTTTGGCGTACGCTATCTTTTTGCATGGCAAAAACTTGTTATTGCCAACATTCTGGACAGTGCCCGTGCAATTGAAAGGGGAGAAGCCGACTATGATGAGGCTGAGGGCGACTTGGTGTGCCGGGGGCGTCAGATTGTACTGCTTCCCACTGGAGCGGGAAAATCCATGTGCTTTCTGGTGCCTGCCCTCCTGCTTTCTGGTCCCAGCCTTGTGCTCTACCCCTTGCTTGCCCTCATGGCGGATCAGGAGCGGCGCATGAATGAAGGAAATCTGGGGGCCGTCATGTTCAAAGGCGGGCAAAGCAAGCAAGAAAGAGAAGAAAATTTTTTCCGGCTTAAAAGCGGTCAGGCCAGAGTGATTCTTGCAAATCCAGAAGTCTTACAGAATGAAGAACTTCTGCGCCGCCTTGCGGAATGTCACATTGCCCACATCGCCATTGACGAAGCCCACTGTGTAAGCGAATGGGGAGATTCGTTTCGTCCTGCCTATCTGACGCTGGGCGCGGTTATCAAAAAACTGGGTGTACAGGTAGTGACTGCTTTTACGGCAACCGCAAGCCCACCTGTCTTGCAGCGGGTAAGCCAAGTACTTTTTGATGGAAACGCTCATCTGATTCAAAGCGACAGTGACCGGGCGAACATTCACTACCAAGTGCGCTATGCCTATGCCAAGAAGAAAGCCGTACTCAAAGCCGTGCAGGAAATGGAAAAACCCCTGATTGTCTTTTGCGGCACAAGAAGCCGAACCGAAGGCATGGCACGGCTTCTGGCGGAATATTTTGGCAGAAACCGCGTCCGCTTTTACCATGCCGGCATGACAAAAGAAGAAAAGACAGGAGTGGAACAATGGTTCTTCAAAAGCGATGATGGAATTCTTGCGGCAACCTGTGCTTACGGCATGGGCATGGACAAACCCAATGTAAAGACCGTGGTACATCTGGACGCACCTGAGCATCTGGAAAATTTTGTTCAGGAGGCAGGCCGTGCAGGACGGGACGGTTCCAATGTAAAATCTGCCCTCATCTGGAGCCATGCTGATGACGCACGCTACAGGCAGGCTCCTGCTGGCAGCCGCGAAAAACGTATAGGCGACTTTGCAAGAAGCACCACTTGTCGCCGCCAGTTCATTCTGGACAGTTTTGCCGCAGAAAAGACAAGTTGCAGCGGCTGCGATATTTGCGATGCTGAGCGGGCTGGAAAAAAATTGTGCATGCAGGCCGACGATGCTGAGCGTGTATATCGCTTTATCAAAAAACACCGCCGAGTCTACGCCCGTTCTGAACTGACTCCCCTGCTGGAAACATTGCTGAATGAACGGGACCGACCGCTGTTTGGCATCAATGTGTGGGAAAGTTCAGACATACAGGAAATTCTTTCCCAGCTGATTGCAGAAAGACGCATTCAGGTGATGGGCGGCTTGTGGGAAAATCATGTGGATATTTGCGTAAAGAAAAAAAGCCTTCTTGCAATTATTCCGCGCCACCTGCGTCACCGCCTCCATCTTCTGCGGGCGGATTTTCGGCATCTGGTGCGGGGGCTGGAGATGCAATGCGCTTAGTCTTCACAGGACGTGGCTTCTTTCGGTAACGGGCCACAAACCACACAAAATCGACATACAAAAAGACAATTATCGTGCAGATGATGACAGTTTTATTGGTGAGCACGCTTTTTAAAATGGGCATCAATTGACCGAGCATACCTGATTATCGGCATATCCTATTGACTTGCTTAACTGCCACCGATAAAATTTGCCCGTATGATAGGAATTGTCGATTACAACGCAGGCAACATCAAGAGCGTGGAGCGGGCATTGTCTTCCCTTGGGGCAGAATACCTGCTTTCAAAAAATCCCCGCGACTTGGAGCATGCCGACAAGCTGATTTTTCCTGGCGTGGGAGAAGCAGCATATGCCATGGAACAGCTTAAAAAAACCGGTTTTGACTCATTTTTACGGGAATGGGCTCAGGCACAAAAACCCCTTATGGGCATCTGTCTCGGCTCCCAAATTATTTTTGAACATTCGGAAGAAGGCAACGTGGACTGCCTTGGTCTGCTTCCGGGCACCATTCGTCACTTTGCAAGCATCTGGAGCGATGAAAAAAAATCCCCTGAACTCAAAGTGCCCCACATGGGATGGAACGATTTGACCTACACCAACGGCGGACATCCTCTCTTTGACGGAATTCCAGAGCACAGCGACTTTTATTTTGTACATTCCTATGTGATTCAACCCAGAGACAAAAGCATCATCAAGGCAAGCACCGACTATGGCTGTCTTGTTCCTGCCTGCGTGTCATGCGGCTCAATAACAGCCTTTCAGTTTCACCCGGAAAAATCAGGCAAGGCTGGATTACAGATTCTGCAAAACTATATCGGGAGTGCGTCATGCTGAAGAAACGAATCATCGTCTGTCTGGACGTAAAGGACGGACGCACCACAAAAGGCGTAAAGTTTCAGAACAACGTGGACATAGGCGATCCGGTGGACATGGCGGCGGAATACTACCGTCAGGGCGTAGATGAACTGGTCTTTTACGACATCATGGCAAGTGCCCGTGGACGCGGACCGATTCTTGACCTCATCAGCCGCGTAGCAAGCAAGGTCTTCATCCCCTTCTGCGTGGGCGGCGGCATCGGCACAATTGAGGACATACGGTCAACGATTCTGGCGGGCGCGGAAAAAATAAGCCTGAACTCACAGGCAGTCAAAAACCCACAGCTTATCAGCGAAGGCGCCCGCATCTTTGGAAACCAATGCATTGTGCTGGGAATGGATGCCGCCCGAGACGAGACTGCACCCTCAGGCTACCGTGTCTACATCAACGGCGGTCGCGTAAAGACAGAACTGGACGCAAAGGAATGGGCAATCAGAGCCGTGGAACTGGGCGCAGGCGAAATCGTCCTGAATTCAATTGATGCGGACGGCGTAAGGCAGGGCTACGAACTGAACCTTACCCGCATGATTGCAGAAAGCGTTCCTGTTCCCGTAATTGCATCAGGTGGTGGCGGAAGTTCCCAGCATCTGGCTGACGTACTGACTCAGGGCAAGGCAGATGCCGCACTCATTGCCAGCATGGTGCACAGCATGGGCTATACGGTTGACAGCATCAAAAAAGACTTGCATACAGCAGGAGTTCCTGTCAGACTGTAAAAAGGGAGGTCTTTGCCTCCCTTGTGCTTTATCTGCATTTCTGATATATTTTCCATCAATCACAAGAAGTCGGCAGAACTACTGCCTAACGAGCCCACGAACGCTCCTATCACTTCCCCTTTACAATTTATTTTTCTCGGAGGACGGCATGAATACGTACGTCAAACGGTATTTGGTGGATGCACTGGGTGGTATGGCGCTCGGTCTCTTTTCAACGCTCATCATTGGTCTGATTATCGGCCAAGTGGGAAAGTTTTTTCCTGCAGCAGACACGCTGAACCTTGTGGACGGTCTTGCAACTTGCTCTAGTGGACACAAGGTATTGGTCTACATCGGTCAGTTTTTGATTAAAATCGGACAGCTGCTGACCGTCTTTACCGGAGCGGGTATAGCCGTAGGTGTGGCTCATGCTCTGGGTGCCCCAAAACTGGCTGTCTACGGAAGCATTCTGACGGGTACAATCGGTGCCTATGCGCCCAAATTTATCGCCGCGGTAACGTCCCAGTCTTTTGCCTTTGTGTCTGAGACAGGTGCAATCACTCTGGCAGGTCCTGGCGACCCGCTTTCCGCTTTTGTGGCGGCTTTGGTTGGTGCAGAACTGGGGCGTCTCGTATTCCAAAAGACAAAAGTAGACATTTTGGTAGTACCAGCCGTGACGATTATTTCTGGTGCGATTGTGGCAGTCATTTTTGGACCGCCGCTTGCAGCAAGTGCGCGTATACTGGGAAACGCCATCAATCTGGCAACGGAACTCCAGCCCTTCTTTATGGGCATTATTCTGAGCGTCGTCATGGGCATGATTCTTACCCTTCCCATTTCTTCGGCGGCCATCGGCATCATGCTGGGCTTGACCGGACTTGCAGGAGGAGCGGCAACGGCGGGCTGTTCTGCGCAGATGATTGGCTTTGCGGTCATCAGTTTTGCAGACAATGGCTTTAACGGTCTCTTTGCCCAGGGCATCGGCACTTCCATGCTGCAGATTCCCAACATCGCCAAAAACCCCAAGATTTGGATTCCGCCAACTCTTGCGTCTGCCATTACCGGTCCCATTGCAACCTGTCTCCTAAAAATGAAGACGCTCCCCGCAGGAAGCGGCATGGGTACCAGCGGTCTTGTCGGCCAGATTATGACCTATCAGGCTATGGCTGATGAAACGGCGTCATGGGTTATTATCGTCAAAATGCTGATTATCGACTTTATCCTGCCAGCAGTCCTGAGTTATGGAATATACAAATACATGTTCATTAAGGAATGGATTAAGCCTGGAGACATGAAGCTGGAAAGCTAACCGTTTTTCCAGTACCGCTCTGCCGCCACATAGAGGTCATGCACTTTTTGCGGTGGCAGTTCCCATTTGTGAGCACATTCATGCAGGATGGAAAATCCGCCCTGCTGAATGATTTTGCCTTCAATGCGACGTGGATATGCTTTGAGTATGCTACGCATTTCTGCGTAAAAAGACTGCATCTCGTCCATTAAAATTCGTTTTTCTTCCGATTTGACTTTTTATATGCGCTCGCTCCGACCCTTTCCGTAGGGGTATGCACTTTTGCCCGTCCGTGTTCATTCTTAAAGCCACGGGATTTTTTACCGTCACGCTCTCCCCTGTCAGAGTCACGGCGGCGACCTCCATGTTCAAATCCATCGTCTCTGCCTGCAAAAGCGTGCTTTCCGCCACGTTCACCACGGGAGGCTTTTTCAAAGCCGTCAGACCCGTTTTCCTGCGTGTCCAGATGAATATGAGGAAGTGAGTGGTCACGCTTTGCCAGCTGCAGCACTCGCTCTGCTGAATCCTTTGGCAGGCTGAGAAGACTGAAATTCTGCGTCACTTCAATGCGGTCAACTTTGTGACCGGGGATATGCAAAAGTCCGCTAAAATATGCCGCCAGTGCCCGTGCATTGTAGCCGTCACGCTTACCCAACTGCACATAAATGCGTTTCTGATTCGGATCAGGTACAAAAGCCTGTCCACCTTTTCCACCGCGAAGCGGCTTGCCACCCCTGTATTCCCGGATTTCGCCGTAATGACTTTTGTCCAAAGTTTTTCCATACCATGCAGAAAGAACGCCTGCAAGCACTTCCTTTGCGTCCTGAGTTTCACAGAGTTCTTCCGCCATTTTTGTGTAGACTTCATCCACAGCGATGTGGGTAGAAGCCGTGCGCTCAACAGCAGCATTTTCTTCCGTCAGTTCAATATTGTTCACCACATACACGCCCAATTGCCTCTTGAGTTGGTCAAGCATACGAGAGCGTTTTGTAGCCAGCACCTGGTCTACGCTGGGAATAGTGCCTTCAATCAATTCACCTTTTGCCGCACGGCGAACCGCATTGCGAAGGTATTCCAGGCGGCGGCGTTCTTCAGGACGAACAAAGGTAACGGCTGTTCCCTTTGCACCAGCGCGTCCCGTTCGTCCAATGCGATGCACATAGGTTGCCGCATCAAAAGGCAGGGAATAGTTTATAACATGCGTTAGGCCAGTAATATCAATACCACGGGCGGCAACATCGGTCGCCACCAGTACGCGGGTTTTTCTGCTGCGGAAGCGGGCAAGAATTTTTTCCCTCTGTCCCTGAGGAATATCGCCATGCAAGGCGGCAACATCATAGCCCCGCTCATCCAGCATACGGCTCACTGCATCCGCATCATTTTTTGTCTGCGTAAAGACCAAACCGTAAAAATCAGGGGCAATGTCAATCACACGCACCAAGGCTTCGATTTTTTCACTCTCGCGCACAAAAAGACAACTTTGGTCAATTAAAAGCGGTTCTTCTACAAAACCTTCTTCCTCACAAACTTCGTAGTCACCCATGAACTGCTCGGCAATTTTGAGGATAGGTTTGGGCATGGTTGCGCTAAAAAGCAGGATGCGGCTGTTGGGATTTGCCTGGGCAAAAATCGCCTCAATATCCTCCACAAAGCCCATGTCCAGCATCTCATCGCCTTCGTCCAAAATGAAGTAATCAATCTTGTCGATTTTGAGTGTTCCCCGCTCCAGATGATCCTGCACTCGGCCGGGAGTTCCCACGACAATTTCTACACCGCGTTTAAGCTCGTTTATCTGCTTATTATAAGGTGCTCCGCCATAGAGTACGCATACCCGGGGAAATTTTCCGTCACCAAAAGACTGCAATTCGGTACAAGTCTGCACGGCAAGTTCTCGCGTCGGTTCCAGCACCAGTGCGCGCACGCCATCATTTTGTCCACGAATGCGCTGCACAATGGGTAAGCCAAATGCAGCCGTCTTTCCCGTTCCTGTGCGCGCCTTTGCAATAATATTGGCATCGCCGTTCAAAAGTCGGGGAATTGCCAGCACCTGAATAGGACTGGGCACTTTGAATCCCTTGCGTTCCACGGCGGCAAGCGTCGCTTCATCCAAGCCTAAATCTTCAAAAGAAATTTCCTCAGTATCTGCTGATTCAGCCTCTTCAACCGTGTCGATTTCATCTGTCCTTTCAAGAGCATCGTTGCGCATGCTCTCTGATTCTGTCTGTTCGATTTCTAATTCTTCCATAAAACAAGTATCTAACTATAAAGAAAAGGTGCAATAATTGCAAGTTCCATGAAAATATGATATACTATGATAGTATGAGTGAAATTAATTTTAATATTGACCAGAGAATTGTATACCCCAGTCAGGGTGTCGGTCGAATCCTCGAAATCTTCGAAAAACAATTCAATGACAAAACAACCCAATACTACAAGATTTACATTGATGTCTCTGATATGATTGTCATGGTTCCTGTTGATAATGCCGCAATGCTGGGAATTCGCCCCATTGTTTCTGCTGACGAAGCGCTAGCCGCACTGGAATCTTTAGGAGAGGCAATTGAACCGGTCACGTCAGACTGGAAACTGCGCTATCAGATGAACCTTGACTTGCTTAAAAAAGGCAGTATTGCGGATATTGCAAGCATTGTCCGCTGTCTCTATCACCGCTCAAAGGTAAAGGAACTGCCGATTCTTGAACGCAAGTTGTATGACAGCGCACGCAAACTGCTGATTGATGAAATCACATCGGCAACAGGCAAGAATGAAAAAGAAGTGGAATCCATGGTTCACGCTAAACTAGAACCGCTGGGAGCCATAGCCGTCAAAAAACCCCTGCTTGACCCCAACGATGACGATGATGACGATGAATTCTCAGATGAATTCGGTTCTTCCAGGGATGATTCCGATGATGAGGATGAAGACGAAGAAACTGATGACGACGCAATGGATGACGATGACGAGTAAATCTGAGTCTCTTGCAGTTGCCGAAAAACCTGCTGAAAAACCTGTCCTCATTTTAGTAGCGGCAGGGGCTTCCAGCAGGATGGGCGGCATAAAAAAAGAATACCTTCCAATGCAAGGCGGTACGGTGCTTTCATCTGCCGCCCGTATTTTTTTACAAACCCTGCCATTTTCACTCTGCATTATTACCTATCCTGCCGCAGAAACAGAAGAAGCCCGCATGAAAGCCGAAAAAAAATGTCGTGAGGCAGTTTTTGCAGATTCCGCTGTACGAGATGCCGCGAACATATGCTCCGATGCGGCCTGCAATAAAACACTGATTCTTTTTGTTCCCGGCGGAAAAACCCGTCAGGAAAGCGTGCTCCATGCCCTCGAAGCGGCGGCAAAAAATCTTTCCGCCCACGGCAAGGGGGCAAACCCGCTGGTATTCATCCACGATGGCGCGCGCCCTTTTGTCTCGGCAGACATTATCCGTGACTGCAAAAACGCGGCGGAAGCCTACGGTGCAGCCGTTCCCGCCCTGCAACCCGTGGACACCCAAAAAGCAATTGATGAAAGGGGCTTTATCACCCGCCATCTGGTGCGCGCAAATCTTGCCGCCGTGCAGACACCGCAAGTCTTCAGGCTAAAGCCTTTGCTGACTGCCCACCGTGCAGCCGCCGCAGAACACAGGGAATGTACCGATGACACGGAAATCTGGGACAGATACGCCGCCGACGGCAAGACCTACATGGTGACTAAAATTGTGGCAGGTTCAAGCGAAAACAAAAAAATCACCTATCCCTCAGACATTCCGCAAGAGGCGGCAAAGGAGCAGTCCATGAACATTCACACTGGTTTGGGCTATGACAAGCATGTTTTGGTAGAAGGACGCAAACTCATGCTGGGCGGCGTGGAAATTCCTTTTGAAAAAGGGGAAGCCGGTCACTCTGATGGAGATGTACTGCTACACGCAATTACCGATGCGCTACTGGGAGCCGCCGCCCTTGGCGACATTGGCTCATACTTTCCGCCCAGCGATGCCAAATGGAAAGACGCTGACTCAAAAATGCTTTTGCAGACGGTATGGAAAGACATTAAGGCAGCGGGCTGGACTCTAGGCAATATGGACTGCGTAATTGCCCTGGAAGAACCCAAATTTCTTCCCCATCGGGATGCAGTCCGTTCTTCCATAGCCCAAGTGCTTGGCGTAGATGCTGGACAGGTTTTTGTAAAGGCAAAGACTGGCGAAAAAACAGGCGACGTAGGCACCGGTAAAGTCGTTGAAGCCTTTGTCACCTGTCTGCTGACCCGCAATTAGTTGGGCATTTCCAAAATCAATTCTACCTCGCCTACGCTGCGCTTCATGCGGCGGGCAATATCGTCCACTGTCCAGCCGCGGCGTTTCAGCGCAATAATTGTCTCCCTGTCCTGAGGTGTAATGGAACCGCTGGAAGAAGATGCCGCCACAGGGGATGAAGCACTGCTCCGCTCCATCTCACTCCGCGTTGCTTTAAGCAGCAAATCCATCTTCTTGTCAATTTCCGCATCCATGTTTTGCAGGCGGGTTTCGGTGCGTCCAATGCCTTCGCGGGCAGAAGTAATCTGTTCTACGCGGCGTTCAGTGTCGTCCAGCAAAGACTGCAATGAAGTAATTTTGTCCACTGCATCGTTAATGCGTCCATTGTTGGACATAAGGGTTTCAATATTGCGCTGCACATCACGAATGGCATCAGGCAAGGTGGCAGACTGGCGGCTTACCTCGTTCAGACGGTTTTCCAAATCCTTGAGGTTTTCAAAGGCCTTGTCCACATCAGCCGCCACCTGCTGAATATCATCCTGTTTCTTTTCCAGACGGTCGTAGCGGCTGGAAATGTCACCCAATGTATTTTGGAATTTACGCACTTCTGTCTGAATTGACTGCAAGTCATCACTGGTAGTAGTCAGTTCGCGGATTTTTGCATCCATTGTGCCGCTCAATTCCAACAGGCGGTCAAAATCACGTTCCATGGAATCAATGTGATTCTTTTCCTCAGCAAAGCGGTTCAGTTTGGCATTCACATTTTCGTTCAAATCCTGAATTTGGGCAAAGCGAGCCTGCAAGTTCTGTACCGTAGTCTGATAATTATCAACCTTAGCCAGTTCACCCTTCAAATTGCTGATTTCCGTATCAAGCTGTGCCTTGAGTTGGTCTGCCTTCTGGTACACTTGCATCTGCGCGCCAAAAGCCTTTACCTGCTTGTCGATTTCACTAAAGCGCATCTGCAAATCGTTTGATTCGGTCTGCAAGCGCATGGTCAGTTCAGTTTCACGCGCTTCATTTGCTTCGGTGGCAGCCTGAATCTGAGCCTGCAAGTCACGCAATTTTTTGTCTGACTCTTCGTTCTGTTCACGCACACGACGCTGGGTATCTTTGAGCATGTTGTCGTAGAGCTGCCCCATTTCATCCACAATCTGTGAAGAACGGTTTTTATAATCTTCCACTGACTCTTGAATCTGCCCCTGTAGTTTTTCGATGTCAGCCGTAATTTCTTCCTGCTTGTCCCGGGTTTTATTCTGAAAGTCAGAAACATTTTGATTAAAGACCAGCTGAATCTCGCCCATTTTCTGCTCAGCGGCAGTTTTAAGTGTCTGCAACTGCTTGGCAAACAAATCGCGGTTTTGCTCCAACTGACCTTTTAGCGTAGAACGCCAGGTGACAAATTCGCTTTCCATGCTGCTGATGGTGGCATCGTTTGTCTCGCGGCGGCTCAAGAGATTTTGTTCCAATTCTGCCAGTTTAGCCCCTGCCTCTTTTTCAGTCTTTTCAATCATTTCATTGATACGCTGGTTGTAGTTCTCCAAGTGAGCCTTGACCATGGCATCGGAATTGTCGGTGGCCGTCTGCAAGTCTGCCTGGGCTTTGTCGCTAAAGTTACGGATAAACTGTTCCACTTCGGTCACTTTCTGCTGAATGGCATTCTGTGACTGGGCAAAATTCGCTTCGTATTTTTCTGCCTGCTCGCGATTCTTTGATTCCAGTTCCGCAATACGGGCTTTGAGTTCATCGGTATATTTCTTTTCCAAGTCACTGCGACTGTTTTCAAAATCGCCGCTCAAAACAGTCAGTTTGGAATCCAGATTCTGCCTCCATACATTCAGGTCGTCATCAATCTGATCACTGCGCTTCTTTAAGTCAGCACCAAAGTTTTCCTCAAAATCCTTGAGCGTTGCGCTTACGTTGTCGCTTGCCGTTTCCTTGATTTCTGCAAGATTTTTTTCCAGTACTGCAATCTGCGCCGCCAAATCATCGTTGTTCAGTTTAACCGTGCGGGCAAAGTCTGCCTGCTTTTGCTCCTGTGCGGCAACAAAACTGGTAAAGTCGCCAATAACACGCTGCTGAGTAGATTCCATCGTCTCCCGTAGATTCTTTTCCAGAGCATCCACATCGGTACCCACCTGTTCCAATTTGCCAAAACGATATTCCATGTTCTTGCGGTATTCCGTAAGCTGTTTGTCCACAATGTCCAGCAATTCCGTCTGCTTGGTGTCATAGGTGTCAGAAAGCACTTTGGTCATATCGGCCAGTCTGTCGTTAATAACCTTGATTTTTTCATCTGCCTGCTGCTGGAAGGCCGTCAGTTCCGCATTTGCCTGCTCTGCTGTCTTTGCAATGCGTTCCGCTGTTGCCGTCGCTCCCGTTGATGAATCGTCCAAAGTCTGCTGTACAGCGGCAAGGGCACTCTGCATGTTGCTCCTGAGCTGCTTCATCTTGTCGTCCACATCAGAGTTCAGACTAAGAACCTTTGCGTTTACGTCATCCTGCATGGCAGTGACTTTTCCATGGACTTCGCCCTGCAGTGAGGTTACCTTGCCGTTCACTTCATCCTGCAAGGATTTGATTTTTCCTTTCACAAGAGATGTGTAGGATTCCAAGTGACCAGCAGAAATAGTTTCAAAACGTTGATAGGCAGCCGTCTCTTTTTCATCCGCATTGGCAATGGCTTTCTGATAGAGATTTTCGTAGCGGGAACGAAGCTCGGCAATCTGTTTTTCCAGAGACGCACGGATTGTTTCCAGAGACTTTCCGTTGCCGTTGTTTTCTGATTTGAGTTCGGTGGCCAGTGCCTTGGCTTGCTGCAAGGATTCCGTCACCTGCCGCTTGATAAAATCGGTTTCGCCCTTGAGTGATTGATTCAATTCGCCAGTTTTTGCATGCAACTGGCTTTCCAGTTCTTTCAGTTTTTCCGTCATCTCACGCTGATAGGCATCCGCTCTGCTCTGAGCCTTGGTGGAAAGATTTCTGAATGCCGTATCTTCCAGATTTTCTGCTTTTTTTGCCGCATTGATGTAGGCAGCCTGAATGTCGGTTTCAATTTTTGCCAGCACTTTGTCGGTGCGGTCTGCGGCTGCCTTAGTGGCAGTGTCAATCTGTTCCGCACGGGTGTTGTATTGATTTAAGAGTTCTGTTGCTATCCGCTGCAGATGCTTTTGGTTGGAATCCGTAAACTTCTCGTTAATCTGAGGTATTTTCTTTTCGATGGAATCCACCAGACGTTTCTGTTCGTCCAACTGATCTTTCAGGTCGTCAATCACGCGGGTTTCTGTTTTAAGGATTTCCAAATTTTCCTCAGCACGGGCAGTCATCTCCAAAAGTTCATTCATCACCGCTTCATATTTTTCGATTTTGGCACCGATATTGTTTACCGCACTGAATTCCTTGTCAAAGCCTGCACTTATTTTCTTAAAATCAGCAATCTGATTCTCCAGACGCTTTACCGCAGCAGTCGCCGTATTCTGCCGTGTCTCCAAGTCAGCGGAAACACCGTTTAGTTCCTGAGCCTGCTCCTTAAAATATCGGTCAAATTCCTCAATGCGTCCGTTTGAGTATCTGCGCACTTTGTCCATTGAATTGGTATTTTTATCAAGCGCACGGAACAAAAAAATTACTGTTACGGAAATAGCCGTAGAAATAAATGCTGCGAGAACAACCACTTTTTTTACCCCACCCAAAAATTCGCCCAAACGGGCACGCAATTTTTTTATGTTTATCTATTGTATCACAATGTCAGTAAATTGACGATAGTCTGTAAAGGAAATGTCCGCCATAGGATGCTTTTTGTAAAAGAATTTTCGCCAGCCGGAGAGCAAATAGGCCGCCTTCATACCAGCGTTTTTTGCCCCTATCACATCATAGCGAACACTGTTTCCCACATACAGAATCTGAGACAAATCAACCCCTAATTTTTTTGCCATAACCCCAAAAGGATACTTTGAAGGCTTTAATGCACCAATTTCTTCCGAACCCATGACAACTTCACAGTATGGCAAAAGTCCCCAGGTATCTCCTTTTTGCGATGGAGGAAAATCAGAAAGCAGTGCAAGCCGATAGCCCGCCGCCTTTAGCCGCTCAAAGCACTCGTGCACATAGGGAAAGGGTTTAATCCGTGCAAAAATAGGCTTTAGTCCATCGTACACAATGCGCTGAATCTTGTCTTTTGCTTCCTGAATTGGGCAATGCAATCTGTCTGCCAAAAGCCGTGCCTGGTACTCATAAAAATCCGGCAGCGGTCCCGTGCGATGCATGACATTCCGCACCTTGCTGAAACTCAAAAAAAATCTCGCGTTACGCAAAAAATAGCCTGCAGCACGGAAGTTTAACGCCCATGGATGATACAGAGTGCCGTCAATATCAAATGCTATAACCGAAATATGTTCAAGCATAGTATAAGTATAGATGAGATACAGGGAAAATTCAATTGGGGAATCTATTCTTTTATCCTGTAATTAAATATTGCCGTATCATTGCCCGAAGCAGAACTGAATCTCCAGCGTGATATTTGCAGCGATATTTCCTGACGGACAGTCTGAGGCAGGTAGGACGGAATAGTAACATCGGTAACCGTACCGTCCGCCCTCACCGTAAAGGTAATCTGCATTTCCGCCTGACCAGACAGGACTTTTTGTGCCGCCGGACTCAGGCTAATCTTGGGATCAGAAAGAAGCTGTCTGCCTGCCCCGCTGGTAAAACGAATGTCCGAGTTTCCATTTGTCTGGCGGTTGCTTGTGTCAGTGCTTGTGGAAGAAAGACCAGAGCCATTTACCTTTGACTGGCTGGCAATGTTTCCCAAAGCCGCGCTGGTGCCGGAACTTGCCGCAGTAGAAGCACTGTCTTTTGCCGTAGAAGTGGCAAGAGCGGAAGTTGTGCCCGTAGCGGCACTTGCGGCACTGCCAGAAAGAGATGACACTTCCTTTACGGTAGCCGGCGCGGATCTTGCTGAGGGAGATGTTGACGAGGAATTGGCTTCTATGGAATCCCAGTCGATATCCGCAGCAGTCTTTTTTGCCTTCGTTTTTGCCGTGTTTTTGGCAAACTGTTCCATGGGGTCAAAAAATTCCGGCTCAAAAGCCTCCTCTACAGGCGTTTTTGTTGGAGCTGGTTTTGTAGAAGCAGATTTTGTGGTGGCCGCTGGCTTTTGCGGGGTTTTTGCCGTTGATGAGGCCGCCTTTGTGCTTGTTTTTTGCACAGCCTTAGAAGAAGAATTTTTTGCTTGGGCAGAAGCGGTCTGCGGAGCTGGTGCAGGCGGTGGAGGGGCGGCCTTTGCATTTTCACTTGCAGCCGTATTTGCCTTGGGAGCGGCGGCCGCACGGGCTTCCTGAGCCTGCGCAGAGTCCAGCCGAATCTGTACGCTTTTGTAGACAGGCTTACGGGTAAAGAGCGAAAATGCCGTCGTAATCACCAGAAAGAGCAGCCAGAACAAGAAGGTTCCCGCCACACCGACAATCCGAGGCTTTTTTTCTATCACATCTGCCATCTTGCCCCCTGCCATACGATTCTATCAATCCCTTGTACGCAAATTGACGGCTACAAATCCGTTTTTGCGCAGCACGTCAAAAATCTTTACGATAGTTCCGTTGGTCACCTTGTCATCTGCCTCCAGCGCAACAGGATACTCTTCCTTCTTTTTGCCTTCAGTGTCATACGAGGCAAGGCGTTTGTTCAGCGTGGCAAAAGTCACTTCATCACCATTCAAGAACATCCTGCCTTTGTCGCTGACGGTAAGGGTCATGCCTGTTACTTCTGTGCTAAGGGCGGTTTCGCTATCGGGCAAATGTACGCTGATAGCCGGAAGCACTGCAAAAGTTGTGGACACCAAAAAGAAGAGGATGAGCTGAAATACAACGTCAATCATCGGTGTTAAATCAGCACCGACTTTTACGCTTTGCCGCTTGGAGATTCTCATTATTGCACCCTTCCCGTCAATTGCAGGATTACGGTAGTCACCATGGACTGCATGTCAGTAACGGCATGATTTACCCGGTTCACAAAAAAACTGTGGAAGATAAGCGACGGAATGGCCACAAACAGTCCGCCTGCCGTGGTCATCAAGGCTTCGGCAATCGCTCCTGCAAGCACCGCAGGATTTCCCATGGTACCGCCCTGTCCCAGCACCCCAAAAGCCTTGATATTGCCAGTTACCGTACCAAAAAGCCCCAGTAGAGTAGAAATATTGGCGATTGTGCCCAGCATGGTCAGATTGTGCTCAAATTTGGGAACTACGGCATCCATTTCTGTCTGCACGATTTCGCGCATGTCGGCTTCCTGCATACTGCGGCATGAAAGGGCCTTCTGAACAACCTGGGCCACTGGAGTGCCCGCCGCAATACAGAATGCCTCTGCCGCAGAATAATCCTTACGAGTCAGTGCGTCAGCTAGATTTTTTTTGAGCATGGCATCCCGTTTTTTTACTGATGAAAAATACACGCAGCGTTCTATAATGATGTAGGTGGCAAAGATTCCGCAGATTACAATCGGAATCATCAAAAGTCCGCCAGATTTTATGAGGTCAAGCATTTTCTTCTTTTACTCCTTGCGACTTTTTTAGCCGCTCCTTATCTATATACATTCTTTTATCTGCAAGGTTATAAATTTCAGTAAATTCTTTATCTTTTTCCCAGGCTGCGGTACCGATTGCACAGGTATAGGGTGTCTTTTCAAATTCAGCCCGAATGCGGTCAATCGCATGTGTCACCGTCTCAAAACGACTGTTGCAGAAGAGTACGCCAAATTCATCACCGCCAAGACGATAAAGATAACTTCGTCGGGGAAGACAGCGCAAAATAATGTTGGCCGTCGTCACAATCGCTTCATCGCCAGCCGCATGCCCCTTGCTGTCATTGATTGCCTTTAGGTCATTCAAGTCAAATTCACAGAATGCCGTTATCTGCTCCGGCTTGAATTTCTGCACATCGGCAAAAAAAGTCATACGGTTAAGCGCACCGGTCAGGTTGTCCCGCTTAAAATGCTCAATATGCAGATACAGATAGTAAAATGCCAGCATCAGCGAGATTGCACCAACCAAAAGTCCTCGTGTCTTGAGCAGGATTTCGCCCACAACGCCAAGCGTCACCCCTGCAAGCGACAGAAAAAGCATGAGTCCTTCTTCCCGATGACCTCTTCCATAGCGGATTATTGCAAACAAAAGCACGATAAAAAAATAGGAAAGCGCCAGAAGATGAGGCGCATAGGAAAGGGCTTCACGATGCAGAACATTGTGTTCATCCAGCCAAAAAACGCGGGTTGAAACAAAGGCTGTCAGAATGACCACCGTGTTTAAAATTGCAGGTGTTGCCAGCAAAAGCATTTCTGCTTTTTTCATGCGGTTACGGCGAAGGATATATACTGAAGTCATCAGCAGATAGACACGCAGGATATATCCCGCCATAATCGCAAGTTTCCGCACAAGCAGGGGGCGTTCAAGTCCTGAACAGTAAAAGTCAATATTATCAGAAATTACCAGCAGGGCAAGCAGGACAAGCGACAGGGTAAAGCGTTCATTGATTTTGTGGTCGTAGGCATCATTTGCCCGCATAAAAATGAAGAGATAGAGAATAGTTATGAGAGGAACAAAATCAACATGTACAAGTTGATAGAATAATTGCACTTTCTATACCTCAATTTTCTCTACTTAGTATAAGCGATTTTTCCGAAGAAGTCTATTAAGTCTTCTTGCACACCTATTTCGGTAACTCCTATTTCCTAAAGGAATACAAGGCACCCAGTTTTACCCCCAGTGCAAAAATCGCATTGTCCGAAAAAGGCATCCAATGCAGCACAGGTGTAAGGGCAAATTCCAGAGCACCTTTTAAAATTCCCTGGGGAATAAAGCGGGCGGAACAGGAAAGCAGCAGGTCTGAGTCAAAAAAAGTCCGGCTGTCTACACAGGTAAGGGCAAGCCCATAGCCAAAAGACGGCTGAAAAGCAAAGACTTTGTTCACAGGCAGGCGAAAATACAACTCAGCAGAAAGTTCGCCATCAAAACCGCCGCTCACATCTCCTTTTCCGATGACACCGCCCAAAAGCAAGCGCGCCGCTCCACCAAATTCCTTGTTGGAGTCAAACGTAGCAAAAGGAAGTTCGCCAGTAAAGACGGCGGCAATTTTTTCCCGCATCAAGTCATCACCCAGGGGAAAGCCTGTGTAGAGTCCACCTCCAAGGCGGAATTTCGTATCGTTTGTCGGCTCAGGCTGGGGAGTCGGTGCCGCTTCTTCCTTTGGTGCTTCTACAATTTCCGGTAGATTCGGACGACCGTCTTCCACTCCAGGAACAAGGGGTGCATAATCAGGAACAGAATCTTTTCCCGCCGTAATTGCACCACCAGAAACAAGAGTGGTCACATCGGGGAGGGCAATTGCATCTTCTTCTGCAAAGGCTGTCGTCATAGTCAGGCAGAAAAAAGAAAAGAGTACTGTTTTTTCCAGGATTTTTTTTACGTTCATCTTCATGCGCCTTTCCCCTTACTTTACAAGCTGTCGTGCTGACTGCACATACTTGCTTGCAGGATAGAGTTGTTCCAGAGAATCTGCCGTAGCCTTAGCATCTCCTTTCAAGCCCACTGCGTCAAATGCTTCCACTGCGCCATAAAGTGCCCGAGCCGCATCCTCGTCCTTGCCTGCCGCCCGAGCGTACTGAGCAGCAGAAAGATATGTCTGAGCAGATTTTTTGCTTTCTCCATTCGTGCGATAGTGCTGTGCCAAAAGAAATGCATTTTGTGCCGCGTACTGACTTTCCTGAGGAGCAGTCTGCTTGGGGAGCAGTTCTTCTGCAAGGGCAATTCCCTTTGCGTGGCTGCCGGCGGAAGACACATACAATTGAGCCAGTTCTGTGCCAAGGGCACGACCTTTTTCCGTGCTGGCTTTTCCCGCCTGCTCATAGTCATGTTCTTTTTTTAGCAGGGCTGAATTTCCACCTTTCTGCATGGATTCCAGTTCATCAGCGATTTTTGCCATGCCGTCTTCCCGCGCCTGCTCTCCATACCTATCAAGCAGTTTATTTGCATAAGCAAGAGCCTTGGCATAGTCACCTTCTTTTTGATACAGTTCCACCAGATTTTTTTCTGCATTGTACTTGTAGGTGCTTTCCGTGCGGAGATTATCAAGCTGTATAAAATAGAGAATTGCCCTATCCGTCTGACCAGATTTTGCCAACGAATCCGCATTAAAGTAGAGGGCAGCATCATAGAACTGACCGCCATTCCAGCGTTTTACGTAGTCATCAAAGAGACTTGCCGCCTGCCCATAGTTTTCCTGTGCATACTGCAATTCACCCCGCCGATAGGCCGCTTCTTCGCCAATTGTTCCCGCCATCTTGTCCGAAGCCAGGGCGGCATAGGTTTTATCCGCAGACACATAGTCTTTTTTCTGTGCCTGAATCCTTGCCAATTCATAGCGACAGCGGTATGCCGCCTGATTCCGACCGACTGCACGTGGCGTAAGGATTGCAATGGCCTTGTCGTAATGTTCCGCATCCGCATGCAGCCCCGCCGCCAAAAGCACTGCTTCGTTCTGCTGCTCATCGGTAGAAGCAGCATAAATGGCCTGTTCTGCAAGGGGAAAAGCCTTTTCCTGCTGATTTGACTGCACGGCGGCACGAGAAGCGGTTACCAGTGCATCATAGCGAAGGGGATGCAGCAGATTCTGTCCGGCAAAAGCAGAAAGGTTTGTGTAGGCAGCAGCATAATTTCCCGTGCGGTACTGGGCATAGCCTGCATAAAACTGAGCATATGAAGCATATTTTTCTTCCAGGGTGTTTTTTTCGTTTAGGCTCTGATTCATAAAGCGGGCGGCATCTTCCCATTTGCGCTGATTAAATGCCGCAAGCCCCTGAACATAGAGGGATTCTGCCCCCTGCACGTGGGAAGCCTCTTCCCGAGCAGCCTGGTAGCGTCCGTTATTCAAAAGGAATTTCGCATAGTCCAAGCGGCTGTCATCATCCAGTTTGCCAGATGACGCTAAATCGGCAAAGGCTTTTTCCGCTTCTGCCGTGCGCCCTGCCTTTACCAGTGATTTGACATACAAAAGCGAACATGCAGTGTCCTGGGCAAGCAGACTTTTGTCGGACTCCAGGCTTTTGCAAGCGCGGCTGTATTTTTCCGTCTGATACTGGCTCATGGCCTTCCAGTAGAGGGCGGCTTTTTTTGCCTCCGCATCCTTACTGCTGTTCAAGGCGGCATCGGCAAAAATTTCACACTTTTTCCAATCCTGCATCAAGCCCGCATAACGAGCCTGACTTGCCCGCATAGTGCCAAAAAAGGCATCCGATGCCGAAAGTTTTGTCTGTGCCTCACAATCAGCAAGAATTTGCGCCGCTTTTTCAGCCGCTGACGCAAGGTCATTTTTTGCATTTTCCTGCAATGTACGCTCTGCCCGATGCAATGCATCTACCTGCAAGACATCTTTACTGGCGTTTTCTACAGCCTGCGCAAAGCCTCTTTCCCCAAGAGTAAAAAGAAAAATCACGATTACAAATGCAGGCAATCCGCCCTTTCGTAAAAAAATCTTCATTATGTTTCTATATCCTTGTGATTATCCGTTATCAAACGGTGATTTATTAGTAAAACAGTCATTGCAAGGCAGCGTTACGGCAGCCACACCAGCAGGTTAGCGTGACTGAGGGTCAGGGATTTCTTTTGCGTCAACTCCCAAAGGAAAGAATTTTTCCGACGCAAGCACACGGGTTAAGTGCACAAAAGCATTTTTGTATTTATTGACGAATGTATTGTAGGGAACTTCCGTTCCGTTTTCAAAGACCGTTATGGCAAAGCGTCCATTTTTATCAAAGTAGGGAAAAATCACCGCAGTCTGGTCAAATTTATAGAGTTCGGGAGCCGTACCGTTTGCAGACACATAGCGGCGGCGGATTGCGGCAAGGTAACAGTAGGTTGGCTCCGTTACGCCAAGCACATAGAGTACTGGACGCAAGCGGGCAATGGCGTAGCCTGAATTTCGGATGTAGCCCGCCGTCTGCATGATTCCCTTTTCCGTCATCTCGCTGCTAAAAGGCTCAATAGAAACGTCCACGCCGGAATCCTCATAGCGGTAATTGCGATGAGTCTGCACGGAAAAACGTGCGGCTGCCAGGTTGCGCGTCCAGTCCAGCATGAATGACACCCCTTCACTTTCTTCTTTCATGCCAGCGTAACTCAGGGGATCGTAAATCATCGTAGGCTGTACCAAGGGCAGCATAAATGTTCCGCTTCCGCTTATCGGTTCAATCAGTCCGTCCACCACCCATTTTACAAAGCCTGCCGAAGAAAGGGAAAGGGTTTTGTTTTCCCGCTCGCTTGCATCAACCATGCGTGGCTGACCGTCTGAAATGCGGACAGGATTTCCGTTTTCATCATAAGCCGCATCATCTGCATATGAAATGCGATTCAGATTTTTTCTGATAACGCCAATCATCTGCATCTTGGGAAGGTAATCACCCGTATGCACTTCCGCATACCGCCAGGGAAAACTGTTTTCGGTAATTTGCAGGACATTCGCAAAAGATGCCGTGTACAACTGAGAAAAGATAATGCCCACAGGCACAGAGCGGGATGCATAGCAGTTGTCAATGACAAAATCGCCCAGGGTCTTGTTTCTGTCCGGCATAAACTGCACGTACACATCACTGTTTTGGGTAAAGTACCAGCGGATTTTAGTCGCCTTTCCTGTAGTAGAGTCGCAATACAAAATCCATGAACCGCAGGCATCACCGGGATATTCAGCCACAACACGGCTTTCCATACCTTTTTCCGTATAAAAATCCACGTTCATCTGAATTTCTGGCGCAACGATAATCGCATACTGAAAAGCCGTCTCTTCCAGACGAACCTGAAAACGCTCACCAATCTCATTCGTGCGGATTTCAGAGCGGTAGCCCCGCAATTCACTCAGGGGTGCATTAAACCATTTGTCTGCCACTGCACGACGGATAATCGTAGAGTCGGGTACATTGAGCCTGTTGTACTCCGCAAAAAGCGGAAAGAGGCAGAGAGCGGAAAAAACTGCAATCAGCGCAAGGCCTTTTTTCATCAATATATCCAACCAGTCTGCACTTATGCGGAAACTTCACTTGTTGCCGCAGGAACATTTCGTGCGTCTACAGGGTCATCATCAATAAATGCGCCGCCACCAGCAGCATACTGAATAATCGGCTCAACGGCACCATGGCTTGTCCAAATCTTGCCGTTCTTCAATTCATCAGGATTCTTGCCAATGGGCGCGTTGCTCAAAAGCAGTTTCAGGCGGTTCAGCTGGTTGACCTCAGATGCACCGGGGTCATAGTCGATTGCCGCAATATTTGACTCAGGATAGCGTTTGCGCAGTTCCTTGATAACACCCTTACCCGTAATGTGGTTAGGCAGACAGGCAAAAGGCTGAATGCATGCAACCGTAGGCGCGCCAGAATGAATCAGCTCCACCATTTCTGCCGTCAGGAACCAGCCTTCACCCGCAATGTTTCCCGTCTGAACGATACCGTCCACCAGACGCATCATCTTCCAGATTGAAGTTGGTGCCTCAAAGCGACGGCTCTTCTTTAGGCGACGAATCATATAGCGTCGATAAAGTTCCAGTGCCCACACAAGGAAACGGGACATGCGCTGTTCTTTCTTGGGGAAGGCAAGTTTTTTATAGAGGAACTCACCGTCACTCAATGCATAGAAGAAGAAGTCCATGAAGTCCGGCATAACACATTCCGCACCTTCCCGCTCGATGACGTTTACAATGTCATTGTTGGCCGTCGGATGGAACTTAACCAGAATTTCACCGACAACGCCAACGCGGGGCTTCTTTACCGGCAGAATGGGCAGACGGTCAAAATCCCTGATAATGCCCTTGATTACCTTGCGGTACTGACGGAAGGATGCCTTTTCAAGCATCCTGATTGCCTTTTCATTCCATTTTTCGTAAAGGGCGTTTGCACTGCCCGGCTCCTTTTCATAGGGACGCACGCGGTAGAGTACCCGCATCAGCACATCACCGATAAACATGGCCATAAGACCGCGGTTTACCATCTTGGGAGAATAAGTCCAGCCAGGATTCTTCTCGAAGCCCTGCACACTCATGGAGATAACAGGAACATGCCCCCAGCCTGCGTCATTCAATGCCCGGCGGATAAAACCGATGTAGTTTGTCGCGCGACAGCCGCCACCAGTCTGACTCATAATCAGAGCCGTTTTGTTTACGTCATATTTTCCGCTTTCCAGAGCCGCAATCATCTGACCTGTCGTCAAAATTGAGGGATAACAGGCATCGTTATTCACGTACTTCAATCCCGCCTCAATAGCCTTGGGGTCTACGGCATCCATGACGACAAAATTGTAGCCTGAATACTGGAAGGCCTTTTCCAGCAGACGGAAGTGAATGGGGCTAATCTGCGGTGCAAGAATTGTATACTCGCTCTTCATCTCTTCGGTAAAGACCGTGCGCTGATATGCCGCAGACTTTTTAACCACTTTGTGCGGATTGCGCTGACGAGCCTTAACCGCCGCAATCAGTGAACGGATACGGATTCGGATTGCCCCCAGGTTTGAACCTTCGTCAATCTTAATCAGCGTGTACATGCGGCTCTTGCTCTTCATAATTTCGTCCACCTGGTCGGCCGTAACCGCATCCAGACCACAGCCAAAGGATGTCAGCTGCACCAGTTCCAGATTGGGCATACCCGAGACGAAATTTGCCGCACGGTAAAGGCGATTGTGATATGACCACTGGTCAATAATGCGCAAGGGGCGTTCCACGGAGCCAAGGTGAGCCACTGAGTCTTCCGTAAAGACTGCCAGACCCAAACCGTGAATCATCTCAGGAATACCGTGGTTGATTTCAGGGTCAAGGTGATAGGGACGACCTGCAAGAACAATACCGCTGCCGCCAGTCACCACCAGCTGTTCCAGCGCATCTTCTGCCGCATGCTCTACCTCACGCTTGAATTTTTCCTGCTCATCCCAGCCAGCCTTAACCGCATCATAAATGGCATCCTTGCTGATTTGGGGAAAGACCTTATGGAATTCCTCATAGAAACGCTCGCACAGTCTCGGCTCATCGTAAATTGGCAGGAAGGGATTCATAAAGGTGATATCCTTGTTCTCCCGCAATTCGTCAATGTTGTTCTTCAATACTTCGGGATAGCCTGAAACAACAGGACAGTTAAAGTGGTTTCCCGCTCCCTTGTCCTCTTTCTTTTCATAGGGAATACAGGGGTAGAAAATAAACTTACAGCCCATCTTCAGCAATGATTCGATATGACCGTGAGAAATCTTTCCCGGATAGCAGACTGATTCAGACGGAATGGAATCAATACCCCGCTCGTAGACCATGCGGTTTGAACGCGGACTGAGCCGTACTTGAAATCCCAGTTTGGTAAAAACCGTAAACCACAGGGGATAGTTTTCATACATGTTGAGAACGCGGGGAATACCCACAGACCCCATGGGCGCATCTTCCAGTTTGAGCGGCACATAGTTAAAGAGACGCTTGTACTTCCAGTCAAAGAGATTCGGAAGTTCCACGCGCTCGTCTTTTTCTACGCCAGTATTCTCTTTGTTTGAACCGTCCACTGTCTTGGTATCTTTAAGTTGATGTCGTTCCAGACCTTTTTCACAGCGGTTACCCGTGATGAACTGACGCTTTGCGCCGTCTGTGGTAAAGGTGTTAATCGTCAAAAGACAGTTGTTCTGACAGCCGCCACAACGGGTCAGACTCAAATCAACCTTGAATGTTTCCAGCTGCTCCAGCGTAGCGATGTTTGAGACAATTTTTGGCGGAACCCAGCCTTTTTCCATGCCGGGTTTGGGAGCCGTAATGTCGCGCCACTGGTCGTAGGCAATCAAGGCAGAACCGTATGCACCCATCAAGCCCGCAACATCTGGACGGAATACCTGTACACCGGCCACTTTTTCAAAGGCGCGGAGCACAGCATCGTTGTTAAAGGTTCCGCCCTGAACAACAACCTTTGTGCCTATTTCTTTTGCATTGCGCAACTTGATAACCTTAAACAAGGCATTTTTGATAACGGAATAGGAAAGACCTGAGGAAATATCGGCAATCGTTGCACCCTCTTTCTGTGCCTGCTTAACACGGCTGTTCATAAAGACCGTACAGCGGCTTCCCAAGTCAACAGGTTTTTGCGCGAGCAAGGCAATTTTGCTGAATTCGCGCACATCCATGCCCATTGAGCGGGCAAAATTTTCCAGGAAGGAACCGCATCCTGCAGAACAGGCTTCATTCAACTGAATCGAATTGATTGCACCGTCCTTCATGCGGAGACACTTCATGTCCTGTCCGCCAATGTCCAAAAGGAATTCCACACCCGGAACAAAGAAGTCTGCGGCACGGTAGTGGGTGATTGTTTCAACTTCACCTGCATCTACGCCCAGCGCCGCCTGAAACAAGGCTTCGCCGTAGCCCGTAGAAACCGAACGGGCAATGTATACGTCCTTTGGCAAAATCTTGTACAAGTCCTTGAGCACACGAACGGCCAAATCAACTGGATTACCCGCATTCACATCATAGAAATCCCAGAGGATTCGACCTTCCTGATCAATCAACACAGCCTTTGTGGTAGTAGAGCCTGCATCCAGACCCAGAAAGACAGGACCTTTTGTTGCATTCAAATCGCCACGCTTTGCCTTTTCCTGACTGTGACGCTCTCGGAAGGCTGCAAGTTCTGCCTCATCCTTAAACAACGGCTCCAAACGCTGCACTTCATGCATCTCCGCACCCTGCAACTGCTTGAGGCTTGTCTTAAATTCTTCCACCGTGGGAAAGACCAAAGGAGCGTGCCCCGGAGCAAGCTGATTCTGACTGCGCTCAGCAGAAAAGGCACATCCCGCCGCCACAAACAACTGGCTGTCTTCGGGAACAATCGCCGCTTCATCGCTCAGATTCAAGGTCTTGATAAAGGCTGCACGCAACTGGTCAAGAAAGTGCAGGGGACCGCCCAAAAAAGCCACGTTGCCACGAATCGGCTTACCGCAGGCAAGACCAGAAATCGTCTGGTTTACAACTGCCTGAAAAATAGAAGCGGCAATATCTTCACGACGGGCACCTTCGTTAATCAGCGGCTGTACGTCTGTCTTGGCAAATACACCGCAGCGGGCGGCAATAGGATATACCGTAGTAGCACCAGCAGCCAGCCTGTTTAGACCGGGAGCATCGGTTTCCAAAAGGGCTGCCATCTGGTCAATAAAGGCACCGGTACCGCCTGCACAAGTACCATTCATGCGCTGCTCAATGCCGCCCGTAAAGTACGTAATTTTTGCGTCTTCTCCACCCAGTTCTATGACAACATCAGTCTGGGGAATTAGTTTGCGCACGGCTGTGGTAGCGGCAACAACTTCCTGAATAAAGGGGATGTTCAGCCACTGAGAAACAGAGAGACCGCCAGAACCCGTTACACGCACGGAAACCGTCTGTTTTTCTCCCAGAGGAAATTTGCTGACTGTTTCTTCCAAGGCTTTTGTCACAACCGTAATAATTGTGTTACGGATGTCGGCACGGTGACGCTGATAGTCGCCGTAAATCATCTTGCCGTCGTCATCAAGAATCACAACTTTTACTGTTGTAGATCCAACATCAATTCCCATCCGAATCGGCTTAACTGCCGGCGTAAATTTTGTATTTTCGTCCATACGAGTCCTTATACCATGCGCAACCAACGTTCCGACTGAACGCAACGTTGGCAAAAGATTATCATTTCTATAATACTTATAATCTGAGGAATTTTCAACTATAATGTTGTTTTTATATGAAAAGTCGATTAGCCAAAAATAGCATGAATGACATTCTCAGGAAATGCAGGGAAAATAGAACGGACAATGCAGACACATCCCAGAGTAATTGTAATAATGCCAAAGGCAATATGCAGTTTGTGATTCGTTTCCTCAGTAATCTTATTTCTCAGCACGGTAATTGAACCGCAGACCAAAAGCCACCAAATCACCGTACCCATGCCAAGAGAGACAACCAGCTCCGTTGCCTGGGCAATTGTAAGCATTTCTGCCGCCGCAACACCAAAGAGGGTAAATCCCATAAGGTAGGCCAGAACGGCGGCTGGATTTAAGAGACCGATACCCAAAGCCGTCAAGAAGCAGCTGATAATGCCCGTTGCGTTGGCAACTTTTTCATTCACTTTTGAGGAGCGGAACATGGTGTAAAAGCCATAGGTGATAATTACAATGCCACCGATAAACTGAATTGCCCGCATGTGGTCGTTCATAAAGTCAGCAATCAGATGAATACCAAAAGCGCCCACGCTGGCATAGAACATATCGGCCACCGTTGCACCCAGTCCGGTAAAAAAACCGCTTAAAAAGCCACGCTCCAGCGTCTTCTGAATGGTAATAGTTCCACTGGCACCAGCAGGAATGCCAAAAATGAGACCGATTAGTAATCCTTTTATAATATAACTTTCCAACATGTGCGTTTATCTTTTTTATTCTACGCTATTACAGTCTCCGCGTCTATCTATTTATGCGCCTAAACCCATAAATTTCTTCACTTCTTTGAGACGTGCATTTGCAGAACGAACGCCATAATCATAGGATTCGTTGATTTTTTCCGCCGAATTTTCAAAGAGACCGCAGAGCACTTCCACTGGATGAAAAACCAGAGCCTTACCTTCCTGCTCCAGTTCAGCCAGCCTTTTTTCCTGCTTGCAATAATTCTCGTACCGTGTCATCAGGGCATTGTAGAGATTGGGCCACTTTCGCTTGTACATAGGCGACAAAAGCAAATCCCATTTCTTAAAGTCTGTGGGACCATCCCAAGGCTCCTGAGTTGTAATGACCACCAGTTTGTCGCAGCCCTGCTCAAATGCACGGTCAAAGGGCACAGAATCTGTTACGCAACCGTCAGCATAATGCTTGTCGCCGATTTTTACCGGAGGAAAGAGAATGGGCAGCGAGCAGGATGCACACACATGGTCAAGCAAAAGCCTGTTGCGCCGGATTTTTCCAATGGGCAGTTTTTTCTTGGCCGACTCCGATTCCTGATCACACCAGTAAACAGGTCGTCCCGTATCCGCACAAGTCGCTCCAATTTCACACTGCACATCTGACGCAAAGAATTTCTTAAAGTCAAAGGGATTTTTGCGGTCAAATGAATATTTGTAAATCATAAAGTGCATTTCTTTGAGGATACCGTCACGATAGAGGGCACCATTTCTGTGAGTCTTCATGCGAATCGACTCTGGTGAAAGCACTTGTTTGAGCCGGCCTTTTTGCCCCGTCACATAATTAAGGGCCGCATGAGAACCTGCAGAAACCCCTATGATATAGTCAAAATGAAAGCCCTGCTCCATGAACACATCGAGAATACCAGCCGTATACAAGCCTTTGCGGGAACCGCCTTCCAAAACTAATCCGTACTTCATCACAGTCCCTCCGTTGTGTGGTTGAGAGCACTCGCCTTTAGCAGTTTGACACGTTCCCTAAACTGAGCCGACTGATTTTCCAAATCCAAACCAGAAGCCACACCCTTTGTGCGCTCCACCTTGCGGGGAAGGTCAACCACATAGTGAATGCGGTGACCAAAGCCATATTTTCCATCCAGACCGATACTGACCACAGGATAGCCTGTACTCCGTGCCAAAAACGCAAAGCCTGACTTAAATTCGTTTAACTCTCCGTCTTCACGGCACTTGCCTTCGGGAAAAATCACCACCGAACGGCCTTTTTTGAGCTCCTTTTTTGCCAGCAGCGCCCATTCCGTATCCAGATTAAAGCGGTCACAGGGAACGCCGTTTGCCGCACGGCAAATCCAGTTGATGCTGGGCTTTTCATACCAATCCTTTGCAATGACAATGGACTTTTTTCCCCGCAGCACAGAAAGAATAAAGGGCGGGTCAACAATGGTCGTGTGGTTTGCAATCACAATGCAAGGTTCCTTTAATACATTTGTCTGCAGGGACTTATCCACAAAGTGTGCCTTGGGACGGTATACTACATACATGTAAAACCGTACCAGCACGATGGAAAATTTTCCGAATGCAAAGAGAAAGGAATCAATTGCTTTTTTTACTAATTTCATTCAGTACATATTCTCCATTAGGCTTTCGCCACATTTTTTCATAAAACATCTGGTACACTTCGGCAGAAAACATGGGTTTTGCAAGCAAATCAATTGTTTTCTTGCTGACGTTTCCTGTTGCCGCATATTCCTGCCCCGCCTTTTTGTAGTCTGCCTGCTTTTTTGCAAGCCTCCGCCCACCAGCATGATAGACAATGGCATTCATCTGCGGCGTGGTGAGTGCAAGATAGCCTGTTTTGCCCAAAACCATGTCCAGCTGATCAAAGACCGCCCGATACACCACATCTTTTTCAACCCAGGCACAGGACGAAATCAAAATGAACCGCTGTCCCGGATGAGGCTTTGTCGCGCCATGCAAAGATGAGCCGTCAGCAGGAAGGGGTCTTCCATAATAAGGATTGACCATGCCCAAAAGCCTGTCCATCATCACCTTAACTGGCCCCGGAAGTCCAAAGAAGAAGAGTCCTGCGCTCAAAATCACGATGTCGGCATCTTCAATCTTTTTGCGGAGGGCAGGAATGTCATCATCCTTTATGACACAGGTAGCATCCTCCCTCGCCCAGCATGTCAAACAGCCGAGACAGGGTTTTATGTTCAGCTCAGAAATATGTACGTACTCAGCCTCATACTCACCGTGCTCGGTCACTCCCTCCACAAACGCGCGTGCAAGTTTGAGCGAACCGCTGCGCTCCTTTTTGGGACTACCATTCAGCACGAGAATTTTCTTTGCCATGTCTACCTTATCCGCCTTATCTCCTTTTGACTACCGCTGCTCAACCGATGCTTTGGGAATCGTGGTGAATGTAAGGCTACCCTTTGCAAACACCGCATCACCCACTTTTACCACTGCGTCAAAGCCAACAAGAACTCCGCCACCCTTGGTCTTATTCACCGTTATCACCAGTTGGTCACCAGGAATTACTGGCTTGACGAATTTAAATCCGTCTATTTTGAGAAGCACATAAAGATTGTCTTCCAGTGCCTTTTCGTCCTTTTCAATGACAAGGGAACAAAGCTGGGCACAGGCTTCCACAATCAGAACACCGGGCATAATCGGAGTGCCAGGAAAATGACCCATAAAATAGGGTTCGTTCACGCTTACATTTTTGATGCCCGTAGCAGACTCGCCGGCATTCAGTTCAAGCACCCGCTCAATCATCTGGAAAGGCGGACGCTGGGCAATCTTCTGGCTGATTTCATAAATATTCATGGCTGCCTCCTACAATGAAAGTCCGCCGTCAAGCACAATAGTCTGACCTGTCACATAGGAGAAGGCATCGGAAGCCAGTGCACTCACCACATTTGCAACATCTTCAGCCGTACCAAAGCGCTGGAGGGGCACATTTTTTATATATTCATCGCGCTTTTCCTGAGGAATTGCGTCAATCATTTCTGTCTGAATAAAGCCAGGGGCAACTGCATTTACACGAATGCCGTAGCCAGCCAGTTCCTTTGCCAGAGTCTGGGTCATCGAATTGACCGCACCCTTCGTAGCACTGTAGACGCTCTGTCCCGGCAAGGCAAATTTACTTGAAACAGAAGACATGTTGATAATCACGCCATGCTTCTGCTTGAACATTTTGAGCACCGCTGCCTGAGCACAGTAAAGGTAGCCCTTGATATTCAGGTCAAGACATTTGTCCAGCGTTTCAGGATTCAGCATAAGAAGATATTCATCACGCACAATGCCCGCATTATTCACCAAAACATCAATGCTTCCAAACTGCTTGGAAACATCGCGGAACATTTTCTTTACCTCGTCCAACTTGGAAACGTCGGCCTTGTATGCAATGGCTTCGCCGCCATCCGCCTTAATTGACGCAACAACGGCATTAGCTTCATCGTCTGAACGGCTGTAATTTACCACAACCGCATATCCGTCCTTTGCCAGCCGAATGGCACATGCCTTTCCAATTCCTTTTGATGAACCGGTAACAATCGCAACTTTCATGTTTACTCCCATAAGATAAAAAGAAACTATATCATTCCTATGATAACCGCAATACGAGGATTTTTCAAGGAGAAAAAAAGCTTGTCCGGCAAACGCATTATAATCCATTCACAAGTAAGACAAAAAGGGCACAGGTAAAAGAGTCTCAGCAAAAACGAAAAATGAG
>CAKZZO010000094.1 GCA_937885175.1 uncultured Treponema sp. | reverse complement strand
CATTTCATTTGTCCAGCCGATATTCAAGCACGATATCTATAATGCGTTTGCCCTGTATTCCTTACGGCTACCGCGGGCCACGGCTACAATCACTACGAGGAGCAAAAGCAAACCGATGGCAGCACCAATCAGCAAGCCCTTGTGCTTCTGGAAGAAAGAAGGCTCCGGCTCAGGTTCTACAGAGATATTTTGAGGACGAGTCTTTGGCTTGGGAGGCTCATAGGTAGGTTCAGGACGAACTTCCACAGGCTTTGGCGGCTCCGCTAGGGGAACTTCTTTCACAGGTTTTGCTTCTTCCACTGGCTTTGCTGGTTCTTTAGCCTCGGGCACAATTTCCCTTACAATCGTAAAGGGAATCACCACGCGGGAAGGCTGCCAATATTTGTATGAGCGGGCAAGACCAATGCTCTTGGTGCGGTTTCTGAACACTTCTGAAACACGCGGGTCAAAATGCTTCTTAAAATAAGCGACATCGTTGTAGTGGTTTGTATTCCAGTAGCAGACTTTAAGCGCAATCTGATCGGCCTGCGCCATGGAAATACCATATGCCTTTTCAATATATCCTGAGATGACGCGGTTTAAGTTCTTAAAAGTTCCTACACGGGCACGGCGACCGATATACACAACATCCGCCCCGGATTTTGTTCCCGTGCTATACACGCGGGAAGCCTTGTATTTGTAGTCAGGATAGCCACTGGAAAAGGGATAGTCCGCTTTATTTTCTTCCGCCTGATAGCGCACTTCTGCTCCCAGACGCCGCCCCATGTCGCGGATTTGCTTTCCCGTGTTGAAATTCTTTCGGGAAACGTAACTGAAATCTTCAACGTATTTTTCCCGTCTGGCCTTAGAAAGGTAATCCATATCAACCGAAGCGGAGGCCCCTGCGGCAAAGCTAACGCTTGCTGAAACTGCCAGCAGCAAGAGAGAAAGTGTAATTATTTTTTTCATAGATACTCCCATAAAAAGTTTGCACCGTAAACTTCGCAAAGATAAAAACCGACGCTATTTCAGGCAGTTTTTATCTTGCTCTCCTACCCTAAGAGTATCGGCAGATTAGCGTAAAAGGCTCAGCATTTCTCTGCGCCACCAGCGTTCCTGAAAAAGCGCAGGCGTTTGCGGATGCAGGGTCTGCCCGATGTAGGGCGTAAGCACCGTAAGTCCTTCTGCCTCTGCGGAAAGCAAAAAGCGTTCAATCGGGTCATCCCAGCCATGGCGGGACAGAATGATTGCTCCCCAGTGTATGGGCTGCACCAGTTTGGCACCCAGAATTTTCGCCGCCTGCACGGACTGCTCCGGGAACATGTGCACCTTAGGCCACTGCACGTCATACTGTCCGCATTCAATAAAGACGTAATCAAAATCTCCGTACTTTTCGTGAATCCGCTCAAAATGCGTGTTGAATCCGCTGTCTCCGCTTTCAAATACCTGATGATACTGGTCTTTTAGCACGTAACTGCACCAGAGGGTTGCCATGTTATCAGTAAGGTGACGACCGGAAAAATGCTGAGTGGGAGTACAGCCGATAGTCAGTCCATTCACGTCAATTTCTTCCCACCATGCCATATTGGTGATTTTTTCCGCCTTTACGCCCCAACGTTCAAGATGATTTTCCACGCCCAGCGGAACGATGTAGCGGCTCACCTTGCCGTCAATCTCTTTTATTACGTTATAGTCCAGATGGTCGTAATGGTCATGGGTCAAAATCAAAAGGTCAATCTCCGGTAAATCTCCTACGCTTACAGGCGGATGAGAAAACCTGCGGCTCCCCACAAAGGAAACGGGAGAAATCATCTCGCTAAAGACCGGGTCAAGCAGAATATTCATGCCGTGCATCTGCAGCAAAAGCGATGAATGTCCAAACCAGGTCATGTTAAGCTCGTCCACTGGCGGACGCTCAGAAGAATTGGAAAGAAAGTCAGGCTGCTTAGTCGGAAAGTCAAAGTCTGGCCGTGGCTGATTTCTTGAAAAATTCAGCGGGTCCGGCGGGGCATCTCGGCTTATCATGGCATCAAAATCTTGCTCATTGTGAAATTTCTTGCCGTCAAAATTGGCCGCGCGCTCGGCATAATTCTTTCTATCCGCCTTGCTTGCCTTTCCCCCAAATGGTTTCCACAGCTTGAGAAACAAAAATCCAAAAATGGCAATTGCCGTAACAATGCCCGCAAGCACAATACCTGTTATCGCAAGAACATGCAGAAACTTTGCCATTGCTTACCCCACAAAAGTGTAGCCCGCATCGGTCACGGCTTTTGCAAAAACATCATTGGGTACGTCAGCAGTCAACTGCACCACAACCTGCCCTTTCTCATGGCTTGCCGTCGCTTCCGCAACGCCTTCAATCGCTTCCAATGCCTTTTTCACATGCATTTCGCAGTGACTGCACATCATACCGTCCACTTTCAGTGTCCTTGTCATAGACTTCTCCCTGTTATTTTTCTTGCTCGTGTTGTTTTTATCGCCCGCAGGCTGATTCCCTTTGATTTTTGTAAAATTAAGCCGCAAGGCATTGGCCACCACGCAAAAACTGGACAGGCTCATCGCCGCCGCCCCCAGCATGGGATTGAGGGCGAGACCAAATGCCTTGTAGTAGGCACCCGCCGCCACAGGAATAAGAATTATATTGTAGAAAAACGCCCAGAAAAGATTCTGGTGAATGTTCCGCAAGGTTGCCCGGCTCAAACGAATAGCGGCGGCTACATCAGAAAGACGACTGTTCATCAGCACCACATCAGCGGCATCAATGGCCACATCCGTACCCGCTCCAATGGCAATGCCCGTGTCAGCCCGCGTAAGAGCGGGGGCATCGTTAATGCCGTCTCCAACCATAGCCACCCTGCCCTTTGCCTGCAAGTCACGCACCACCGCTTCCTTTCCATCGGGAAGCACGCCCGCAATCACCTCATCCACCCCGGCCTGTGTGCCAATCGCCTTTGCCGTGCGCTCATTGTCACCTGTCAGCATGACCAAATGCAAGCCCATGTCCTGCAGTTGACCTACCGCCTGAATGGAATCCTCCGTAATCACGTCCGCAACGGAAATCAGTCCGACACATTTTCCGTCCACCGCAAAGGCAAGGGGAGTTTTTCCCTGTGCGGAAAGCATATCCGCTTTTGCAGTCACCTCTTCTGGAATCTCCGTCTGAGAAGCAATAAAGGCCATGCTTCCCCCCACAATTTTCTTTCCATCGCAAGTTGCCCTAAGACCATTTCCTGGAAGGGCGGTAAAGTCCGTCACGTCCGCAGCCGTCAATGTTTCTTCCCCAGCCCGCGCCACAATCGCCTTTGCCAAAGGATGCTCGCTTTTTGCCTCCAGATTAAAGGCCGTCTGCAAAAGTTCCGTCTCAGAAAGCCCTAGGGGAATCATATCCGTCACCACAGGCTTTCCACTGGTAATCGTACCCGTCTTATCCAGCGCAACAAGTTGTGTCCGTCCCGCAGCCTCCAGAGAAGCCGCCGTCTTGAATAAAATGCCGTTCTTTGCGCCCAGTCCGTTTCCCACCATAATCGCCACAGGAGTTGCCAGCCCCAGCGCACAGGGACAACTGATAACCAGAACCGCAATCCCCCGACTGAGGGCAAAAGCAAAAGTCTCACCAACTGCCAGCCAGATGCCCGTCGTCACAATGGCAATCAAAATGACTGCGGGTACAAAAATGCCAGAAACCTTGTCGGCCACCTTTGCAATCGGTGCCTTGGTGCTTGCCGCATCGCTCACCATCTGAATGATTTGCGAAAGCCTCGTGTCCTCGCCAACCCGACTTGCCCGACAACGCAAAAATCCTGACTGATTCACCGTTGCCGCACTCACTTCGTCACCCGCACCCTTGTCCACCGGAATACTTTCGCCGGTAAGGGCACTTTCATTCACTGCAGAAGAACCTTCCAGCACCAGACCGTCCACGGGAATGCTTTCGCCCGGGCGCACCACAAAGACATCGCCGGCACGCACTTCTTCTACGGAAACAAATTTTTCCTCGCCATTTTCTCCAATTATTCTTGCCGTCTTTGGTGCAAGGTGCATCAGGCTCTTGAGCGCATTAGTCGTTTTTCCCTTGGAAATTGCCTCCAGAAGTTTTCCCACCGTAATCAGCGTGACAATCATTGCAGCGCCCTCAAAGTAAAAATTGTCCATGTCCCGCATTACGCCCGCGTTGTCACCCGCAAGCACCGCCCAAGTCATGTCAAAAAGCACCACGACGCTGTAGGCAAAGGACACCCCTGAGCCCAGTGCAACAAGCGTATCCATATTTGGCGCACCATGCAACAGAGACTTTATGCCGCTGATAAAAAATTTCTGATTGATGACCATGACGGCCGCCGCAAGCAAAAGTTGTGCAAGCCCCATGGCAATATGGTTTCCGTCCAAAAAAGGCGGAAGGGGAAAGCCCAGCATCATGTGCCCCATGGAAAGATACATCAGAAGAAGCAAAAATCCCAGCGACCAGCAGAGCCGTTTTTTAAGCAGGGGAGTCATTTTGTCACGAAGCAGTTCCTCCTTTTCGGCAAGCGAAGACATCCCCCGTAAGCCAGCATTTTTTTCTGCCCCGCCAGACCGACCGTCCGACCTTGCTCCGCCTAGTCTGCTCGCTCCATAGCCCGCATTCTCTACCGCAGCAATAATCTGGTCAGCACCCGCACTCCCCTCCACCGACATCGAATTTGTCAGCAAGGATACCGAGCAGGCAGACACCCCGTCCACCTTGCCCACCGCTTTTTCCACCCGTGCCACGCACGCCGCACAACTCATGCCAGTAACCGCATATTGTTCCATATAAATAATATAGCGAAATAATGGGGAATCGGCTAGGGAGGAGAAAGGTATGCTAAACTTTATATTTTGCGCCACGGTATCGGCTACTGGTCTTGCAAGCGTTGCCTTGTACGCCTAATACTATCCTGCTTGCTTTGGGGCAGCTTCTTAAAATCAGGCGAATTCATCGTGATGTCAAAAGTTCGTTCCGCAATGAAATTGAAGAGCCTCTCTTTTTCGGATTTGTGGAGGTCTGCAACAAGCTGACCTAAGTTTTTTCCGAAGTTATTCAAATAGTCATTAAGTGGTTTATACTTTTTTGACACTTTTGAACTGGATTCAAAATTATCAATGCGAAGAACAGATGCTTGTGGAGGAGGTGATTCAGCTCATTGGATTGATTGGGGATTCCGAATTGCAAGAAATCTTACAAATAAAACCTTAGATAAGATAACATATATTGGAGAATCAAATACAAATTCTGAAACAGTTAATCAACCAAGCAATTATGGATTAAATGTTTCTACTGAAGAAGTTGGCTACTTTGTTTATACAGATAAAACAAAATCTGAAAATTTTGATCCGACAAAAACTGTCGTTGGTATAATCTGCGGTTATAATGCAAATGAAAAAGAACTGGTATTAGGCTTGTCAGAATCTCCTTCAAGTATTGCATGGGCAACAAGAGAATCAACAGGTAATACAACAAAATTTGAAAATATTGTTTCGAGTTACACAAGAACAAATAGAACATCAAATTCTAATGGAGATTATCTATATGAAAATCTCGTAATTGATGGAGATACAGACGGAAGCGATAATTGGAATGAAATCTGTAGGATAGATTCTAATGCTGAGCAAAATATTTTAAATTATCCGATTTTCAATTTTGCTAAAAATTATGGTAATACAAAATCTTTACAGGTTATTTTAGCACTGGTTGGTTTATACCAAGCCTATATGAACTTTATGTTATTTATCAAAATATGAATATAATCAACTATAGTCTTAGTTTATGTAATGGAGATTCTTTGCAAAACAAAAGATATTGGACATCATCAGAATGGAAATTTGATGATTCCCGCACATATGATACAATATACTATGGAAGTTCTTGGAATATTGACTTTTCTTATGGTTATGAATCCAGAATGGTTAGGAAAAGAATCAACCTATTATGCAAGAACTGTTTGTATTTTAGATAATTAAAATAAGAACAAACAAGTAATTCAAAGCCGACAAAACGGTTAAACTGCGTTGTTGGCTTTGCTACACAGTAATATAGACCAACTTCATCTGTTGGAAATTGTTTTTTTTCAAAACGTAAACAAGTTGACTTAAATTTGGTAAATGTATCTGATTTTATCAGTAAAAAATCATAACATTTATATTTTAACTTAATTCCAGCCCAAGATGCTGAATATTTTTCTGCTAGAGCAATTTCTTCTGTTGCAAAGTCACCCCATTGATAGTGTTCATTTTCAGCAGAAGTTTTGATTATATTCTGATCGTAATTTGCCTGATTTGATGAATTAAGTAACCAGATGTTTTCAAATTCGGGTTTTCCAACAGAATCACTTACATAGTGAGATTCTATTCTTAATACAATTCCATTGATTGAAAACTCCCCTGTTGGAGCATAATTAATTTTTTCACAGATAAATTCTTTTAGAAAATATTCTTTTCCGAGAAATGGATTTGGATAAGCTGTAACATTGTCAAGTTTTGACATGTAAAATGATGAAATATCGTTAAAATCTCGTGTTGTTTTTTTATCCAATTCTTTGCATTCAACACAAAAGTGAATATTATAGTTTTCATCTCGTGAAATGCTTAATTTGCTAAAAAATTCATTGTCTTTTATGTATAAATCTGTTTTCTCAAACTGTTGCCATTCAATGAAATCTGCCATATTTATCCTTAGAATAATTCTGGGGTTTGTTCCTTTAAAACAGGGACTTTTCTATCATTTATTTTATCCCCATCACAAAGCGAAGAACCAAGTATGGGGCTTAAACTATCAACCTCATTTGAAACACCATAATTCCATGTAGCATAACAATACGAACAATTATGTTTGCAAGTATTATATGAACCAACATCAATACTAGTTACACAACAATATTCACTAAAACCAAGCTCAAAGTCCGGTTGCATTCAACAATTGCGTCACCTTAAGCACAATACCTGATGCTATTAGATTTCCCATCACGTTGTAATACATATCCTTTATGAAGTGTAAGCATTTGCCAATTTTTACTACATCATTATCTGCAATAGCTTCTTTTATGGTCTCTATGTTTTCTGAAACTTTTTTCTGCTCCTCTTCTGAAATTCCCGATTTTCCAAGTTCCTCTGCAATCAATTTTATTAAATTCTTCACATCCTCAATGTTCATTGATGTGTTTTGTACGGTCACTGTAGAACCATTCATTTGTCCAAGAGCATAATTTCCAGACAGTTTTACATCTCCATTAAAAGTAATGTTAGAAACATTCTGTGCATTTTCTTTTTCTTTATCATTAAACATGTAATCATCTCCCAATATTCCTTTCTTTTCTAATTCAATAGCCCAGCTCAATATAAGTATCCTTACTGATTGTAACAAATTCGCAATCTGTGGCTGAGGGAAAAAACAACTTATTGGAGATGAATCAGAATTTGGTATTTCCTTTTTAAACACACCTTGTATTTCAGGGGAAATTGCTACTTCAAGTTCTGGTATACCCGATTTAAAAAAGGTCTCCAATTCAGCTATAGAATCAACTAAAGGCAATCTCTGATAGCCATACAGATTTCCATTGATTACGACTGGATTCCAGGAATTACTTTGAAGGTTAAGTATCCTATACTCTCCAAGTACATATCTATAAGCTGGCAGTTCATTCTGTATATTCCTATAACCGTGAATTTCTGAATTACAAAAAGACTCTAAGTCAGGGATATCCAGTTTCCTCGCAAGAAAATAAGCTTTCCATAATAATTCTGTACAACCAACAGATATATCCAAGCAAGATTTTTGCAATTCAATTACAAATTTATTCATCCTCCTACCTCCCTCCAACAATCTTTATCTCATCTTCCGTCAGACCATAGAGCGCATACACAGACGGTCGATTTCTGCTTCTTCTGAGATGATATTAGATTACAGAGGATTGTGTATCAAAACACCTTCCACAATTTGCCCATCATTCAAATCTTCTGAATACAAAGTTGTACAATTTTCGCTGATTGCAGCAGAAATTATGAGAGAATCCCAAAACGAAAACTGTGTTTTTATACTTATGTCTATAGCATGAAGAATGTCAAAAACGGAGTTTTTATGCACAATAAAATTGTTAGAAATATCTTCCACAAGCTGCTTAGCGGTATCTTTTGGACATTTTAGTTTGCCTGAAACAACATTATAAAACTCCTGCAGAACCTGCGTAGACACCACACCGCCGTTTTCAGATAGTTCGAAAAGAATACTTTTTGCCGTTGCTTGCTTTAGAGGCTCTCCGTTGTCAGCACTGTATACAAACAGATTGGAGTCAATGAAAATCTTACCGCTCATGCAATTCTTCCCTCGTCCATTTTTGCCCGTGAGAATTCAAATGCAGTTGCTCTGTCAATTCAAAAAAATCCTTGATACTACGTTTTTTGCGTTCGGGAAGAATGACATTTATCGTTATTTCTTGCCCGTCAAATTCTTTAAGGATTTCATTTTGAATTGTTACCGTGTTGCCAGTTACATACGCTTGAGTTGCCCACATAAATCACCTCCATTCCATTACATTGTATCACAAAACATCAAACATTGCATTGTTTATTTGCCTTCGATGATGTTTATCTCGTCTTCAGTCAGTCCATACAGCGCCTACACAAGGCTGTCAATCTCTGCCTCTTCTTTGCTTGTGTCTGCCTGCGGATTGGCTTTTTTTGCGGCGAGGATTTTATCTACCAAAGCGATGATGGGCTTTTGTTGTTCTGGTGTTGCTGAAGGAATCGGAATGTCAACAACCGAAATCTAGAAGTAAACAAAGCAAAACTCTTTATAGCTAACGAAGCCAATTATCAATTACGCCGAAGCAATAATCTTTTGCTTGAAATCAATTCACAATTGAATGAATTAGCAAGCATGTTTACTTGCAAAATTGAGGAAGAAGTAGCAGAAAAAGCTTATCGAGATTTTATATTTGAAATAAAAAAAGCAGATGAAGATTTATCACAGGAAAGTGATAAAAAATATATGGCACTTGAGGCAGAAACCCTCTTAGAGTTTATCAATCAATATGGAATATCAACTCACTCTTTTAATCAAATACAAGACAAAGAATATTTTTCTAAAATTATTGAAAATTTGCAGAAGAAAGTATCTGCCGTTTCCGAAAGTGATAGAGCGGAAGCAAATAAATTTGTGGCATACTATTTTTACATTTGGGATTTAATACTTGAAAGAGAAAAATTGGAATATATAAAAATTACCCATGTTCCAAATGATTTTTGGCATAAAAAGAACCAATCAATTGAAGTTTTTGACATCTCCGAGAAACATTTAATAGCATTGGAAGTTGATAACTTTATTTTTAGAACAGATTTCCAAAAAATCTCAGAACAATAAAAAATATTACAAGCAAAACTTGATTCTTTCTGCGAAAGAAAAAAACATGGAGTGCTGCAAACACAGATGAAAAATTACACGATGAGGTTCTAGCCTATCAAAAGAAGCAAAGAAATTACGAATCACTTACTACAAAAATAGAAGAAGGTATTAAATTCATTCAGGTATATTTAGATAATAACCCAGGATTTAAAGCAGGATATCCTAATTTTTCCATATCAGTACCGAATACTGTGAAGGAAGTTGACTTTTATGGTCTGAAAGAAATAAGTCGGAATTCTTTTACACGCGACATAATATATATTGATGATTTTCATAATCGATATTCGGACTTGCTAAGAAGACAAGTAGAAAAAGCAAATACAGAGTTTAACACTTCATATAAAGAATTAAGAAAGAAAAAATTAAAGAAGAAAAAAATTGTGTTTGCCTCGCTTCTTTTCTTCGTAATCATACTGACATTGCGTATTATTGCACGTTAAAAACCGTTTCGAGCACATCCGCTATGTCGTTTTGATGCTAAAAAAAGCGTAGTTTAACCATTGATTTGCAAACAATTCGTCATATTATTGCAAATACCACGTCTCCATGTGGGAGACCGTGAAGAATGACTCGTGGTGAAATATGGTGGGTTGATTTCGGTCTTGCCTTGTAGAAAAAGTTTCAAAACTTTCTCCTGCAACAATGCTTGAAGTGTCTCACGCACTTTTAGACTTTCTTACGGCAGGGAAATTACCAGCTCGTTCCACGAAACAGACTCAATTTTTACCTGGCACTCCTCCATGGGATTGGAAAGCCGCCGCATTTTAAGGACATCGCCCGCACGGACATAATACTCATAGACCACGGGAATCGCAATTTGTGCCGAACGGAAAGCAGCCAGCGACAAGCACCATAAATCCTTGTCAACCTTCTTGATTGCAGTGATTGAGCACTTGCTCCCCGTAAGCGATATGTCCGACGGAAAGAAATAATCCGTAAGCGAAAGTGCAAAAGCATCGCCTGTCCTGAGAGTGTGTTTTTCAGCGAACACCGCGGAGGCGAGAAAAAGAGCAATGATAAAAGACAAGAAGATTTTTCTCATAGAGGAAAACTCCAAGCAGGGCGGAGATTATTTACTAAAACCGTAATATTGCAACCAAATTTTTTCCCAAATGCTCTCAAATGTAGGAAGATTATATTTTTCAAGCTCTTCCTTAATATTTTGTCCTTTTCCAAGAAACTGAGCATCCTTAAAAAAATCCATTATCCCAGCCGCTGTCGATTGCGTTTCAATCCGCTCTCTAGTTCGTTTAATTCCTGCTTTCACATCGGCAGAAAGTATGTCATTTTTCCATTCCGGAGAATTCATAGTAATAGATGTTGAATTTTCAAAAATCACTTTTTCAAGCTCTTCCTTTTCTTTTTGATGGACTCTACAGATTTCCTCACCTAGGCTGAACCCCAACGCATGGGCTGCTTCTTCCAAAGACTCATCCCATTTTTTATATTTTATATATTTTTGGTTTGTTTTATCATGAGGAAGATGGTAGTATGCCGTCAAAGGCTCCATATTTTCTGGATGAGCAACAGTATTCCTTATAGACAAAACAGAAAACTCACTGTCTGAAACAAAAAGTCTTTCATTATCATCATTGAAGAAATCCCCAAAACATTCTTTTAACCCTGTCCACGAATTCTTCAAAATATGTAATAAAAGATATAAATCAAGTTCACAGAAATTACTCCATTCACGCCGTTTCCAAAATGAAACATTATCAAGAAGTTTATCACAATAGGGCTTCCAGCCCGTATCACCCTTCCATTTTGGAAAAACATCCTGCATTAAATTTGAAATCGGTGCCGTCAGAACATACAACTTCTCGTAAGTGTCCTGCAAAATTCTGATTGATTCCATAGGTGATTCTCCTTTTCTATTTTTGCGCCGATCAACCGGCTGCCGCCCTTTCGCAGCTTGCTAACGCGCGGTCGCTATGCGACTGGCTTCGCCACTGCTACAGGTTGGGGCGGGCATTTGTTGATATGAGAAGTGATTGTGTTACTTTTACAGCATTTGTCCGTCAAGGCATTTCGAACAGTTCTTCGCTACCAATCCGGTAGATTTTGCGTATTGGCAGGCTTCGTCATAAGTGTCAAAACTGTAGTATTTACTGTAAACTTGCGGAGCACCATGCATTGCAATGCAACTACAGTCCCCAGTATGGATTCGGCATCCCTTCCGCTGATAAGTGATAAATGGACTTCCCGCCACAATTCCTTCTTTTTTCATAAGTATACCTCCAACGATTTTATTTCATATTAATTTTACTTTCTGTAATTTTAATCTTTTTGTTTTCATCAAATTTCTCGACCAATGCCTGAATAATAATTTTCTCTGCATCATCGATTTTGGGACTACAAGTAATTTTTAAATTATCAAAGAAATCTTGTTCAAGAATCAAATCAACATAAGAATCATGGAAATTCCTCTTGCTCTTACTTTTTGACATGATTCTGTTAAAAACAATCTGCCAATTATCACATTTTTCAATTGATGAATTACATCCAAGAAGAATAAACCGAATCTCTTCTTCAAAAGCCCAACAAGTTTTCTTTGTATTAAATGCAGACTCAATATCATATTCAAATTGCGTTATAGAGTTGGTTGACAGATTTTTTTCAAAAATTCTATTAACATCAGAATAATGTGTTCTAAAATAATGATTGAAAGAATCGCCACTCTGCCACAAATTTATAAAGCATGAATCTAGATTATTTTTCTGTACATTTTTGACAACAAAATACATTTCTCGCTCTGAGACACTATCATTACGGAAATGTATAAAGCTTGTATCAGATTCTATTCTCACACCATGCCCATTATTTCCATAGATTTTCCAAAGTGGAATTGACTCTTCTTGTCTCGATGTCCAACAACTAGTAAAACAATAAGGTTGCAAAGAACCAAAATCATCAGTCATTGCTTCATCTGGATCATTCACATTTGCAACATTATTGAAACGAAGTGTTCTATTTTTTAAAATCAATGCAAGAGTCTCGATCGAAGTATAGTGAAAGATTTTCATTATTCCCCCTTACTCCGCATTTCTTGCTACACGGAATCCCGTATAATTACCTTCAGCAGTTCCATACGAAGCAGAACTCCTGAAGGTTACAGAAATCGCACTGTCAGAGTCAGACCAATCGCCGCCGCGGAAAATTGGGGCAGCAAGCCTCACTGAATTATAATATGTAGAATACGTCCAATAATTAGGATCTATCTGGGCATCGCTGGAATACGAATAATTCGAAGTTCCGCACCATTCTCGTACATTCCCACACATATCATAAATTCCCAGCTTATTTGCCGCTTTTGTACCTACAGGGTGTGTTTCTTTTCCACTATTTCCAGAATACCAAGCCACATCGCCAATTGTATTACTACCACTATATGTGTATGTATTCTGATTCTTTCCGCCTTTTGCGGCATATTCCCATTCAGATTCTGTGGGTAAACGATAGCCATTTGCACTTTTGTTCCAGTAAACATGACCATTGGCAGAATAGTCTCGGTACACAGTTGTATATGACGAGTCGGAATAATAGCATGGGGTCAGCCCTTTCATCTCGCTGTAGGCATTGCACCATGTGACAGCCTCATACCAGGAGACATTCGTTGCAGGTTCCCAGTCAGTATAGGAATCGTTTGTAGTTACGCCTTTATTAGCTGAGCCTACATTCCATGCCGTTTCTTGCGCTGATGCCCAAGTTTTCACTTCATTCCACAGTTCATAAGTTACTTCATACTGCCCCATGTAGAAGTCTTTTGAGATAGTAACCGTGTGAGCAGAAGTTCCTATTCCTTGCGTAAAACTTCCGCCTTCCACATACACCATCGCCCCGTAATCCTTGCCCCACTGGGCATAGAGCGACACATCGCCTGTTACGGTCATCGTGCTTCCCGCACTGTAGCCGCTTCCGCTTCCGTCTGAGCGCGTGTTCCATTTGGTGAAGGCGTATCCTGTTTTTTCTAGATTTCCTGTATTTCCTTTCACCGTGTAGCCGCTTCCCTTATCCACGGTCACGCTCTCAGGAACCGTTCCGCCTGTGGCTCCGTTTGCGTAATAAGTTACCGTGCATTGTACCGCCTGCCATTTTGCGTAAAGAGTGGTGTCGCCTGTGACGGTGTATGGGAAAGTCACTTTGCTTCCTTCTGAAAAATCTGATGTGGTGTACCAGCCTTCAAGGCTCGCATCTGATTTTGTGGTGACTGGGGAAGATTCGATATAGCCCGATGAAAGACTTGCGACGCTTGTTCCTCCGTTGCTTTCAAAATTCACCGTGAAAACCTGCTGCCACTTTGCCCAGAAAGTCGTGTCGGCGGTGAGCGTATAAGGAAATTCAACTGCCTCCGTCAGTGAGCTGTCCTTGTACCATGCGACAAAAGTGTAGCCCTCCCTCTTTGTTTCGGGAGTGCTTTCAATTACACCCGCTCTAAACGAAGAGATTTCACTTCCGCCGTTTGTTTCAAAAGTCACCTGATATGTCGGAATCCATTTGGCATACAATGTCACGGGTTTTGTTACCGCATAGGGAAAGTTCACCGCCTCTCCTGAAAAATCTGACTTTGTGTACCAGCCTGCAAAAAGGTAGTTTGTCCGGCTTGTGTCAGGTGCAGTCTGAACTATGCCTGTCTTGTAAGACTCTATTTCATCTCCCCCGTTCGTCTCAAAGGTCACCGTAAATTCCTGCTGCCATTTGGCATACAGCGTGGTGTCATCTTTTATCTCAAGCGGAAAAACAATTGCACTGTCAGAAAAATCAGATTTTTTGTACCAGCCCGCAAAAGTGTAGTCGGCTCGGCTTGTATAGGGCATCTCCTTAATCTTATTCGTACGAACTGATGAAAGGGCGGTTCCCCCGTTTGTAGAAAAATCAACTTTATACAAGCCTGTCGAACCAATAAACATCGGATTGTCACAGGAGACAATTATAAGGGAAAAAACAAGTGCCACAACTGGCAAGACAAAAACTCTTCGCATACCCGCCTCCTAAAACCTGAATCCCATGCCGACGCCGGCTCCAAACATGTAGGGATATCCACCACGAAGGAGTGGCTCAACATAAAAATTCCCTGTTGGAATTCGGAATCCCAAAGAAAGACCTGTGCTCCCCGTACTTTTTAGGTCAGAATTCACCATAAGGATTGCTGCTCCACCCTGTGCCTCAACAAAAAGACCTGCACTTGGCTCTCCCGTAGGAGAAACGGCATACCATCGCACAAAAACAAGTGGCTCAACTGTATAAATTGTATTATCTTTTTCAAATGCATCATAACTGGCTAAAGCCTTCACACCCAAGGAAAGACGGCGGGTAACACTGTAGTCAAAGGACAGTCCGACAGCGGGTGATACATAAGAAATGGAATTCTTGTTTGCTTCTAGTATGATGCCCAGAGAGGATTTATAAATGGTTGCCGCATGATGCAGCAGTTGCTCCGTCCGAGAAGATCGGGACACATCATATTTCTTAAAAAGTGCATACGCCCCTGTTTCTACAGCGAGCATTTTTACCTGTAAGGTATATTGGTTGTCCAGTTCTTCAAGAGAACCAAACACTATTTTCTTTGCGCCAAGCCGTTCACAGATTGAAAGTGCCGTACTGTCGCTCACCACACCGCTTATCTGATAATCAAGTTCTTTTTCCACCTTGTCCATGTGCTGGCGCGTAACCACCTGCAATGTGGAATGCTCAAAAATCATCGTGGTAAGCTGACTGCTGATGTAGGCTCCCATGTCTTCGGAATCCGTCTTAAAATCAAGTACGGCAATAATCTCGCGTTTTTCGCAACGTTCCGCAATGTCTTTACTGACAAGAATCAAAGCATCGTCTAGCGTCTGCTTAGCAAAACACCCCCCCCCGTCATAAAAAGCAGTATGAGTCCTGCAAGGCAAATTCGTTTCATAGGCATACTGCCATTATACAATGGATTTACCGTTTTGCAAACAGTTTCTTTCCTTACTCAGCCTCCAATGCCTGCTTGATGTCCGCAATGATGTCCTCTGCGTTTTCAAGCCCTACGGAAAAGCGCACCAAATCGGGAGCAACGCCACCTGCAACCAGTTCCTCATCGCTCATTTGCCGATGAGTTGAGGATGCGGGGTGCAGTACACAGGAGTGGGCGTCGGCTACGTGGGTTGCAATCATGGCCACATGCAGATGTTTCATAAACTTTTCCGCAGCAGTGCGGCCGCCCTTTACGCCAAATGAAATTACGCCGCAGGTGCCCTTGGGCATATATTTTTGCGCACGGTCATAGTATTTGTTTCCTTTCAGACCGGGATAATTGACCCACGCCACATTTTTATGCCCCGCAAGGAATTCCGCCACTTTCTCTGCGTTTTCACAGTGACGCTGCATGCGGACAGCCAGTGATTCAAGCCCCAGATTCAATATATAGGCGTTAAAAGGAGCCTGCACTGAACCAAAATCCCGCATAAGCTGTGCCGTTGCCTTGGTGATGAAGGCTCCCTCCTTGCCGAACTTCTCTGCATAGGTAATGCCGTGGTAAGATTCGTCGGGAGTGCAGAGCCCAGGGAATTTTTCCTTGTGGGCCATCCAGTCAAATTTTCCGCTGTCCACAATACAGCCGCCAAGAGATGCATCGTGTCCGTCCATGTATTTTGTGGTGGAGTGGGTAACAATGTCGCAGCCCCACTCAAAAGGGCGGCAGTTAATCGGCGTGGCAAAAGTGTTGTCCACAATCAGGGGAACGCCATGTGCATGGGCGGCTTTTGCCCAACGCTCAATGTCAAAGACTACAAGAGCAGGATTTGCAATCGTCTCGCCAAAGACAGCCTTGGTATTGGGTCTGAATGCCGCTTCCAGTTCTGCGTCCGTACAGTCGGGGTCAAGAAAGGTAAAGTCAATGCCCATTTTGCGCATGGTCACGTTAAAAAGATTAAAAGTGCCACCGTAAATCGTGGACGAAACCACAACGTGGTCGCCGGCGTTTGCAATGTTAAAGACGGCAAAAAAGTTTGCCGCCTGTCCTGAGCCTGTCAGCATGGCCGCACTTCCGCCTTCAAGGGCTGCAATTTTAGCCGCCACATGGTCATTAGTGGGGTTTTGCAGGCGGGAGTAAAAATAGCCGCTTGCCTGCAAGTCAAAGAGTTTTCCCATGTCTTCGCTTGTGTCATATTTAAAAGTCGTACTCTGTACGATTGGAATCATGCGGGGTTCGCCGTTCTTTGGCTCGTAGCCCGCCTGAATGCATTTTGTCTCAATTTCCATAAAATCCTCTTTCTGTGCAATTACTTGCGCTGTGCCTCCACTATATCAAAACAACAGTGTTTTTACTATAATGTTTCCATGAAAATCTTAGTGAGTGCCTGTCTTTTGGGAGAAGCCTGCCGCTATGACGGCGCGTCCAAGCCCTGTAAAGCAGTTCTGGCACTGGCAAAAAAGCACACGCTTATTCCCGTCTGCCCCGAAGTGCTGGGCGGACTTCCCACTCCCCGACAGCCCTGCGAAATCAGGGGAGACAGGGTGATTGACTGCAAAGGAAACGACAAGACCAAAGCCTACCAAAAAGGTGCCAGAAAAGCTCTGTGGATTGCAGAGTCACAGGAATGCAGCATGGCAATCCTCAAAGAAAAAAGTCCGTCCTGTGGATGCGGTCTTATCCACAACGGTGCTTTTGACGGCGGACTGGTAGAAGGCAACGGCATTACCACACAGTTGCTGCTTGAAAAGGGAATCGCCGTATACGGCGAGCATCATATTGCAGAAGCGGGCGTTGCGGGCGGCGTTTGAGCCCACAGAAGGGGTAGCGACCGACGTATACGCAACGAAGCCGTAGGCGAAGTTTCGTATCGGCGGGCGCGCAGGGGAAGACCTTCCCCTCCAAAAAAAAACTAAAATCTGATAATCACGCCAAGAACAGGAATGACAAAGAGCATGGAGGACATGCCCGACTCCGTGCTGACCCTAGTGCCGTTTGCAGACACTTTTGTTTCGGTCTTTTGCCGCTGCCAGAAGTCATAATCAAGGCGCAGACCACCATAGAGCGTGAATTTTTCCGTCACCTGCAACTCTGCGTTTATCCAGCCGCCAAATCCCACAGAAAAGACTGACTGAGAATCGGGCTGACCGACACTGACACTCTTATAGCTTGTGTCCTGATAGTTCAAGTGCAGGCCACCGCCAAAGGGAAGGGCAAAACGTCCGGTATTCAAAAGCACGCTGTACACGCCCAACTGTCCTTCAATGCCCACTACCCGCACATCGCTCAAATCATAGCGGTATTCCACATCACCCATTTTAATTTTGTGGGCATAGGGAAAATACAGGTTTCCGTCCACGTAAAGGCCAAAAGGAAGTCCCACCACGCCACGCAGGGCAAAATTAATGCCAAAACCAGAATACCGCTCGGAATCAATATCCTTGTCTGCGGGTCTCAGATTGTACACCTGCGGAAATGAAAAGCCTATGCTGAAAGAGCCCTTTGAAACGTCATCAGCGGCAAAAGCGGCAGTCGCAAGAGAAAAAAATGCGGCCACAGCAAAAATAATCTTTTTCATAGCATACCCCACAAAATCTACTATAATAATATACCGCAATGCAGGGGCAGACGCAACCTTTTTACAAAAAGGTACTTCTTCTTCCCCCGCACCCCTTGTTTTTTCCAAAATTTTTTTTGCCAGTTCTCAAAAGACGTGATACAATAGAAGTATCTTAAAATGGGGGAAAATTCTTTTATGAATCTTTCTATTCTTTTGCTGCTGGCAGCACTGGCAGCCCTTGCCTATGCTGCCTTCAATTTCTTCTCAGTCAAACGGCTGGAAGAAGGCACGGAGCTCATGCAGAAAATTGCTGCGGCTATCCGTGTGGGTGCCAACACATTCATCGCGTATGAATACAAAGTGCTGGTTTTTGTCGTCCTGATTGTAGCTGCAATCGTGTGGCTCGCTCTGGAATGGTATGTGGCGCTTGCCCTGCTTTTGGGTTCCACCATGAGTGCTCTCGCCGGATTTATCGGCATGAAGATTGCAACCTATTCCAATGTACGCGTTACCAATGAGGCTCGCAAAACAGAGAACATCGGTCAGACGCTCAAGGTTGCATTTAGGGGCGGTTCCGTCATGGGTTTGTGCGTAGGAGGATTTGCACTCCTTGGACTGGCAATCGTCTACATTGTATTTGGACTTGGCTTGGGCTGGATTGACACCCTGGAAACATCCACCTGCTGGCTCACCAAAATTGAAATCATCCGCTTTCCGAACATTCTCTCTGGCTATGCCTTGGGCTGTTCACTGGTCGCCATGTTCAACCGCGTTGGCGGCGGCATCTACACAAAGGCTGCCGACATGGGTGCTGACCTGGTAGGAAAGACAGAAGCGCACATTCCGGAAGACGACCCGCGCAACCCTGCAACCATTGCGGACAACGTAGGCGATAACGTAGGCGATGTTGCGGGCTTGGGTTCTGACTTGCTGGAATCGTACGTAGCATCTATCGTTGCGGCAATCGCCCTGGCGTACAACCTGATTGTAAAGGTAGGCGTTGCAGGCACTTCTCTCAACGCCCTCTACACCTTCCCGCTGGCATTTGCGGCCTGCGGTCTTTTGGCCTGTATCATCGGCATCATTTCGCTCTTGATTCGCAACCTTTCAAAATCAAAGAAAGTTCATCAGCAGTTGAATGCAGCCACCTGGATTGGTGCCGGCATCACGATTGCGGCAGGTCTTTGCCTCTCATACAATCTTTTCAACGGCAAGGGCATCGACTTTACCACCCTTGGCTTTAAGGCTGGCTGGGCTTCACCCTTTATCGGCGGAGCAATCGGTGTTGTGGCAGGCATTTTAATCGGCATCGTGGCAGAATACTACACTTCTTCTGACTACAAGCCCACAAAGCGTCTGGCAGAAGCAAGCCGCGAAGGAGCAGCCCTTACCATTACCTCCGGTCTTGCCCTTGGCATGAACTCCTGTATGATTCCCTGTATCATCCTTGGGCTGGGCATCATCCTTGCCTATTATCTGGCAGGTCTCTACGGCGTGGCAATGAGCGCAATGGGTATGCTTTCATTCGTATCCCTCACCGTTTCCGTTGACACCTACGGTCCTATTTCCGACAACGCAGGCGGTATTGCAGAAATGTCAAAACTGCCCGAAGGCGTGCGTGAAATCACCGACACTCTGGACGCAGTAGGAAACACAACCGCCGCTATCGGCAAAGGCTTTGCCATCGGTTCTGGCGGACTTGCAGCCCTTTCCCTTATGCTTTCATACATGTACTCAATTCCCGGCGAAAAACTCACTGGCGGCGTTCCCCAGCTGAACATCATGGAACCCATGACCCTTGCAGGCGCAATCGTCGGCGGCGCAATTCCCTTCCTTTTCAGCGGCATGCTGATTGACGCTGTTGCAAAGGCAGCCCGCAACATGGTTGACGAAATCCGCCGCCAGTTCAAGGCTCACCCCGGCATCCTCGCAGGCACCGAAGACCCCGACTACAAAACCTGTATCGGCATTTCTACAAAAGGCTCTATCGGTCAGATGAAAGTTCCCGCCCTCATGGCAGTGGTCATCCCCGTTGTGTGCGGACTGCTCTTTGGCGCAAACTTCGTGGGCGGCATCCTGATTGGCTCAACAATCTGTGCCATTATGATTGCCCTCTTTACGGGAAACTCCGGCGGTGCATGGGATAACGGCAAGAAGTTCATCGAGCAGGGCGGTCTGGAAGGCATCAAAAAAGGTGGTGAAGGCTACGATGCTGTTCACGACGCGGCTGTTGTAGGCGATACCGTTGGCGACCCTCTCAAAGACACGGTTGGTCCCTGTATGGACATCTTCATCAAGATTATGTCTACGGTTTCTCTCGTGGCGGTTTCCGTCTTTGCCCACTACAACCTGTGGACATATCTGGGCGGACTCTTTAAGTAATTTCCTTTTTTTGGGGGAAAGTGAGTTTTGCGAACTTCTGTCACAGAATCGTTCGCAAAACTCATTAAGCGAAGCGACTTTCCCCCAGAGCAAACGCATTACCATTCATCGTGCCTGAACATCGGCTTTATTTTTCACTTGCGTCAAAATACCGCAATAATTTCTGCTCATTGCCCCCAAGTTCTGGCTTTCCGTCCACAAACTCAACCGCCCGCACACTGTCTACGGCTTTGAGGGTGGAAAGGATTTTTTCTCGGGTGGCAGAAAGCACGTCCTTCATCACGCGGGCGGTATCAAACTTTACGTCATCCACCACTTTTTCCCAGTGAAGGGCAATGCGGCTGGAACGCGCGGAAATTTCATCATCACGAATCAGCTCAAATTTTCTGATGCTGTCAGGCTTGGCATAATTTCCGCCCACAGCACTTACCGCCCAGCAAAAATATTTTTCCACTGTAAGGGAAGGCGTTTCCGCATCGTCCAAAAAGCCCGCATGAATGGCGTTTTCATTCAGCCCGTAAACGACAAACTTGGCGGGGTCATCAAGATTCACGGTAATTTCGCCAGCGTCCACCCAAAAGACACGCCGTCCGCTAATGTGTCCCGCCACAAAAAGCCGTTCCTCTTTGTCGGGCTTTTCTTCCCGATTGATTTTTACCGGAACAACCCAGTGGTACATTTTTCGGGCCCCCCGATACAAGAGACTCCGCTTGTCAATCTGCACCAGTTTTTCACTCTCAAAGGGTACGCTGTCAAAAATCGGCTGGTCAATGCGCTGTTCCCACACAGGCACCCAGGTCACCTTCTGTCCCCGCTCCTGAGGAAAATTATTGTTCCTGCGAGTCTCTTCCTCCTGCCTGCGCCCAGCAAGTTCGGAACGAAGTGCGGCAATCTCCCGTTCCTGCTCGTATTTGCTCAAAAAATGCCTTCCCGTCAGGCGATAGACCAGGCGAATCAAAAGCCAGTGGCTTGGAATGGTAAGCACAAATGTCGTAATGAACATAACCAGCACGGCATAGGTCCGCTGCATCTTGGACATAATTAGCCCAAAAGCCACCATTGTCATCAGAAAGCACAAAAAAAGAATGAGAATCACCATACCCGCTGATGCAGAATGTTTTTTTAAGGCAGACCACGCACTGCCAGCCATACGAAAAAGAAAGCCTCTATTCCCCTTTCGCCCTGCATTCTGTTTTTCCACATCCATGCTTCAATTATATACATAAAATCCGCATATCGCATAGAATAAAAACAGTATTTTTACGTTTTTTTCATTTCTTTCATATTTCTATGTTGAATTATTATAAAATGTGCTATAGACTGTGAAAACCCTTTTTTGCGTTACGATGGCAACAAAGGCAAGGAGACTTTTTATGGCTACAACCATTGCTACCAAGGAAAAGCGGACGAGCCTCACGCACAGATTGATTGTGCTTACAGGTATCGTTATCATCGCTTTGAACGTTATTCAACTTTTATTTGTCACTTCAAACGCAAAGAAAGATATTATTGCCGAAGACTTACACATGTACGAAAACATGATGAAGGGGTATTCGCTTTCATTGCAGAATGCACTGGACGGATATTTTAAGGAGCTGAACGGTTATGTTCATGCAGATGTTATGGAGGAAGGAGACCTTGAATCCTGCTACAACTGGATTATGGATCCCGAACACACCGACATGCGGGGCGATTTTGACTACGTAATGCTTTCAGGACCGGACGGACAGGCACGTACCGATTTGGGCGGCATTACAAACATAATTGAGCGCGGCTACTTTCAGGATATCATGCAGAGGGGAAAGGACAGGACCATTGACGACCCCGTTATCGGAAAAACAACGGGTCAGCCGGTCGTACACATCACCCGCGCCCTCAAAGACAGAAACGGAAGGACTTTCGCCATGATAAGCGGCGTTCTGAACGTCAACACGCTTACCAAAGAAATTTCTCAGATTAAAATCGGAGCAAACGGCTACGGATTCCTGCTCGCAAGTTCCGGTATGGTAATAGCTCATCAGCAGACTGATTTTATCATGAAAAAGAATTTCATTACTGACATTGACCCCAAGAGCAAAAACGCAGACCTGATACCGGTAGCAACTGCCATGACAAAGGGCAATTCCGGCGAGGCCTGGGTAACGGCAAACGGCCGCAAGGGCAAGGACTTGATTGTCTACACACCCGTTGAAGGCACGCCCTGGTCTCTGGGTCTTGCCATCCCCGACAATCAGATTTACGATTTGGTAAACAACATCCGTAACCTGCTCATGGCATTTGCAATCGGCATCACCATTGCCCTCTGCTTTATCATCGGCTTCCTTTTGGTACGCTCCCTTAAACCCCTTTCCGTAGTTGAAGGTGCAATTACGGACATTGCATCTGGCGATGCAGACCTTACCAAGCGCATCGACATTGACTCCTCAAACGAAATAGGCTATGTGGTAAAGGGCTTTAATGCCTTTGCCAAAAAACTGCAGGACATCATCGGTGACGTAAAGTCATCAAAAGACGACTTGATGGTGGCGGGAGAAGACATGTCCAGCGCGGCCCAGGACACTGCATCCTCAATCACTGAGATTATCGCAAACATCGAAAGCATGCACAAGCAGATTGAGGGACAGAAAGGCAGCGTAGACCAGA
>CAKZZO010000093.1 GCA_937885175.1 uncultured Treponema sp. | reverse complement strand
GAAAGGGAAAAGCACGGTGGAAATCCTGGACGGGATTGAGCGGGAAATCGGGAGCGAGGCATTCCGCAGGATTTTCATCACGATGACCTGTGACGGTGGCAGCGAGTTCATGGACATCGCGGGAATCGAGCGGAGCTGCATCGACGGGAAGCCCAGGACAAAACTTTATTTCGCCCATCCCTACACCGCCTGCGAGCGGGGAACCAACGAGAACCACAACAGGATTCTCAGGCGTTTTTTCCCTAAGGGCTGCGACTTCTCCAAGGTCACGGACGAGGAAGTCGCAGCTGCGGTGAGTTGGATGAACAGCTACCCGAGACGGATTCACGGCGGAAAAACTCCCGCCATGATATTCAAAAAAAGTTGCAATTTCTGACAGAAAAGTGGGAAATTATTCTTTACAAGTTACCTTTGCGACTTCATAGTGAGAAGTTGACTCATAAGAAGGCCAATTGTTTTCAGCGCCGTCGATAACGCCAGTCTGCAAGCCTGAGTACACCTCGCCATATGCCATTGGCGTAGCGCTGGCTCCAAGTGCTGAGACCATGCCCATCATCAGCTGAGACTCCTGAACACGAATTTTCAGACCCTTCAAATCATCGAGTTTTGTAACCGGCTTTTTGCTGTTATAGAAGTTTCGGGCACCTGCGTCATACCATGAAAGACCGATGATGCCGGCTTTTTCAACAGATTTAAGGAAGTCTTCGCCTATGTCTCCTTCAAGAACACGCCACATCTGGTCAGCATCTTTGTAGAGATAGGGAAGAGAAAGAACATTCAGAGATTTTTCAAATTCTGAAAGTGGTGAAATAGAAGCACGGGTAAAGTCAATGCCACCAAACTGCAACTGCTCGATAAGAGCCTTTTCATCTCCAAGCTGACCTCCGTAGTAGACATCGATGTGAATGCGTCCGCCTGTTTTTTCCTCGACCATTTCTGCAAACTTGTATGCAGCCTGAGTCGTAGGATAATCTTGTGCCTGAATTTCTGCATAGCGCAAAACCATCTGTTTTCCGTCAGATGCAGAGCCTGCTTTTTTATCTTTGTTGCAGCCTGTAAAAGCAAACGCTACAGCGAGAACCGCGCAAGTAGCGATGACCAGTGTCTTTTTCATAACAATATCCTCCAATAATAACTATGAAAATGAGGGTTATATTATAGAATTAAATTCGATATTCGTCAAATTCCCCTCTATTCTATAGCAAATTTCCTGCTTTTTTGTTAAAATTGCCTACTGTTTTTGGAGATTACCATGAATGATTCAAAAATCACCGATATAGATTCTTCTCCCTATGACTTCCGCTACGAGGAAAAAGGCTTTTACCGCAATGAATCAGGATTAACTGAAGACATCGTACGCAAGTTGAGCGAAGACAAAAATGACCCCGACTGGATGCGTACTTTTCGGCTGAACGCCCTTAAACTCTACAACGAACTCCGCGTGCCTGAATGGGGACCGGATATTTCAGGCCTGAACATAGACCAGATTGCCACCTACGTGCGCCCAAACACAAAAATGCAGACCAAGTGGGAAGACGTGCCCGATGACATCAAGGACACTTTTGAAAAACTGGGCATTCCTGAGGCGGAGCGCACGAGTCTTGCCGGCGTGGGAGCACAGTACGACTCAGAACTAGTCTACCATAACCTGCAGGAAGAAGTCGCCAAGCAGGGGGTCATCTACACGGATTTTGAAAGTTCCCTGCGCGGTCCCTATGCCGACATGGTGCAGGAACACTTCATGCAGCTTGTCACGCCCAAAGACCACAAGTTTGCCGCGCTCCATGGGGCAGTATGGTCAGGCGGCTCTTTTGTCTACGTTCCCAAGGGCGTAAAAGTTGCAGTGCCGCTCCAGTCCTATTTCCGTCTGAATGCAAAGGGTGCCGGGCAGTTTGAGCACACACTCATCATTGTGGACGAAGACGCAGACCTGCACTTTATCGAAGGATGCTCCGCCCCCAAATACAATGTAGCAAACCTGCATGCCGGCTGCGTGGAACTCTACGTAAAAAAAGGCGCGCGCCTACGCTACTCCACCGTGGAAAACTGGTCAAAGAATATGTACAACCTCAACACCAAGCGTGCCCGCGTAGAAGAAGGCGGCCGGGTTGAATGGGTATCAGGCTCCTTTGGCTCGCACATTTCCTACCTCTATCCAGAAAGCGACCTAGTGGGAGCGGGAAGCCGCGCGGAATTCACTGGCGTCACCTTTGCGGGTCAGGGACAGAATCTTGACACAGGCGCAAAAATGGTGCATCTTGCCCCCAACACGTCAAGTCTCATCACCACCAAGTCCATCTCCAAAAGCGGAGGCATCTCCACCTACCGCAGTGCAATCTACATCGACAAAAAAGCAACGGGCAGCAAGGCAAGCGTTTCCTGCGAAAGTCTCATGCTTGACAACAAGAGCCGCAGTGACACCGTACCCGCTATGGAAATCCACACGGATAACTGCGATGTAGGTCACGAAGCAAAAATCGGACGCATCTCAAACGACGCAATCTTTTACCTGATGAGCCGCGGCATCAGCGAAGAAGAAGCACGAACCATGATTGTCTCAGGCTTTGCAAATCCTGTCTCCAAGGAACTTCCGCTGGAGTATGCGGTAGAGATGAACAATCTTATCAGACTGGAAATGAAAGGGAATTTATAAATGACAAAGACGCATACATACACCAACATAAATCCTATCCCCGCACTCACCTGGAACTGGCTGCGCCTAAACCGCGCCACGCTAGAAACTGATGTGCCTGAAACTGGCGGTACGATAACCGTCACCGGAGCAAGAGACGGCATAACCTACACAAAAAACGGAACGGACCTTGCAGCAAGGCTGCCTGTCATGAAAAGCGGAGCAGGAGAAGATGCAGATGCCGTTATGAAAGCCTTCAGCACTGTACCGGCGGCACTGCATGCAAAGTCTGATGCTGAACCACAGGGCAGTTCCGATTCCGAAAAAACATCTTCAGTTCCCGTGCTGGTGCGTATGCAGGCTGAGGACAAAAAGAGCCTCGTCACATCGCATGTCATCATTGCAGAGCCAAATTCCATCATCACCGTCATCATGGTCTACACCTCTGCATCTGATGCCAGCGGATTTTGTGCCGAACAGACAAAAATCTGGGCAAAGGAAAACGCTTTCGTTCATCTGGTAAAGGTCAATCTGCTGGGCGCACGCTTTACCCATCTGGACGACACCGCCGTTTACTGCGAAGACAGGGCAAGCGTCACCTTTACGCAGATAGAATTAGGCGGGCAAAAATCCTATGCAGGACTGGGAACAACGCTTGCAGGCTATCAGTCCTCATTCAAAAGCGACACAGCCTACCACTCACGTACATCACAATTTTTGGACATGAACCATGCAGTCTGGCACAAGGGTGCAAAGACCGATACGCAAATGCATGTAAAGGGTGTAGTTGCAGATGAAGCAGTAAAAATCTACCGGGGTACCATTGATTTTCAGCGGGGCTGCGCAGGTGCTACGGGTGATGAACAGGAAGAAACACTTTTGCTTTCCCCCAGTGCAGTCAATAAGTCAATTCCAATGATTCTGTGTGATGAAGAAGATGTATCCGGCACCCACGGGGCTACAATCGGTCGCCTGAGTGCAGACGAGCTTTTTTACATGCAGAGCCGTGGAATCAGCGAGGCAGAAGCCAAGCAGATGATGAGTCGGGCAAAAATTGCCGCCGTTGCCCATTTGATTCCCAATCAGAGCATAGTCACAGAGATTGAAGCATATTTGGATAAAACAGAGGCATAAAAAGCCATAGACGCTGACAAAAGCCCTGCAATATGCTACTATCTTACTAGGAAAACAAAAAACCTATGAGCACCAATAAATTCCGAGCGGATTTTCCGCTCTTTAAGGCAATAGACGAACATGCAGATGCAGAGAACAACGGTCTTCTCTACTTTGACACAGCGGCAACAGCCCAACGCCCCTTTATCGTGCTGCATGCCATGTCTCATTTTTATGCTACGCAAAACGCAAACCCCCTGCGCGGTCTCTACGATTTAAGCGAACGGGCTACCAAGGCCTACGAAGATGCGCGGGAAACAGTGGCAAAATTCATCAACGCAAAGTCCACAAGCGAAATCATTTTTACCCGAAACACTACGGAATCCCTGAACCTGGTGGCCTACACTTGGGGCATGAAAAACATTGTCGCGGGAGATGAAATTGTGGTCTCCATCATGGAGCACCATTCAAACATCCTTCCCTGGCAGATGCTTGCCCAGCAAAAAGGTGCAAAACTCATTTTCCTTGACGTAGACAAAGAAAGCGGCAGCATTCCGGAAAGCGAATACGCAAAAATTACGCCCCGAACAAAAATCGTTGCCCTTGCACAGACCAGCAATGTACTGGGCACGACAAATCCCATAAAGCATGTAGCAGAAATCGCCCACAAAAACGGCGCAATTATAGTGGTGGACGGTGCCCAGTCCGCACCCCACAGTTCCGTGAACGTGCAGGACTTGAACGTAGATTTTTTTGCCATGAGCGGACACAAACTCTGCGGTCCCATGGGAATCGGTGCCCTCTACGGCAGGCTCAGTCTTCTGGAAGCCATGCCTCCTTTCCTGCGCGGCGGCGAAATGATTGAATACGTCACCAAAGAAAAGGCCACTTGGGCAGAAGTGCCCCATAAATTTGAGGCGGGCACGGTGAGTGCAGGCGATGCCGTTGGTTTTGCGGCCGCAATCCGCTACATCCAGTCCATTGGCTTTGACACCATCACCAAACATGACAATGCCCTTGCCTCACAACTCATTGAAGGCATCAAAAAACTGTCTCACTTCCAGATTGTAGGCGGCAAAGACGGCAGCAAGAGAAGCGGCATCGTAACCTTTACGATTGACGGCGTGCACCCCCATGACATAGCAAGCCTTTTGAGCGACGAGCACATTGCCATCCGTGCCGGTCACCACTGTGCACAGCCCTTAGGACAGTATCTTGGCATTCAGTCCAGTGCCCGTGCAAGCCTCTACTTTTACAACACTGAAGAAGAAATAGACATATTGCTGGAAAAACTTTCCCACATCCGTGAATGGAGCGGCTACAAGGATTAACCAATGGAACTCAAATCTCTTTATCGCGAAATCTTAAACGAACACAACATCAACCCCACTCACAAGGCGGAAATGGAAAATCCTTCCGTCACATTGCAGGGGGTCAATCCCAGTTGCGGCGACAACATCACCCTCTTTCTCAAGACAGAGGGTGGTAAAATCACTCAGGGAAGTTTTACCGGCAGCGGTTGCGCCATTTCTCAGGCCTCCGTAGACATGATGCTGGATCTGATTATCGGGCAGGACGAAAAGGAAGCCCTGCGCCTTGCAGACAATTTTATGGCAATGATAAAGGGAGAGGCCAGCGAAGAGCAGATTGAAGAACTAGACGAAGCAGGAGCACTGCAGGACATTTCCCACATGCCTGCCCGCGTAAAATGTGCCGTCCTCGGCTGGCGCACCATGAGCGAAATGCTGCAGAAAGGCGAATCGCAAGCAAGCGGAAGTGCCGCCCACTGCGATACAAAATCCTGCTAGTATCCTCTAAAAAAGTCATCGATACTCTTTATCAGTTCTTCTGCAGGACGGGTTTTCAAAAGATATTTTTCAGGCTTAGCGGCAAGCACTTTCATCACCGTTTCCTTGTCGTCCTTGCTGGTCAAAAAAATCACCGGAATATTGGCGGTTGCAGGCTCGCTTCTCAGCATCTCAAAAACCTGCAAGCCGGAAACAACAGGCATCTCATAATCCAGCAGAATCAAATCCACTTTTTTCTGAGAAAGCAGGGAAATGGCATTCATGCCGCTGTTTGCCATAAAGACTTCATACCTTGCGCTGAACCAATTGTTCATCGTGCGGAGCATGGTGCTGTCGTCATCCACTACAAGGATACGCCTTTTGCCATGAAAATCATTCTCATCGGTAATCAGCACATTCAGTTTGTTTATCACTTCCATGATATTTACCGGGCGAATAAAGGAAGCGTTCACAAATCCTCGGGAGATAACGGCATAGGCGGCTTCCAATTCAGCAGGACTTCCAATCAGATACAAAACCCTGTCCACACCATCTTCTGTCTTTAGTTTTTTCAGATATTTCAGCGTACCATTAAAGGCATTCAAATCGCCTTCCAGATACACAATAAAAATGTCTGGAATCGGTTCTTTTTGAGAAATCTCCACAATATCAGGCTCACTGGGCACCACCTCGTATCCCGCCGCCTCAATCTGCTTTGTCATTGCCTTTACCAAAAAACTTTGCCCGCTGGCAACAAATAATACGCGCTTTTTCATACCGTCTCCATTATATCATATCATGCGGGGGAAGTCTCCCCCTCGGCTGCAATTCGCGATGCTTTCGTCTGCACGCAACCATCGCTCATTTCCGCCTACCCCTTCGCCTAGGGGCCTGTGCAGCCCCTAAAACCCCGCAGCATTTTATCAAAAAACTCCCAGTGCCGCTAACACAGCCGCCTGATCCACATTCGCCACAGCCTTCTTAATCTTCTGCCATTGTTCAGCGTGAGCGGCAGGAATCTGATAGCCGTCCACTTCCTGCACAATCTGATCTGCCGTTGAAAAGTCAAAGGCTGCCACCACTTCTTTTAGTGCCGTCAAGGCTTCGGCAAAGTGGGGTTCATCCATCTCCTCTGTAGGCTCTTCCGCCTTTGCAGGAGCCACAGGCAAAAGCCTCTCCTCATAACTCCGATACAAATCCAAAAGTGCCGGTGTCCTGGCAGAAATTTCCGCCTCATCGCCTGTATCGCCACAGGCTTCCAGATACTTTGCCTGCTCGCTCAATTCCAATGCGCCAATCAATTTTGCACTGCTTTTAAGGGCATGAACCAGCACCGTGTAGTTTTTCCAGTCGCCCTGGGCAGCATAGTCGGCAATCTGTGCAGACTTTGGCTCAATGTTCGCATAAAAATCCCTAAAGGCTTCCCGCAAAATATCCGCACTTCCACAGTTCTGCAAGGCCACCGCAAGATTCACTCCGTCCATGGGAGGAAAAATTTCATCTGCCTGCTGACCTTCTTCCAGTGCAAGAGCGGCCTCTGTCCGATGCACCTTTTCTGCCGGCAGATACTGCATCAGTTTCTTTTCCAGTTTTTCGCTTTCAATGGGTTTGGAAAGATAATCGGTAAAGCCTGCCTCCAAATACATATCTCTTGCACCCGCAACCGCATTTGCCGTAAGGGCAATCACCGGCGTATCGGCATTCAGCGTATTGGTCAGTTTTTTCATGGCGGCAAGGGTTTCTATTCCGTCCATACCAGGCATACGGTGGTCAAGGAGAATCAGGTCGTACTTTACTTTCTGCACCAAATTCAGCGTTGTCTGTCCGCTTTCTGCCGTATCAATCTGCACTCCTGTCTGCCTGAGCAGCCCCTGCACCACCTTGATATTCAACGGCGTGTCGTCCGTCACAAGAATCTTTGCATCGGGTGCCGTAAAACTTTCGCGGTAGGCAGAGACAGTTTCCATGGATTTTCTGTACATCTGGGTAAAATCGCCGATAGGCTCCCAGTTCATTACCTTCTGCTCAACCACAAAAGAAAAGTCAGACCCCTTGCCGTACTCACTTTTCACGTCTAGTTTGGAGTTCATCATGTGCAAAAGCTGCTGCACAATATTCATGCCCAGACCGGTTCCTTCAATAGAACGGTTCCGTTTTTCTTCAATGCGCTCAAAGGCCGTAAAGAGCTTACTCATATCCTCCTGCTTAATGCCGATTCCCGTGTCCTTCACGCTCACCCGCAGGCGGATAGTGTCTTCGTCTTTTTTCTCATAGGTAATGGAAAATGTCACCGAACCTTCATGGGTGTATTTTACGGCATTTGTCAGGATATTGAGGATACACTGCTTGAGACGCACTTCATCTCCACACAAAAGATGAGGCGTTGTCTTATCCACCTGCACCTGAAAGGCAAGCTGCTTGTCCTCCGCCCGCCTTTGAATCATATTCACCAAATCATTCACCGTAGAGGCCAGTTCATACTGCACGGGAATAATCTCCATTTTGCCCGCCTCAATCTTGCTAAAGTCAAGGATATCGTTAATCAGGCTCAAAAGCGTCTTGCTGGAATTCAGAATATCCTGCGCATATTCCCGCGTCGTAGGATTTTCGCTCTCCCGCAAAAGCATTTCGGCAAAGCCCACGACGGCATTTATCGGCGTACGAATTTCGTGGCTCATATTGGAAAGAAAAGTAGACTTGGCCTTGTTCGCCGCCTGGGCAATCTTCAAATCATCTTCCAGCTGCTTTTCCCGCTGCAATTCTTCAATATAGTTGCTGATTCTGCGCACTGTTTTTTTCAATGAAGCATGGAGTTCCTCAATCTCGTCGCCAGTCTTAATGGGCAAAAGATGAATATCCAGCACAGATTTTGCTTCCGTCGCCACCGTATCCTGGGTAAAGTCATCCATAGCCTGCTTCATCAGAATGATGGGATTTGCTATAGCATTCTGTGCATGATAATTGGCAAAAAACATGATGGGAACGGATACATTCATCAGCACCAACACCAACTTCAAGTCAAGGCTTATCCAATCCCGCCAGGATAACTTTACCACATCAAAAGAAAAATGACGGTTAAAGTCAATGAATTGATTTATCATCAAGTCAGCAAAAATGGCCGCCGCAATGCTCAGGGCAAGAGCCTCCGCCACAATCAGCAGCGTAATGTGCCGTTTAAGCCTTGAATGCTTGCTTACCGCCAGTTGCCTTATGGACATCTCACATTCACGGGAATAATAGACTCCTCCCATAAAGAGATTGCGGATTTTGTCAGGCGCATAGTTAAAGAAGAAATAACAGAAAAGAGCCACAAAAGCACAGGGGCCCAAGGCACTCAAAAACTGAACCGCCACATCACACCAGTCCAGTTCAATCTTTCGCACCAGATTGATAATCAGCCCCCAGCCGTTTCCCAAAATGACCGTAAAATACAAGGCAGTCAGCGCAGTCTTTATCTTGCTTCTGAACCAATAATTAAAAGTCGGCTGAATGGTACACATGACTCCCGCCGTAAAGACAAAAATCACAAATGCAAAGTCACCAACCTGTACCGACGTGACAATAAAGACAATCAGGGAAAGAACAAAGGCAGGAATATAGCCATTAAGCGAGGCAAAAAGCATAATCGGAATTACGCCTGTGTAATCAATAAAGTCTCTCCGCATAAATTGCATCATTTGAATCCGTGTAGAGCGGCTTTCAAAAAAACCGTATTGATTTTTCAGCATGATTGCAAGCGTCAGTACGAAAGTAATCAGCATGGAAATAGTCGTCGGTCTTTTCAGCCAGTGAATAAATGAATTCTTAAAGCAATGTTGCATACTATAAGTATACTGGATTTTTTTTCTTTTGACAGTATTTTTTCTCCACTTTTCACAAAAGCGTGTTATAATGAATATGCTATATAGGGAACCTCGAAAAACTTCAGTTTTTCGAGGTAACTCTGAAAACGCGATGTTCTGACGGAAATGCTCAGGGCAGAACCGTCATAACGCTAGAGGAGATATTTTTATGGCATCGATTTCTTGGGAAAATCTGAACAAATTGGATTCATTCGCAAAACTCAAAACACTCAAAGGCGCGGAAAACGGCGTAAGTCTGAAAGACGCCCTCAAAGGTGCAAAAGGTGCAAAACGTGTTGCTGACTATCAAGTACCCATGGCTGCAGGCCTCACCTACAACTTTGCCGCAAAACAGGTAAACAAACAGATTCTTGACGTGCTCAAAAAACTGGCAAAGGAAGCCCAGTTAGTAGAAAAATTTGAGGAGACCTACAACGGTGCCGTCATCAACACTGGCGAAAAGCGTCTCGTCCTGCATCATCTGACCCGCGGACAACTGGGAAAAGACGTCATTGCAGACAATACCAACAAGCGGGAATTCTATGTGGCTCAGCAAAAAGCCATCGCGGAATTTGCAGACAAAGTACACAACGGAAAAATTGCCAATGCAAAAGGAGAAAAATTCACCACCGTTGTTCAGATTGGTATCGGCGGAAGTGATCTGGGGCCCCGTGCCATGTATCTCGCCCTCAAAGAATGGGCAAAAACCAACAAGACCCTCAAAATGGAAGCCCTCTTCATCAGTAATGTAGACCCTGACGATGCGGCTGCAATCCTGCGCACGGTTGATTTGCCCCACGCCCTCTTTGTCCTCGTTTCAAAAAGCGGCACCACACTGGAAACGCTCACCAATGAATCTTTTGTAAAGGATGCGCTCAAAAAGGCTGGTCTTAACCCTGCAAACCACATGATTGCCGTTACCAGCGAAACAAGCCCCCTTGCCCACAACTCAGATTACCTCGCAGCCTTCTACATGGATGACTACATTGGCGGCCGCTATTCTTCCACCAGTGCCGTTGGTGGTGCGGTGCTGTCTCTCGCATTCGGCCCAAAAGTCTTTGCAGACTTCCTGCAAGGTGCCGCTGAAGCCGACAAAACCGCTACGGAAAAAGACCTGCTCAAAAACCCCGCCATGCTGGATGCATTGATTGGCGTATACGAGCGCAATGTTCTGGACATGCCCTCTACGGCAGTACTTCCCTACTCTCAGGCACTCAGCCGTTTTCCGGCTCACCTGCAGCAGTTGGACATGGAATCAAACGGTAAGAGCGTCAACCGCTTTGGAAAGAAAATCAACTACAAGACAGGTCCCGTTATTTTTGGCGAGCCGGGAACAAACGGTCAGCACTCATTCTACCAGTTGCTCCACCAGGGAACGAACATCATTCCCCTCCAGTTCATCGCCTTTCAGGAAAATCAGATTGGCAATGACGTACAGATTCAGGATTCTACCAGCCAGCAGAAACTCTGCGCAAACGTTGTGGCACAAATCATGGCATTTGCCTGCGGAAAAGAGGACAATGATCCCAACAAATTCTTCGCTGGCGAGCGCCCGTCAAGCCTCATTTACGGAAAGCAGCTTACCCCCCAGTCACTGGGCGCACTGCTCTCCCACTTTGAAAACAAAGTGATGTTCCAGGGATTTGCGTGGAACGTAAACAGTTTTGACCAAGAAGGCGTTCAGTTGGGAAAGACGCTGGCAAAGAAAGTCCTTGCCCATGACACCGACGGAGCCTTGCAGGCCTACGCAGAACTTTTAAAGATTTAAATCTTAAATAAATCCTTGATGTTCTTATCCACCAGCTTACTTAGTTGAGCTGGTGTTTTTTTTCTGCGTGTTGCTATAAACTCATAGGTATATTTGATATTCGTCGGATTATTAGGCTCTCCCCGCAGCGGAACAGGGGCAAGGTAGGGAGAATCGGTCTCCAGCAAAATACGGTCGTCAGGCACATAGGAAAGCAGGGCATTCATATCGTCCATCTTTGTCTTCTTTGTATAGGTTGTGCCGCCGCCAAAAGCCAGATACCAGCCGCGGTCAAGAAAAGCCTTTGCCTCGCTCAAGCCGTATGAATAACAGTGAATCACCCCGCGGTCATAGCCTACGTTACGAATGCAGTCCAGAGTGTCCTCAAAGGCATCGCGACTATGTACGATAAAGGGCAGGTTCATCTCACGGGCCAGTTCCAGTTGCATTTCAAAGAGTTCCCTTTCCCCCTTGAACAAGTCTTCGTCAAAATCTGCCTCATCACGTCCATCCGCGCCGCTGGGATTCCAATGGTGGTCAAGACCGCCCTCTCCAATGGCAACCAGTTTTTTTGCAAAGACACCGCCATCTTCTTCCCTAAACGCTTCGATGGATTCCCGCAAAGTTTCCATGCAGTTCCAGCGGTCACGAATTTCATCAGGATCCGGCCAGATGCCTGCGCTAAAATACACCATGCGCTGGGCTTTGGCATGCAGATTGTGGTCTTCAATCAAATCAAGGCTTTCCTGCACTGAATACAGGCGCGGCATCAAATCGTTGCATCTCGTACCAATATCCAGTCCAAAGAAGGCATCATTTTTTACCATTTGGGTCAGAACATCGGCACCAAAGTCTGCACCATCCTCATGGTCGTCTACAAAATGCTTAAAATGAAAATGTGTATCAGAAAACATAATAAAAAGTCTCGTCGGGAAGTCTGCCGCCAATGGAATCAGGATTTGCGTCAAGGCAGATTTTAAGCACGGCCTCAACGACATTGCGTGCTTCTGCTGCGTAGAGCCATGTATAGGAAGCATGGGGAATAGAGTTTGCAACAACGGGTGCCATCATGCCCAGTTCGTATTTTTGTGCCAGTACCGCAGCACGAAAAGCCTTACCATTTGTCCAGGAAACAGCCTTTTTATATGCATCGGCAAAAGCACGCACATATTCTCCATTCAATTCCACATAGGCGGCATTTGCCACAAGCACATAGGCTGGAAAAGCAGCACCATCTTCAACCGCAGCATATTCCTTCTGGAAGTCAATATTCCGGACAATTCCCTGGCCTTTAATTTCTGCAACAGTTGCATAGGGCTCAGGCATCAGCGCATAAAGAGCATCGCCCGAATGGAGTGCCGCCGTCATTCCTGACGCAGGAATAGAATAATCCAGTTTTACTGAATCCTGTCCCTCGCCGACAGAAAGCCCTGCCTTTTTCAAGAGATAGCGAATCACAGAATCACTTACAGAACCTTCATGAACTGCTGCAAGCGTCTTTCCTTTTAGTTGCGTAAGGGCGGAAAGTCCAGCGTTTTTTGAAAGCAGATAGACATTGCCGTTTTCGCACACTCCCAGCATGACCACTTTTCCACCTGCAAGAGTAAAGGTTTTTGCGGCAGCCTCCAGAGGTAAAAGCCCCAGCTGACCGTCTTCATCCATCACCTGGGCAAGTACTTCCTCATAGTCATTACAGACAGAAAGCGTAAACTGTATATCTTTACCGAGTTTCGGTTTGTTTTCGCACAAATAGGCAAAAGGTACGGCATCTCCTCCCTTTTTAACTGCAACTTTCAGTTCCTTGTCTTTTTTTCCTGACGCAAACATACAGGGAACCAGTGCAAAAAATAAAAAAAACGTACAGATTTTATTCAGATTGTTTTTCATAGAGTCCTCTAAAAAAATAACGGAAAGGACAGCATTTTTACCGGCTACCCTTTCCGTTTTATCTCATGCTTTGCTTATGCCTGGCAGATTGCAGTAAAACTGTCAACCTTGAGCGATGCACCGCCAATCAGACCGCCGTCAATATCAGCCTGAGCAAGCAGTTCTCTTGCATTCTCAGGCTTCATTGAGCCGCCGTACTGAATGATGATTTCATCAGCAGCCTTCTGATTGTAGAGTTTTGCGATATAGTCGCGGCAGAACTTGTGGATTGCCTGAGCGTCAGCGGGCGTTGCGGTCTTTCCCGTACCAATTGCCCAAACCGGCTCATAGGCAATCGTCACGTTCTTGAGCTGAGATTCGGTAACGCCGGCCAGACCTGCTGAAAGCTGGAAGGCACAAACCTGCTCAGCCTCTCCAGCCTCGCGCTCGCTCAAAAGTTCGCCAATACAGAGCACGACTTCCAAACCTTCGTTCAAAGCCTTGCGAACTTTCTTGTTAATCAGTTCATCGCTTTCGCCGATTTCGTGGCGGCGTTCTGAGTGTCCGAGGATTACCGACTGCACGCCAATATCCTTGAGCATAGCCGCTGAAATTTCGCCAGTGTGCGCTCCGTTACCCGTTGCAGCCACGTCCTGTGCGCCCAGCAAAATGTTTGAGCCATTAACAACCTGTGCCACGGCATCCAGATACACATAGGGAACGCCAATCATAAATTTGCCGCTCTTTCCCTTCAGACTTTCCACCAGTCCCTTAGCGAGGGCAAGAGCGTCCGCCTTGGTCGTGTTCATCTTCCAGTTTCCGGCAATGTACTTTGTTCTAGCCATACACTGCTCCTATTTTGTAGCCAAAATCGCAATGCCAGGGAGAGTCTTGCCTTCCAGGAATTCAAGAGATGCACCACCGCCTGTTGAAACATGGCTCATTTTGTCTGCCAGCTTGAATTTATTGACCGCAGCAACTGAGTCGCCACCACCAACAACAGTCATGGCTCCGTTACCAGTTGCATCTGCAACCAGTTTTGCAACAGTTTCTGTTCCCTTGGCAAATGCGTCAAATTCAAACACGCCAACCGGCCCGTTCCATACGATTGACTTTGCGGTAGAAATAACCTTCCTGTATTCTTCGATAGTCTTAGGGCCAACATCCATTGCCATCAGTTCATCAGGAATATCGATGCCGTCAACAGCAACCGGCTTTGCATCTGCGCTGAATTCAGAAGCACCAACATGGTCAACCGGCAAGAGAATCTGCACATTTTTTGTCTTTGCATCTGCAAGCAGTTTCTTTGCTGTGTCGATAAAATCATCTTCTACCAGAGACTTACCGACTTTGTAGCCCTGTGCCTTCAGGAAGGTATATGCCATACCGCCACCGATAACGAGAGCAGAAGCATTCTTCAGAAGAGATTCCAGAACGGCAATCTTTGAAGAAACCTTTGCACCGCCGATAATTGCCACCATGGGCTTGGGCGGATTCGTTACCATCGGTTCGATGTACTTTACTTCTTTTTCCATCAGGAAGCCACCAACCGGCGTATCCTTCATAAATTTTGCGATTGTAGCCGTAGATGCCTGATCGCGGTGTGCCGTTCCGAAAGCATCGTTTACGAAAATGTCACCGTAAGTAGCAAGTTCTTTTGCCATTGTTTCGCGGACTGCATCGTCCTTGCTGGTCTCTTCCTTGTGGAAGCGTACATTCTCCAGCATTGCAACAGCACCTTCGGGAAGGGCATCAATAGCAGCCTTCTGTCCCAGTGCGTCAGGCAGGAAGGTAACTGGTGAACCCAATTTGTTTGCAAAGTATTCGACAACTGGCTTCATGCGGTTCTTTCCGTTGATGAATTTTTCCTTGTCTGCATCAGTCCAAGTCTTTCCAGCCTTTTCTGCTTTTTCCTGAGCCTTCTTTACGTCTTTGCTTGGATCACCCAAGTGGCTCATCAGCACGAGACTGCGAGGCTTCTGCTCCAGAATATATTTAATGGTAGGAAGCGCGGCCATAATGCGGGTATCATCCTGCACAACACCGTCCTTCATCGGTACGTTAAAATCCACGCGCATGATAATGCGTTTGCCTTTCAAATCGACATCTTTGACTGTCTTAATCATCAGATTCCTCCAAAAGAATTCAATTACTCTATTTTATAGCATAAAAAGCGCAAAGTAAAGTTTATTACAAGAGCTTTTGGAATTTTTTCTCTATGTCCTTAATCAACTTGTACTCAAAGGAGTCTACCAGCGCCATCCAGGATGCTTCCACCACGTCATGGCTTACACCAATTGTTGTCCAGGCATCCGTTCCGTCACGGCTCTCAATTAAAACGCGAACACGGGCAGCGGTAGCACTCTGACTGTCCAGAACACGCACCTTGTAGTCCGTCAGGCGAATATGTTCCACCGCCGGATAGAAAGGTTTCAGGGCACTACGAAGCGCACGGTCAAGAGCATTCACTGGACCCATGCCCTCTCCTGCCGCAAGCTCAATATGCCCATCCACTTCAATTTTAAGCTGGGCAAAAGCGTAGAGATTTTTATCCACCAGAGGAATTTCTCCGCTCGTCTTGTAATAATGCAATTTAAAGAAGGGCTGATACTTTCCGATTGCCTTGCGTACCAAAAGTTCAAAACTGCCGTCCGCACCCTCAAACTGATAGCCCTTATGCTCCAGCTCCTTGACCCTTTTGACAACCTCTGCAACAATCGGACTGTTCTTGGTAATGGTCGGGTCAAATTTCTGTACTTTTTCCAAAATCAGGCTTCTGCCCGCAACTTCGCTCATCAAAAAAACCCGTTCATTGCCTACAGTTTCAGGGGTAATATGCTCATAAGCCGTAGGATTTTTAATGACTGCATCAATATGCATTCCAGCCTTGTGGGCAAAGGCATTTCCACCCACATAGGGAAGCCCCGCATCCAGTGCAATATTGGTTATCTCGCTCACCTGCTTACAAATGGGAGTAAGCAGCTTCATATTTTCCTCAGGAATACAGGAGCAGCCCATTTTAAGCTGGAGGTTTGCAATAATCGTAGAAAGATTGGCATTTCCCGTGCGCTCGCCAAAGCCAAGCAAAACGCCCTGCACATGACTTGCCCCCGCCTGAACAGCCACCAGCGAATTTGCCACGGCAAGTCCGGAATCATTATGGGTGTGGATGCCGACGGAACAGGCTTTGCCGAATTCCTGCACCACAGCCGACGTTATCCTTGAACAATCTTCTATCATGCAGCCACCTTTTGTCTCACAGAGACACAGAGTAGTCGCCCCGCCTTCAACAGCAGCCCGCAAAGTCTGCATGGCATATTCGGGATTTGCCTGATAGCCAGAAAAGAAATGCTCGGCATCATAAATAACCGTGCGGCCTTTTTTATTCAGATAAGCCACCGTATCGCGAATCATCTCAAGATTTTCTTCCAAAGCAGCATGCAGAATGTCCGTTACCTGAAAATCCCAGGACTTTCCAAAAATAACCACCGTATCTGTTTCAGCAGCAAGCAGACTCTGCAAATTTGCGTCTTCCGCACAGGATGAATCCTTACGGCGGGTTGAACCAAAGGCAACTATTTTTGCATGCTTGAGTTCCAGTTTCTTTGCTTCCTCAAAAAACTCCATGTCCTTGGGGTTGGAGCCAGGATTACCCGCCTCAATGTAGGTCACGCCAAGAGTATCTAATGCGCGTACAATATGAATTTTATCCTGCACTGAATAGCTGATTCCTTCGCCCTGAGAGCCATCCCGCAGAGTAGAATCCAAAATAACAATTTTCTTTGCCATAGGCGTATAATAGCAGATAAAAAGAGGGATGTCTATTCAATAGAAAAAAGCCAGCGGGCAAAAAAAAGCCCCGCCAGTTGGGAGAATATCCAGCGGAGCAAGCCTGATGGTTAGATAGGCCTTTGCATTCGTTTACTCTACCAGTGGGTAAAAGTGTGGGGTACCAGCAGAGTAACATACACAGCGGAAATAGTGGTATTTCACTGTTGTTACCATAAGACTACACTATATATGGTGGATTGTCAAGCAATTTTTAGAAAAAAGACACTATTTTTTTTGGCAAACAGAAAGGCCTGCACCTCATGCCTTTCCCCATGTAACGCAGACCTTTTTCTTTGTGGCACAGCTTTATTCAGCGCCCTTTCCCTGCTCCACAGCCTTTAGTGCTTCTTTTGATGCCTGTTTTAAGGAATAGGTGTCAAAAATAGGCTCATCGGGCAATTTCAGTTCTATTGCATTGATTTTAGAAATCTGTCCTTTTCCACTCTTCATAACAATGTCAAACACGTGGCCGCCATGCTTTCTGTCATCAGAGATAAAATGCAGATGCCAGCCAGAGGCATTGATTCCGTCCATGTAGTCAGGAAAATAAACGCAGACGAGCGTGCCTTTTATTTTTTCAAATTTAAACGCCCTCTGCGTTTTTCCCAGTACAGTCTTCAAGTCTACGTGCACGGATTCATAGCCTGATTCTGACCGGGCATCAACAAGCTCAAATTCTCCATCGATGCGAGCCATATGCATGCTGTTCAATCCAAAGTGACCGTCAATAATATTATTGAGGGTGGTCTTTAGGTCTTCAATACTATTGGTAAAGCCAAACTCAATGGGGGTACTGTCTTCCATTGTGCAGACAGTTGAAAAGGGAACGCCCCGGTCTGCTTCTGCCACAAGGACATTACCATTTTCCATGGCCCGATAGCATGAACCGTCAAGTACAATCATTTCGCCGTCCACATCGGTAAATGTTCCAAGGCCAATATCGCCATGCGTAAGCAGTTCAGACACAGGAATAACCGCCCGAAAATACCCCAGCATGAGAGCCTGCAAAGTTGACACCTGATAGACTTTCATATTGCTACAACTCCCTCCTTACGGCAAGGTTTCAGAAGCCCTCAAAGCCCCTTTTACACAGTAAAGAGATCTACCTGAGAACCAATCTTATCAATTGCATCCTGTACTTTGCCAGAGATTTCACTCAGCATTGCACCAGTCTCGTTAATCTTACGGGCACCAATAGAAATTTCTTCCATACTCTCTTTCATCACGTCCGTAGCATCACGCAGATGTCCCATACCGTCGGTAACCGCATCCTTCTGGTCGGACATGGTTTTTGAAGCCCGCTGCACTTCTACCGTACTGTCATTCATATTGCGCAGAGCCTCAGTAATCTGCTTTGAACCTTCATTCTGTTCTTCCATTGCAGATTTAATCTGGAGTACGAGTTGATCCGTTTCCTTGATTTTGTCAGAAACTGCAGCCAGTGCTTCGCTTGACTCATCGGAAGATGCAACAACATCGCTGATTGAATCGCGGATTTTGTTGATTCCGTCACCAATAGACTTTGACTGGGCGGAAGAAGTTTCGGACAGTTTACGGATTTCGTCAGCAACAACTGCAAAGCCTTTTCCTGCTTCCCCTGCATGAGCCGCTTCGATTGCCGCATTCATAGCAAGCAAGTTTGTCTGCTCTGCGATGTTTGAAATAGCAGTGTTTGCGTCTGCCAGCATCTGTGACTGCGCTTCCATCTGCTTGATTTTTTCGCTCACGTCCTGCTGCTTTTTGATACCGACATCAGCATTTGTTTCCAGTTCCTTAAAGGAAACCGACATCTTGTCAACAGATTTATTGACAGAAGAAATATTGCCAATCATCTCCTCAACTGCCGCAGAGGCCTGGGTAACTCCCGCAGACTGACTTTCAATCATGTCGTCCAATGTGGTAATCGCACCAGAAATCTGATTGACTGAGCCATCCACGTCACGCACACTGTCACCCTGATTGGTAATCTGTCCATGGATACTGTCGATATTTGCAATAATCTCCGTAATGGAAGCACTGGTATCCTGAGTACTGTTGGTCAAATCTGAACCGGTAAGAGAAAGTTCATCCTTTGACCCCTTGAGTTCCTTTACAATAGATTGCAGTTTATCCATAAAGAGGTCAAATTCAATAATCAACTGACCGATTTCATCGCGGATAAAGAGTTTACAACGTTTGGTAAGATCAGCCTCGCCGCTGGCAAGTTCTGCAAGGAATTTGGTTACATTGTTGATACGCCACATCAAATGCTTTACGTAGCGGTAGCCAATCAAAATCAAAATGCCCACCAGGACAAAGGTAATCGGAATAACCGCTTTAAGCGTATCATTCTTAACTTTTTCGATAACCTCCATTGATTTGGCAACAAAAATCATGCCGGCAATAGAGCCATCGCTGTTTTTCAAAGGAGCGTAGTTTGCAAAGTATTCCTTTCCGTTGATGACATTCGCACCCTTGTATTCTTCGCCACTTCCCAAGACCTGATTGACAATAACTTGATTTGAAAGATCCACCCCCACCATATTTCTGCCCAAAGTAGTTGAAACACGGGTCTTTCCTTCAAAAACCGTACATTCTACGCCATAGTTTGATTGGACAATATCCACAAGGGAACCTTCATCATCATCGGAAAGATCATAGCCGACAACGACACACCCCGCCACATCTCCTTCCACGCGAATAGGAGCCGCCGCAAGAATGCCAAAGGAAATATCGCCAATTCCCATAAAGCCGTTCGCCTCAGCCCCCCGCAAGGCTTCCTGAACAATAGGCATAGAAGAAACGTTTGCACCTGCCGTAACAGCATATCCACCGATAACAAGACCATCGCGGTTTACAAGAGCAAGCACGTCAAGTCCAAATTTCTGCGACTTGTCATCGCCGACCAAATTCGCCGTGCGGGTATCATTATCCAAGACTGCATGCAGGACATCGGGTCCCGTAGAAAGAATGTTGCCATAGCGATAGATATTATCCTGCCAGTCAGTAACGATATACTGGACACCATCAGCCGTATGAACCAGTTCGTCTTCCGTGTTCTTTACAAGCCCCCGGTCAAAAATAACCAGCGAAATGACGCCAACTGAAATAGACCCAAAGGCCACACCAAAGGCAATGAGACCAACCAGTTTTGTCAAAACCTGAACATTGCGTTTTGGATGCGGGTCAAAACGATCCAATTCCTTCTGCTGTTTTGCCATAAAACATATTCCCCCAAAAAAATACAAAAATAATCTCTCCTATTATAAGACAAATTCAACAAATTGTCATCTTTTTTATTTACCTATGGATGAAGATTTTTTTGAGCGGAAAGAAAAAAGGGCATAAAAAAACATCAGCACTCTATGCGGAATAGTAGATTCGAACTACTGACCCCCACGATGTCAACGTGATGCTCTAACCAGCTGAGCTAACCCCGCAGACAGTGCTGATGTTGGATAAAACTATATCAAAAGCCTGTTTTTTAGTCAAGCCTCGCCAGGCTTATCTTCCGTTTTTTGCGCATCGTTTTCACGGATTTCCACACGGCGGATTTTTCCGCTGATGGTCTTGGGTAAATCCTTGACAAATTCCAAAATGCGCGGCTGCTTGTAACCGGCGGTCTTCTGCTTGAGGAACTCAAAGATGTCCAGTTCCAGTTTTTTGTCCGCCTCATAGCCCTTAGAAAGAACCACCGTAGCCTTGATTGCCTGACCACGCTTTTTGTCGGGAACGCCGGTAACGGCACATTCCAGAACCGCCGGATGCTGTTGCAGAATGCTTTCCACCTCAAAGGGACTCACACGGTAGCCTGCACTCTTGATCACATCGTCATCTCGTCCTACAAACCATATATAGCCGTCCTCATCATAGGAAGCCACATCACCCGTATGATAGATACCGTCAGCAAAGACTTTTTCAGTGTTTTTTTCATCGTGGTAGTAGCCCGCAAAGAGACCAAAAGGACGCTGCTTGTCCAGATAGACCACAATCGCTCCCGTCTCCCCCGGATTACATTTTGTTCCGTCAGGGCGGATAATTTCCACGTCATAACCGGGAGCAGCCTTTCCCATAGAACCGGGCTTTGGCTCCATACCGGGAAAATTTCCCACCATTACCGTAGCTTCCGTCTGCCCATAGGCCTCAAACATCTTCAAGCCGGTCTGCTCATAGAATTTATTGTAGACTTCGGGATTCAAAGCCTCACCAGCCGTTACACAGTAGGTCAATTTGCTCAAATCATACTTGCTCAGATTCTGACGGATAAGATAACGGTAAACGGTAGGCGGTGCACAGAATGTAGTAACACCGTAATGTTCCATCTTGCGCAAAAGCAAATCGGGCTTAAAACTATCCATGTCATAGGCAAAAACCGCACTTCCGCACAGCCACTGTCCATAGAGTTTACCCCAGACCGCCTTTGCCCAGCCTGTTTCCGCAATCGTCAAGTGCAGTCCGTCATCCACCACATTCTGCCAGTAGCGTGCCGTTACGATATGCCCCAGGGGATAGAGAAAATTATGCTGTACCATCTTGGGATAGCCCGATGTTCCTGAAGTAAAATACAGCAACATGATATCGTCATTTGTCGTTGAGGCCTGACCAGCCGGACGCACAAATTCCGTGCTCAATGAAGGTTCTTCCGCATGATAGCTTTGCCAGCTGCCGCGATTCTGTCCCACCGTTACCAATGTGCGTACCGTGGGAGATTTTGGCATAGCCTTTTCAATTTCAGTCTGAATTTTGGGGTCGTCCAGAGAAACAATCATCTTTACCTGAGCGGCATTGGTACGGAACTCAATGTCTGTCTGCAGCAATTGATTCGTTGCGGGAACGGCAATCGCACCGATTCTGTGCAGTGCAAGAATGAAAAACCAAAACTCAAAACGGCGGCGCAAAATCAGCATGACGACATCGCCTTTTTTTATGCCATGCTGCACCAAAAAGTTTGCGGCACGCTGGCTTTCTTCAGAAATATCTTTAAAGGTAAAAATTCGCTCTCCACCGTGATCATCACACCAGACAAGGGCACGTTTTTCGGGAGCATCTTTTGCATAGCGGTCTACAACATCATAGGCAAAGTTGAAATTTTGCGGAATCTTGATTTTAAAGCCAGATTTCAACTCATCATAATTGGCAAAATCCTTTCCGCCTTCAATAAACTCACGATACAGATTCATTTTTTTATCCTACAGTGTATGTTCTATCTGTTTAGACACACGCCCATGCAAAAAGTTTCATTTATTGTATCATGTTTTTTGTTTTTTTGCGAGTATTGAAAAACCCTTTTTGACAAAATTACACATTTTCTTTATGATGTATGCAACAGCGCGTAGCGACCAAACAGCGTAAATCCAACTGTTTTTGGTCTCTACGCGTTTTTTTTATGCATTGAGGGCAGTATGTCCTGCCCCTCTTAGGAGATTTTTATGGAAAAAAACGCTAACGCTTTTCTCGTCACCGATGGACTTGTCTCGCTGATGAAACGGTACTCCCTTCCCTGCATCATCTCGCTTCTAGTCGCCGCCCTCTACAACATCGTTGACCAGATTTTCATTGCAAATGCGCGTTACCTTGGCTCCTACGGAAACGCGGCAAATACCGTTGTATTTCCGCTTACCGTCATTGCCCTTGCCATTGCCGTTATGATTGGAGACGGAGCCTGCGCATTTGTCAGTATCTCACTTGGACGCGGAAAACAGGAACGGGCAAGGGATGCCGTTGGCTCCGCTGTCACGCTCTGCATTCTTTCCAGCATCGTGCTGACGGCAATTTACCTTGCCTTTTCAGACACTATCATCACTTTCTTTGGCGGGCGCGTAAACGAAGAAACCTTCCGTCAGTCAAAGGAATATTTTTTCTGGATTACGGCAGGCATCCCCTTTTACATGTTCGGGCAGGCAATGAATCCTGTCATCCGCTCTGACGGAAGTCCTACATTCGCCATGATTTCTACCTTGGCAGGCGCAATCCTTAACATCATTCTTGATCCTATTTTTATCTTTCCCCTCAAAATGGGCATGATGGGTGCCGCCGCTGCCACCGTACTCGGACAGATTCTTACCGCAGCACTTGCCGTCTGCTACCTCTGCCACACAAAAAACATCCGTCTGCAAAAAGATTCCTTTCGTCTGCGCTTATCCATACTCGAGCAAATGCTTCCCCTGGGCATCACATCATTTCTCTCCCAGATTTCTCTGGTTGCGGCAATGGCAGCCATCAACAACATGATTCAAAAATATAGCGCACTGGATGCAACCTTTGCAAAAGAATCTTTTCGGCAGATTCCCATGGCAGTAGTTGGGATTGTAATGAAGTTTTTCCAGATTGTCATCTCAATCGCCGTGGGGCTTGCGGCAGGCTGTATTCCTGTTGTTGGATATAATATTGGGGCGGGAAGAAAAGATCGGGCAAAACGTCTCTTTACCCTGCTGCTGCTTTTTGAGGCTCTTGTCGGTGCGGTTGCCCTGATTATCGTCGAGTGCTTTCCACGGACACTCATCAGTATTTTTGGCGCATCACAGGAAAGCCTTGAATACACAACATTCGCCATAAAATCATTCCGCATCTACCTCTGCATGATGATTTTTGCCACTGTAAACAAGGGCACATTCATCTACCTACAGTCTCTTGGAAAGGCTCTTGCCTCTACCTCCATCAGCATGATTCGCGAAGTCGTCTTTGGCGTAGGTTTTGCCCTGCTCCTGCCCCGTTTTTTTGGTCTGGATGGAGTGCTCTACTCCATGCCCCTCGCCGACTTCTGCACGGCACTTATCGCTGCCGTAACTATCGTGCTTACTTACCGGGAGCTGAGCGAACATTCATAACGTCTGCAACATAAAAAAGCCGCTCCCTTTTGGAGCGGCTTCTTCATACTATTTCAGTGCTGCACTGATGCGTTCAAGAACCTTCTTGCGATCAAGGGGTTTAATGATGTAGTTCTTTGCACCCAGAAGCAGTGATTTTTTAACCAACTCTTCCTTACCCAAAGCACTGACCATGACAACGCGTGCGTTCTTGTCGAATGCCATAATCTGTTCCAATGCAGTAATACCATCCATTTTCGGCATGGTGATATCCATGGTAACCAGATCAACATTCGGGCACAACTCCTTGTACTTGTCAACACCATCTTTGCCGTCAACAGCAGTAGCAACAACCTCGTAGCCTTCACTGGTCAGAATCTGTCCCAGCTGCTTTGCAACGAAGATTGAGTCGTCTACAACCAGAACGCGCATCTTGGTTCCATCTGCAAGCATGCCCTCCGGCGGACGCTCATTGATAGTTGGAAAATCTGCTCTCGTCTTCATTGATCGTCCTCCTTACATTCTCTCGCGGATAGCGACATTGACTTCGATTTTACCGCACTCTGTAATCAGAGGAACGATAAGTGCTTCTACGCTGTCAGTACCGCCACCCAACGCAGCAATTTCCATTTTTTCGCCAGCGAACAAAGCCGGTGGCGTAAGGTCAAATTTAAATCCAAGTTCGTGGAGTTTTGTTACAGCCTGTGCAGTAATCAAGTTTGACAATTCGCTGATAGTTGCCTTTGCCAAATCATCAAACTGGGTCAATGTCTCGCCATTCATCTTAGATGCGATTCCCAAAGCCGTTTCAAATGTCATATCAAACAAAACACGGCCCTCAACATCACCTGCAAGACCAACCAATGCAGCAACACCCATAACAGGCATGGCTGTAGATTTGAGGTACAGGTCTCCGCGGGTCACCTTTGCACCGCCGAGCACTTCTGTCAAAATCTGATATGAAGTTTCAACAAATGGATTAATGTACTCTACTCTCATGTGCCTTTTACTCCTAATTTATTGTTTACCAAAAATTTGTATGGAACCAACATTTGTCGCGCTCCATTTTTTTGCTCCCTCAAGAGACTCGTTCTGTCCCAGTATCAAGATACCGTTGCCTTTCAGCTTGTCGGCAAAGTCTTCAATCAATGCCTCCTGCGCTTTATCAGACAAGAAAGAAACCAAATCTCTCGTAAAAATCATGTCCAAGTTGGGCAAAGCGGTTGTGTTCATACAGTCATGGTATTCAAACATAACGCTTTCCCGTACTTCCGGTGTAAAGGTAAATTCGCCGTTTGCTTTTTTAGTAACATAGGGCGCATACCAGTCATTCGCAACATCTGCAGGGATGGAGATGAGCGGAGCATTTGAAACACTCAGCAAATCAACATCATGTGCATAAATACGAATCTTAGCATCAGGATATCTCTTCTTGAGCAAACATGCCAGAGAGTATGATTCCTGACCTTTACCACAACCGGGATTCCAAACCACAATCTGCTTAGCGGCATTATCCGGCAAAGCCTTGTAGATGGTATCGGCATAATCTTTTTTCCACCACGTACCATTGTAGGGAGAATAGAAAGATTTAAGGAATTCATCGGCATCAGTCGGTGCCTGGAACTGCAACTTGTCTTTTCCCCGCTCCTTATACCATTCATCAAAACGCGATTTAACCCACTTTTCGTTGATGGGGGAAACGGTGAATTTTCTCAAAGTCAGTAATCCGCTCGTAATGAACGAATAGTCAACTTCCTTTGTCTCTTTTTTTGGCATGGGAGCCACTTTAGGAACCTTGGGAGCGGAAACTTTTACGGGAATATCCGCAACAGAAGAACCATCCTCCTTATCCTTGTCGGTCAACTTTGAGCCAAAAATACGCTCTACATCAAGCAGAACATACATGCGATTGTCGCTTTCTGCAACACCCTGAATATACTTGATATTGATATCGCCAAAAAGCGGATGCGGTGGCTGGATTGTAGATTTTTGGATACCAACAACCTTGTCAACATCATCTACAACAACACCAAAAATCTGCTCGCCTACGCGAACCATCAAGATGTTTTCCAGTGCATTTTCCTCAGACTCATCAACTTCAACATTGAAGAAAATACGCAAGTCAATAATCGGAATGATATCACCACGAGAATTGTAGACACCCAAAACAAAGGGCAATGCATTAGGAACATAGGTAAAGAGTTTTCTGCCAGCCTTTACGATTTCCTTAACCTGCATGATATCGATTGCATAATCTTTGCCAGCAAGAGAGAAAGTAACCATCTTAAAGTCAAAGACGGCGACTTTTTCTTCCCTTGCCTCTGCCGCTGCTTCTGCAACTTCTGCGTTCATTGCTGCCAAACTGTCACTCATAGACTATTCCTCACCATATCCGTTGTCTTGACGAGCCTCAATTTCCTGACGGACACCGAGTTCCAGCAACTGTGTTACATCAATAATCAAAGATACAGAACCATCGCCCAAGATTGATGCACCTGCAACACCTGGAGACTGGGTAAACTGATCTTTCAACGGCTTGATAACAACATCTTCCTCGCCAATGAGCGCATCTACCATTACGCCAATCTTCTTGTCCTGAGAACCAACGATAACTACAAAGCAGTAATCACCATCTTCGTCCGTTCTGATACCGAACAGTCGGCTCAGGCGCAAGACGCTGATAACTTCGTTACGAACATTCAATACTTCGTAATTATCAATTGTATTGATTTCCTCTTTCTTTACGCGGACACTTTCGATAACCGATGCAATCGGGATTGAATAGGTTTCCGTTCCAACGCGAACCAAAAGTCCCTGGATAATTGCCAGTGTCAGCGGCAAGCGGATACTGAATTTTGATCCCCTGCCCTGCTCTGACGTAACCTGAACAGTACCGTTCAGTTTTTCAATCATAGTCTTTACAACGTCAAGACCTACACCACGTCCAGACACATTAGAAATCTTTGCCGCCGTAGAGAAGCCCGGCATAAAGATAAGTTGAGCCGCTTCCTGATCTGAAATAACTTTGTTCGGATGGATAAGCCCGCGGTCAATTGCCTTCTGACGAACTTTTTCCACATTGATACCAGCACCATCATCAACAATGTCAATGATAATCATGTTGCCTTCGTTGGCAGCCTTTAACAAAACGGTACCAGTCTCATCCTTTCCCGCTTCACGGCGAACCTCAGGAGATTCAACGCCGTGATCACAAGAGTTACGCACACAGTGCATCAAGGGATCCAGCAAATCATCAACAACGGTCTTGTCCAATTCCGTTTCCTTACCCTCAATGATAAGGTTGATTTTCTTACCCAAATCTTTCTGCAGGTCGCGGACAACACGGGGGAAACGGTCGAAAATCTGGCTGATTGGAACCATGCGGATTTTCATAACGCCTTCCTGCAATTCGCCGGCAATGCGTCCAAGGTTTTGGGTAGAAGAATGGAATCGAGCATCCAGTTCTTTGAATTTGCCTTCAAAACTGTCAAAGTGATTGGTGACATCACCAAAGTCATTCTGCAGGTTTGCCTTGATATCTTTAAGAGAAACACCTTCCTGAATCTGCTCCAGATACTGGGGCATCTGCTCAAACATACGGTGAATCTTATCTTTATAAGAAGAAATAAGCGTCTGAAACTGCACCAGCAGGTCTGTCTGTTGCAGAGCCGCCTGATTGAATGCAGCCTTGGTGATAACCGTTTCTGAAACAAGGTTCATAAGGTAATCAACACGCTTTGAGTCTACGCGGAGAACAGCACTCTGTGCATGATCCGCAGCAGGCTTTGGGGCGGCTTTTGCAGCCGACGGCTTACTTTCCGCTGTTTTTTCAGGTTCTGCAGGAGCCGCTGCTACGGGAGCAGGATCGGGTGTCGGGGCAACGGCAGGAGTTGGAGCGGATACAACAGGTGCAGGAGCCGCCTGTACGGAAGCCGCTGGCGTTGCAGGAGCAGGCTGAGCAAGAGATGCCGCGCCAGCGCCTACAGTTGCATTTGTAATATCCTGTGCATCAGTGCTCAATGTTACGTCATCAAGGAAAGCAACATCTTCCAGTTGACTGCCAGTAGATGATGACGAAACGAAATAGGTAACATCCTTCCAGAATTTATCTTCATAGAGCGCGTCAAAATCAGGAATTGTTTTAAGAACCGTACCGCATGATTTAAGTGCGGCAAATACCTGAATGCCGCCCACACTGTTCATCGGATTGTTTTCGTCAAAGGTGACCTTAATCTGCCAGAGTTTTTCGCCAGAACCACAATTCTGCTTGAGTTCGGTAAGTTCATACTCAGAAAGGTCGATTGTAGCGGGAACTGCTGCGGAAGCCGTTGCCGGAGCACTTGCCGCAGGGGCAGGAGTAACCGCAGGCTTGGGCGCAGGAGCCGCACCACCCTTACCAGGAATAAAGGCATTAATGCGGGCAGAAAGTTCCTCAACACCCTCTTCATAAACACTGCCGTTCTGTCGGCTTTCGAGCATAGTCTTAATCATATCAAGCGCGTTAAGGAGCACGTCAACGATATCACCGTTTACCTGCACTTTATCAGAACGCACTTCATCAAGCAAATCCTCCATGGTGTGTGCAAAATGCGCAACTTCAGAGAATTCAACTGCCGCTGAGTTTCCTTTTAATGTATGAGCCGCACGGAAGATTTCATCGATAGCATCGTGATTATTAGGATCACTTTCGATAGCAAGAATATTGCTTTCGAGATTATCAATCATTTGTTCCGCTTCAGAAAAATAATCTTTCAGGAGCTCTTCGTTACTTGAATCAAGATAATCACTCATATATAACTATTTTAACCGTTCTTTCCCCAAAGTCAAGTGAAACTTGAAGATATTTTAATAATTTTTCCTTTGCAAATAATGCCTAAAGTTCGTATACTTTTATGCCGATACTGTGTACGGAGTACTCTATTTTTCTCTATAACATGGGGGTTATATGAAAAAATTACCGGTAATTACAGCTTTGCTGCTCATTTTTACTCTTTCTGCACAGGCGGAAGTCTTTTTCAGCGGCTACGCAGGCATGAAAGGTGATTTCTATTCCAGTTCAGAGGATTCTTTTACCCCCGCCCTCTGCTTTCAGACCTATTTTGCCGGCCAGTTGAACCTGACCCGCAATCTTTTGGTACGCACAGAGTTTTCCATGCAGACATCCGACATTGTGGACAAAGGACCTTTCGTTTCTACTGATGCATCATTCTGCATTGATGAACTTTCCGCCACCTACATAAAGCCCTTTCTTGGTGTAGTTCAGTACTTCAATCTCTTTATGGGAACATTTGAGCCAATTGGAAGCGATGTGTTCCTGCAGCGTCAGTTTGGAGTGGAGTCATTTACCTCGCTGATTACGGAAAGCTGGCTGGGTCTGAAAGGATCAACGGCATATCCTTTTTACGGCGTAGGCGGCTCCTATATCGTGCACATGGGTTCTCAGCCAATAGCCACGGGTGCTTTTCTCTATGTAAACAAGGAAAACAGTGAAAATGAACGCCAGCTCAATCTGGACTGGAGATTCGGCATGGTGCGGTCATGGATTTCGCTGGACTTTGCCCTTGGTATCGGGGCTCCCATGGGAACCAAGCGGGGAGATGAAGACGTTATCCTTTTGGTAGACACGCTCTACATGCACTCAGGCGTAACGCTGCTTTTGGGAAACAAGTATACCACTTCCCTCTTTCTGCAAGGCGGATTTTCCAACCTTCCCCTGCATGCCGGGTCAGACAACAAAATTGAGTCAAAGGACATCTACCTGCTGATAGAACCCCGCTTTGTGGCAGAAAATTTTCAGGCTCATCTGAGTTTATTCAGTTTTCCTGAAAACACAGTCAACAAACTCATTTTCATAAATGATACGCTGGGTATGAATCTTTCTATATTTACTGACAAACTATATGTCAAGAATAACAACATCACCTTTGGTTTTCATGTGACATGGACGGTTACCGACAAGGTAAAAGACAGCGCGATTTCCCAAAACGTAAACAAAAACTTTTTGGATTTGAAGGACTTTGTCTCGGTAATGACAGACAGTGACCACCACATAAAAGTCTCTCCCTTTGTCGCCTTTCCCCTGCTTTCTGGTACCGTTCACGCTATGTTTCAGGCAAGGATTACCGACTTAAAGCCTGACTCATGGTCATCCGCATTCAAGTTAAGTCTGGGCTACAAAACAAGGCTCTAAAAAAATCATCAAAAAGGCAAAAAAAAAATCCACGGAGATGGGAAACAGCGTTCTCAAAAATCCGTGGATTTTTTCTTTCAGCAGGAGGAACTAGAGTTCCAGCTTTGCAAGACGGCGGCAGGCTTCTTCAATGTCAGCACGGTGACCGAATGAACTGAAGCGGATAAAACTTTCGCCGGCAGGACCAAAGCCTGAGCCTGGGGTGGTGACTACGTGGCATTTGTCAAGAATCACATCAAAGACATCCCAACTCTTTTTGCCGGGGAATTTCGTCCACACGTAGGGACCGTTGCCAGTGAAGTAGACTTCTACGCCATTCTTCTTGAAATTTTCACCTTCCAGCGTCTGCTTGATGAGGCGTCCGTTTTCAAGATAATAGTCTACACTCGTCTTCATGTCTGCAAGGCCTTTTTCGTCCAGAGCCGCAAGACCGCCCGCCTGAGCCACATTTGAGGCACCGTTAAAAAGGGTTGTCATAATGCGGTTCCAGTCTTTATTGACCAGACTACCGTCAGCAAATTTGAGGTCATTGGGAACGATTGACCAGCCCAAGCGTACTCCCGTAAAGCCCGCAGGCTTGGAGAATGAATTCACTTCAATGGCACAGGTACGTGCACCCGGAATCTCATAAATGGTCTTTGGCAGTGACGGGTCACGGATAAATGCAAAATATGCCGCATCGTAGATGATGATGCAGCCATTTTTATTTGCAAAGTCAACAAGGCGGGTAAGTTCTTCCTTTGTCGCAGTCGCACCGGTTGGATTGTTGGGAGAGCAGAAGTAAATGAGCGTGTTAGGCTGAATACTGCTCAAATCAGGGAAGAAGTGGTTTTCTGGCGTACAAGGAAGATAGCTAACGCCTTCGTAGCCTGACCCGTCTTTTTTGCCCGCTCCCGCAGCACCAGTCACAACAGAACCGTCCACATAAACGGGGTATGCGGGATCCTGCACGGCAATTTTTGTCTTTGCGCCAAACAGAGTCTGAATGCGGGCAATGTCGCATTTTGCACCGTCAGAAATAAAGACTTCGCTAGCATCTGCCATTCCTTTGTAAAAGACAGAGGCAATTTTTTCGCGGAGGGCGGTCATGCCCTGCTCGTCACCATAGCCTGAATATCCTTCTTTTGTCGCCAGGCCCATAGCGTAGTCTGCCATGGCCTTTGCAATATGCTCTGAAAGGGGTTCGGTGGTGTTGCCGATTCCAAGGCTGATGATTTTTGCATCGGGATGGGATGCTGCATATTCACGTCGTCTGCGGGCAATTTCCGGAAACAGATAGCCCGCGGTAAGATTTGCTAAACCTGAGTTTCTCTCTATCATAATGAAGATATTCTATAGAAAAAAAGAGGATTGTGCTAGTATCTAATCGCGGGGCAAAGATACGATGAATTCCGCCCATTCACCGTACTTGCTGGTCACGGAAATCGTTCCGCCATGTGCCTGCACGATAGTCCGCGCAATCGGAAGACCAAGGCCATAGCCGCCTGTTTCGCGGGTGCGGGATTCATCCGTACGGTAAAAACGCTCAAAAATGCGTTCATACTCTTCTTTTTTGATGCCCTGCCCCGTATTGTACACTTTGATAACCAGTTTTTTTCCGTCCAAAAATGCGGATACACGGATAAGGGCTCCCCGTTCCGAATTTTTGATTGCATTATCCACCAGAATCATAACAACCTGCTTTATCTGCTGTTCACTTCCCATACAGGTAAGACCTTCTGTTGTTGAAAGTTCCATTGTCTTTCCCTGCTCATAGGCCAGACTTTCAAAGGGAAGGACGGAATTGGTTACCGCTGATGAAAAATCAAAAGGACAGAGTTCAAAAGGTGCACGGTCAGCATCAGAACGGGCAAGATAGAGCAGGTCTTTTATCAAAAGCCCCATGCGCTGATTTTCAGCCTTGATGTACTGAAGCCATTTATTGTCGCCATGGTCTGCCATCAGTACGTCAACATTTGCACCGATAACGGCAATAGGAGTTTTGAGTTCGTGTCCTGCATCGGAAATAAATGTCTTTTGCTTTTTGAAGGCCTCCTTTACCGGACGGACAATAGCAGCCGAAAGCATAAATGCAAAAAGAGTTGCCAGACCAAGGGCAAGAAGGTAGACGGCAATAGAATATATGATGAGCACATGAAACACCCTGATGTCGCCCTGCATGTTGGCAATGCATATGAGGCGCTCATTCTGGGGCAACTTTTCAACATAATAGAGCATTCCCATCGTCAGTCCCTTGTCATCGTCCTTTGAAAGAATTTTCTGGACGATTTTGCGCACTTCTTCTTCCGTAAAGACCAGGGGACGCAGGTGAATCACATGGGTAATCTGATTTTTTTCTGATACTCTGACAGCAAAGGCATTGCGAAAGCCGACAGCCTCCAGACGGACAGGAAAAAAACTGTCGGCGGAGTCATCTTCAGCATTCAAAACAGATACGGCATCAATCAGATTGGGAAAATTGCGGAACAAACGATGCAAGCGAGTTGGCGAACCTGGATGAGCAACGCCATCGTTACGGGCCATGGTCTGCAGGAATTCCATCGTCTCATTTTTTTCCCGCTGAAAAAGCGATACGTTCAGTATGATTATGCCCAAGGCAAGAATGGCGGCAAGAACGGAAACAATACTGAAAATAATGCTTCTGCGAAGACGGGAAATACTCTTCATATGCCTAGCATAACGCTATCGTGCATTATCTTCAAGGGAATAGCCGATGCCACGTGCAGTACGAATATGTGCCTTTACGCCGAGGTTTTCCATTTTTTTGCGGATAAAGGAAATGTATACTTCCACATTGTTGTATTCCGCATTGCTGTCGCCACCCCAGATTTTTTCGATGATACGCTCCTTAGTGATAATCTGATGGGGATGGTCAAAGAGCATTTCCAGAATCTGATACTCTTTGAGCGAGAGTTTTATGGATTTTTCACCTTCTGTCTGCAACTCGCAGTTTGTCTTGCTCAGCGTTATGTCGCCAAATGTTGTTTTTTTCCGTTTTGATTTCTCCACGGCGACGCCCCAAGGCACGGACACGGGCAAGGAGTTCTTCGGTGGCAAAAGGTTTTGTAAGGTAGTCATCTGCGCCGCAGTCAAGTCCATGCACACGGTCGGCAACATCATCTTTTGCAGTGAGGAGAATAATGGGCACGTTGTTGTGCTCGGAACGCAGGATTTTGAGCAGGGAGATACCGTCAATTCCCGGCAGCATGATGTCCAGAATCAGGACATCGTAAGTGTCATTGTGAGCATACTCCAAACCATCGTTGCCGTTTAGGACAGCATCAATACCAATACGATTTTTCTTGAAAATCTCCACCAGAGCCTGGGACAAACGTTCCTCATCTTCTACCAACAATACACGCATACTAAAAGTATAAACCCGAATTCCTAAAACAGTCTTAGAATTCTTAAAATTATTAAAAAATAAACTTAAAGCGTTTGCCATGTAATGCACTTTTCAGGGCAAACGCATTATACATATCGAGCTTGCATATCGGCTGGACAAATGAAATGTAGCTGCAGCAAAAAGGCTACCGTTGCAGCGTGTCAAGCAAGCCCCGCGGTTGAGCGTA
>CAKZZO010000092.1 GCA_937885175.1 uncultured Treponema sp. | reverse complement strand
ACGCTGCAACGGTAGCCTTTTTGCTGCTCATACATTTCATTTGTCCAGCCGATATGCAAGATCGATATCTATAATGCGGAGACCCTGAACTGTCAAACGTTCTCTATTGAAAAAATCTGCAAAATCCGCTTTACTGTAGGAACGAGGTTTTTGACATGAAAAAGATTATCAGCGGCAAAGTCCGCGAAGTGTATGATTTGGAAGACGGACGCATGGTCATCGTTACTACTGACCGCCTTTCTGCATTTGACGTGATTCTCCCCACGCTCATCACCGATAAGGGCAAGGTGTTGAATGCGCTTTCAAATTTTTGGTTTGACTACACCAAGGACATCGTAAAGAACCACATGATTTCTTCAGACCTGAAGGATATGCCCGCAGAATTCCAAAAGCCTGAGTATGAAGGCCGCACGATTCTGGTCAAAAAGCTCAAGATGATTCCCTATGAAGTTATCGTCCGCGGATATATGTTTGGCTCAATGTACGATGCCCTCAAAAACGGAAAACTCCCGGAAGGAGTACATTTTGACCGCGACTACAATCTGGCAGAAAGACTGGACACACCCATTGTCACTCCCTCCACCAAGGCAAAAGAAGGCCACGACATCAACGTGTCTCTTGACTACATGAAGAACGATATCGGTGCGGACCTGGCAGGCAAGATTGAAAAGGCCGCCCTTGCCATCTATAACAAGGCTTATGAACATGCCTACAAAAACGGCATCATCATTGCAGACACAAAGTTTGAATTTGGTCTGGATGAAGACGGAAATCTGGTTCTGGCTGACGAAGTGCTTACTCCTGACTCAAGCCGCTTCTGGAATCTTGCCACATACAAAGTGGGAACAAGCCCCGCAAGCTACGACAAGCAGTTTGTCCGTGACTGGCTCAAGGCAAACAACCTGGCTGGTGACCCCAACATCAAGAGCATTCCTGCTGACGTTGTTGCAAAGACTTCCGAAATTTACAAGGAATGTCAGAAAAAAATCTGCCACGCCTAATGTACTGAGCCTATGAATTTTGTCCGTCGATTTTTACTGACCGCTTTTTTTGCAGGGTGTACGACAGCCTCTTTTGCTGAGACTGCTGGGATAAGCGGCCTGCGCATTCCTCCTATGGGGCTTACAGACTCCAAGGTCTATCTTGTATGGGATGCGCCAGACCGTGCTGCCTTATCCTCCAAAAATGTGCCGTTTGACTATGTGGTTTTCGTAAACGGAAAGCGTCTTTCAGAAACCGCCGCACAAAATTACGCGCGAATTAATCCCATGACGGCATTATATCGCGATTCTTTCTATAACTATTACACAAAAAAGCGCGTCGGTTTTGACATGGTGCGTCTGGAGCCTACATCCTACTGCGTGGACTCCTTGTCTGCGGAGACAGCCTATACCTTTCGTGTAGCCGCCCTCAACAAAAAGGGTAAGGTGCTTTTTCAGTCAGAGGAGATTACCGTTACCACGCTTACCCCGCCGTCCGCTGTGCTGAATATTCTTGCCTATGGCGCAAAGGCTGAGCAGACACTTCCTTCTGATGAAGAGGAGTTAAAATCCCTTGCGGCGCAGAATGCCGGGGCAATACAAAAGGCGATTGATGATTGTCCGAAGCAGGGGGTTGTGCTTGTGCCCGCCGGTACTTTTGTTGCTGCGCCCTTCCGCCTCAAAAGTCACATGACATTGCAGATAGACGGCGAGATTGTGGGAACGCCTTTTGCAGACCAGTATGCCTTTGGCTTTTTGCTCTATCCCTACCGCACGGACAAACGCTACTACGGTCTTGTGAATGTGGACGGGGCAGAAGAAATCCGCATTACGGGAAAGGGTGTGATAGACGGAAACGGCTGGGTGTATATAAGCGCGGACGGAAAGAAGCTGGACCGTGCAGTGCAGTACTACAGCGAGGACGGGGATCCGAATCTGGAAAGCCTGGCCTTGCCTGACAAAGACGCCTTCCGTTTGCGAAAATATCGCCATTCAAACGCCAAGGACGTGTATCGGGATGGCATTTTGAGCGCATCATCCTGCAAAGCGGTGCTTGCCATGAGCGGCAAAAGCCCTGAGACGGCGACCGATACAGAAAAGAAAAACGCCTATGGTACTCGTTCTACCATGCTTTTGCTCAGAAACGTAAAGGGGCTTTTTGTAAGCGGCATTACGCTGAGAAATCCTTCCAACCATACGCTGAACATTTTGGATTCAGAAGCTGTTTCGGTGACGGGCATTACTGAAATGACCTACGACTGCAACAACGGAGACGGCATCGGGTTGATTCACTCAAAGGATGTTGCGCTCTGGAATAATTTTATCGACACGGGAGATGATTCCATTGTCTTTAGTGCCGGCATAGGCGAAGCGGCCTTTACGAGTGGCGAGCAGGCGGTGACGAATGTCCGTATTTTTGGCAATTATATTCACCATGGGCACGGTGGCGTTTCCTTTGGAAGCCACACGGCTTTGGGCATGAGCGACGTGCACATTTACGGCAATGTTTTTAGCCACACGGATGTGCCCTTCCGCTGCAAGTCAAATGCGGTTACCGGCGGCGGTGCCTGGGATGTGCTTTTTGAAAACAATGCGATTGCCGAGGCAAAGCAGGCCTTCCTCATCACCACGTCCTACGACAATGAGAGCAGTGGAAATAAATTGGGGGCAGTCTTCCATGACATGACCATACGGAACTGCAGCGTATATGGCGTAGGCATGAATACCATTTGTCTGGAAAGCGACCGTCATTTTCCTGCCTATAATCTGCATTTTGAAGACATATCTTTTGCTCAGGTGGGGCGGGGCGTAAATACCATGGGCTGGGAAGCACTGGTGAACCTGCGGGATTCTTCCTTCAAGAATGTGCGCTTTGTTTCCTATACGGACAAGGCAAAAGAGAAAAAGCGCGACAAGGCCTGGCAAAACCTGGTGCACTGCGAAAACGTGACCTTTGACCAAAAATAAAGCAGGAGAGCAAGATAAATACTGCCTGAAATAGCGTCAGTTTTTATCATAGGAGATGATATCATGGCACAAACGAATGAACGTGTGGAAAAACTGATTGCCGCACTAAAAAAACGTGGATTTGACGCATACTATGCGCCTACAAAAGATGAAGCCGCCCAAAAGGCTTTGTCCTTAATTCCCGCAAAATCTTCCGTTGCATGGGGCGGCTCGGTCTCCGTGGAGCAGAGCGGACTTTTGGCAAAAGTAAAGGCGGGGGATTTTGCCCTGATTGACCGCGACACGGCAAAGACTCCTGAGGAACGCTATGAAGTCATGCGCAAGGGCTTTACGGCAGATGTTTTCCTCACCAGTTTTAATGCTGTCAGCGAAGACGGCGTGCTTTTCAATATTGATGGAAACGGAAACCGCGTTGCTGCAATTACCTTTGGCCCCAAGTCGGTGGTGGCTCTTGTGGGCATGAACAAAGTGGTTGCGTCCGAGGCTGACCTGGAAAAACGCGCGCTCACCGTGGCCGCTCCCCTGAATGCAAAACGCCTGAAGGTGGACGAACGCGACATTTGCGCTGTTTTTGTAAAGACCCGCATCTGCAAGACCAAGGGCAGAATTAAGATTGTCCTTTGTGGAGAAGAACTGGGATATTAGGGCAGCCCGCCTTTGGGCGGCCGGGCTTTGCGGGGTTTCATACCGCTTGCGCGGTACGGCACGGCCGCCCCTCCAATCCCTGCTGCATCGCTTATGAAGACACTTGTTTTTGCCGCTCAGAGAGCCGCACGGCTTAACGAGATGCTGCGGACGCTTTTGCCCGCCCAGCTAAAAACTGCAATTTCAAACAGTAAAATCCGCCGCCTCATTATGGCGGGCATGGTAAGCCTAAACGGGGAACAGTGCCGCAATCCTTCTGCAATGGTGCGGGCAGGAGGGCGTCTTACTGTCCTTATTGACGAAGAAAAAATTTTTTACGAAAAACAGCCTGACGACATTGCCTTTGAGGTGACTGCCCGCGACCTGCTCTACGAGGATGACGTAATTCTGGTGGTCAATAAGCCCGCTTTTTTTCCCGTGGAGGCAGGCATGGTGAAAAGCCGCGACAATCTGCATGCCGCTCTGGTGCGCTATCTCTTTGAAAAGCAAAAGCGGGAGCATCCCGCCATGAAAAATCCTCCCTATGTGGGCATCATGCATCGCCTTGACCGGGAGACCAGCGGCGTAATGCTCTTTACCAAGGCAAGAAGCGTAAACGCCGCCTGCCACGATATGTTTGAAAGGCATGAGGTGCAAAAATGCTACCGTGCCGTGGTCTGTGCAGGTGGCGGGAATGGCGGCAGCCGCTTTTTGCGGCAGCAGAAATTTTCCGTGGAGATGTACATGGGAAGAATAAGCCCCAAGTCGCAGGCGGCCAAGTGGGGAGCGGTTGCAGAAAAAGAGGGCGGTCTCTATTCCAAGACGGAGTTTTTTCTTGCGGGGGAAGGCCTGCTGGATGGAAAAAAAGTTGCCTATGTGGACTGCCGCCTGCACACGGGACGCACCCATCAGATTCGGGTGCATTTGGCAAGCGCGGGGCTTCCCATTCTGGGAGACAGGCTCTACGGCGGCGAATCCTACAGGCGGATTATGCTCCATGCCCATAGGCTTGCCTTTCCTCATCCGCTTACCGGCCAAGTGCTTACGGTGACTGCACCCCTGCCGGAAAATTTTGGGGCGTTGCGGGGCTGAAAAGACGGCTGCCCGCCCCGCAGGAGGGGTAGACCGCAACGAAAGTGCGGGCGCAGGGGAGGGCTCTCCCCTCCTAGTGTCTGTTTCTTTCTGCCCATGAAAGGGGGCTTAAACCCGTTACTTTCTTGAAAACGTTGGAAAAATAATTGGGATTTGCGTAGCCGAGGCGGCTGGCGATGTCGTTCATCTTTAGGTTTCCGCTTTTTATCAGGTCTTTTGCCTGTTCAATTTTGAGCATTTCATGCAGGCTTTGGACGCTGTGTCCGGTGAGTGCCTTTACGCGGCGGGTTAAATGGCTGCGGCTTAATGAAAAATGCGCCGACATTTTGTCCAGGTTGCACATCTCGCCCAAATGGTCAATCAAATAGTCCAGAATGTCTTTTGCCTGTAATTTTCCGGGCTTGACGGCTTGGCTCTGACTAAGGGAAATGCTTTTGGTGAGTTTTGCACGGTCTGTGATGATGAGCGCATGGGGCTTTGTCTTTCCTTCTGCAAGATACAGTTTGTAGAGTGTCTGGCTTAAAAGTTCCTTTACGTCGTCATAAAATGCCAGGTTTCCCCCGCCAGAAAAGAAATAGGCATAGCCGATGTAGCGGCCGCTGTGGAAAAGCAGTTCCAGTGTTACGGAAAAACGTTTGCCTCGGGAAAGCACTGACTGGGGAAAAAGGTGCGGCTCCCGTATTTTTTCGGCGGTCTTTTTTTCGTCATGAAGAGGCTGGCTTGGTATGATGATTTCTATGCTTGCGGGGCTGAGCCGTTCGGTCAGGTAGGGACTGAGTGCCAGAACGATTCCCGGAATGCTTAGTTCACTCAACTTAAAGGCGAGGACATTTTCCAGCTGCTTGATTGACTCCACGTTTGCAAGGCTCAGCGCAAGATGCGTCATGCCCGTCTGACTGGAACTCCTGCTTGCCGTTATGTCATATTGCAGCGAAAAAGCGTGGAGCGTGCGGAGGGCATTGCAGATGTCTTCAAAGGTTTCCCGCTTTTCTTCCGTAAGAAGGGGAAGGGTAAGTGTCCTCAGACGGGAAATGCAGTCTTCCCATTGCTGGGCCCTGCATTCTGTTTTATGGCGTTTTTTGAGCAGTCTGCGGAAAAAGACCAGCGTTTGGGGCGGTGTCTTTGTGGCAAGAAAGGCAGATGGCGTAAAGAGGTCGTCGTACAGTGCCTGGGCAAGACTTTTGTGGATGGAAGCATCCTCACGGGGAAAGGCATGGCAAGTGACGGTCGTAAGATAGGACATGAGCGCAGCTTTGTCGGCATCTTTTTGCGGGAGGGGCAGCAACGTTTTTTTCCGCAGGTGCAATGCTTGCAGGACGGAATCTTCAAAGCAGCCGCAACTTTGCCGTATGATGAGTTTTGTACCTACGAGCCTTGCTGCTATCGGTGCTTCCGGCTGCATGATGCGGTCAATCAGAAGTTCCACTGCCTCGTAGCCGCGCTTAAAATACACGAGGTCAATGGTGGTGATGGGAGCAGAAGACGTGATGCCTACCAGCTGATTGTTGTATCCCGTTACCGCAATGTCGTCGGGAACGGATATGCCCCGCTTTTCCAGTTCAATGATGACCTGAGATGCAATGATGTCGCTGGAGGTGACGATTGCCTGCGTGTCTCCATGCTTTTTGAGCAGGGCCTCCACCTCTTCCGCCACGTCCCCTGCGTCCAGTGAATCCGCCAGAAAAATGCTGCTTTCCTTACAGGGAATGGAAAAGTCTTTCAGTTCTTTTCGGTAGAATTCCAGGCGGCTGAGGTGAGGCTTGGAATAGCGGCTGCCGATGAATGCAAAGCGTGAAAAACCGTGCACCTGCACCAGGTGGCTTACGATATGGTGCATGGAAAGGCTGTTGTCTATACGGATGCTGGGAACTCCCGGAATGTCCAGATAGCCGATGTCCACCATGGGTAGCGGTTTGAGCGATGAGAAGATAGCCTGAACTTTTTCCGCATCCAGATACTCGCACAGGGAAGATGCCCAGGTAACCAGTCCATCTAACAGCGGAGGACGCATGAACTGCATTTTTGTGAGGAACTGAGGAAGCATGTCGTTCTCGCTCAAAAGGGAATGGTGCACTGCCTCCGCCATGGTAATCAGGTTCACCCCGTAGTCGCTCGTTGCCTGCATGATTCCCGCCAGGTATTCCTGCCCGATGTAGGAAGTGAAGTCCGCCACCGCCGCGAATCCAAAAGTGAGTGGCTTTTCCCGCCTTCTGAGGAACTGCTGTCTTTTTGTGCTTAGTGCATCCATTTTAAGTTTATTTTATCACTAAATGAGCATATTTAAAATGATTTTTATACAAAAAAAGCACAAAAATGTATGAAAAAAGGTTTTATAATTTATGGACGGCATAATGAGCAGATTTTATACTTAAATACGAGAAGGCATGATAAAAATTACATCCGTGTAATTTTTATTATGTGCAGATTTTGCCGTTGGCAAAACTGCGATTTCGTGCATCCTGCACGACCGC